>JACQUW010000159.1 GCA_016210115.1 Deltaproteobacteria bacterium | reverse complement strand
GGATGGAGCTGTCGTCTGGCGTAGGTTCTATGAAACGGCTGCAGATCCTTGTCCACTTCGTCGGCTGCCTCTTCAAACCTCGCAAAGAGAGAATCGATAGAGGGTAGGATCGTCGGAGCCAATTCGTGGATGACTTCTCGCTCGAGTTTCAGACGGTCGCCGGAAGGCGAGGAGCGTATCCCCAACTCCACCTGTTCCAGCCAACGCCTGAGATCCATGAAGTAGTTTTGCATGTCTGCTAGTACCACCTTGTACTTAGGCAGAATGATGCGTATCCTTCCCCATTCCCTCAGAAAATTGGCGAAATCCGCCTGGAGTTTTTTCGGCTGAGTGATAAGGGCGAAAAGATCCACATCGAGCCAAGCCTCATCGAGTGTCGCTTCACAGACCAGCATGATGCCTGTATTGACGAGGTTACTGACGGTAGCGCGACCGGAATAGATCAGCCGGTCATTGACGATGATTCTGAATTCCCTTAGAACTTCGGAAAGCTGGAGTATGCTGTAGGGATTATAGACTTCAAAGGCCACCACGTGGCGGGTGATGCGAAGAGGGGTAGCACGAACTTCGTAGCCCTGGCCCGTGCGACAGACGATAATACTGTCCCTTGCTCCCGGTTGTTCTACATGTAACTTAGTATCACTTTTCATCTGACCGGAACGGATTAGGCGGGATACGCAGGGATAAATGCCATGAAGTGCGACAATCAGACCCATGCCAGCACGTCCCATCTCGAACCAGGAGGAGCCGTTGTATGACTTCTTTCGGGCGCAGTCTTAAAGACACTTTTGTCTAGCCTGTCTATTCGATCTCAGGTGAGCAACTTAGGTCATTCGGACCAAGGCGGAATAGAAAAAATCTTCTAGGGGCCGCTCAGCCAAAATCGTAACTCGCCTCAGTCTCATGCAAGTGCTTAAATGCCTTGCGTGAAGGATTCCTCTTTGTCCCCAAAGGTTCCTCTTCTGCCGGCAAAGGAAGATTTCAGATGACGGTCTCTTGACAACGGCCCAAGAGTTATTCTACTGTATGCAACCACGTTATAATATGCAAGAGGTATTTCTGGGTTTGATTTTGCGCTGCAGATAAGCCCCCATCTTATGGACCGTTTTCCAGGCACCGATCTTTTTGCGCTCTCTTTTACTTGGGTTTGTTTCGTTTCTCAGGAGAAGAAAGGCCGTAGTCACACTGTCTCCGCTCTCGCTTTTCTTTTTGAAGTTCTTTCTCCCAGCCATAGTCAGGGTTATGAAACAAGGAGCGCGAGTTAGGCTTGACAAACCCGTGGAGCGCTGTTCCTTCGGAACGGGCTCGAATGTCCCGAAGATTTTGCTTAGGTTGAGCGGAGAATGTTAACGAGGTCGTTGAAAGTATAGCAAGAATCTTGCAGACTCAGGCGAAGGGATCCAGATTCGTCGCTGGCCACCGCGAGTCTTCCGAAAATATTGATTGACAAGGAACAAATAAAGCAGGTATCCATGAACGTCTCAAACGCGCTTCAATCGATCGACGGAGAAGGTGTGGTGGAGGTATCCACGCGTCTCTTTACGAAGAATAGGTTCAACCAATACGAGACTCCTCCCCAAATATCAGCGACAGTGAACCAGGCGCACCGGCGAAACGATTATGGACTTGGACCAAGGATTTTAGCGTAGAACGAAGCAGCCCGCTGGACAGTTTTCCGTATTGGTACAAAGCCAATAAGGCCCGTCGGCTGCAGAGGAGAGACCATGGAACCTCTTTATGATTATGGCAAGTGCGCCATCCTTTACGTCGATGACGAGGAAAAATCGCTCAAATATTTTACCCGAGCCTTCGGGGGCAAGTTTAAGATTCTAAGCGCCGTCAATGCCTCGGAGGGGTATCGCCTCTTGGAACAACATCGAGACGAGATCGGCCTTCTGATAACTGACCAGAGGATGCCCGGTGAAAAAGGAGTCGAGTTCTTGCAGCGGGCCCGCCAACTACACCCTAATGCGATTCGTATTCTGACTACGGCGTACTCCGACTTGGATTTGGTCGTCGAGGCGGTCAACTCGGCCGCCATCTCCAAATACGTAACCAAGCCTTGGGATATTCCTGAGCTGGAGACAATCCTTAAACAAGCTTGCGAGGCCTTTACGGTGCAGCGGGAGCATGATCTTCGTCTTGCAGCCAAATTTTCGGAACAGCAGAAAACGCCGGCGGCCGACCGGGGTGCTAGATTTGGCGATCTACAAACGCCGGAGGAAATAGCCCGTTACTTAAATGTTAACAAGTTTACTGTCTATCGCCTGGTCACCGAGAAGAAAATCCCCGCCTTCAAAGTAGGTAATCAATGGCGCTTCAAGCAAGAAATGATAGATGCATGGTTGATGGCCAGATCGAACATGGGGAAGAAAAAATCAAATTAATTTGCCATTACCGAAGGGCTAGAGGAACGTTCAAACATTACAGAATATTCTTTGAGTTCTAATACGTTACCTATGCACCCTCTGATCTGCTCCAAATTGCCAGGGAGAAATGCGCATCATCTGCCTGTGCGTCCACGCAGACAGGTCAGTTTCATAGGTCAACCCGATGTTACTAAAAAAATCCTTATCCTCAGATTGGTCCCTCAGGTTCGGGGTCAGGCCTGAGTTGTCTCTTGAACTCTTGAGCCTTTCCAAGAAAGGTTAGAACCAGTCGTTATCCCGTACATCCCTTCGTCCACTTCGAGCTTAGTTAGCCAAAAGGTTGGCACTGACATCTCTTCCTGACTTCTGGGGAGGGGGATGCGACCGGAAGCGGCTCAGCTCCGAGCAACCGTAAAGTCAAAGCGACGTTGCATTGGGTTTCAGCGGCCCACGCGATCGAGACCGAAGTGCGGCCTTACGATCACCTCTTCCATAAAGAAAAGCCGGAGGAAGTCGAAGACGGCGAGGATTGGACGAGCAATATCAATCCGGTTTTTCTTGAGAAATTGACATGCTGCCGCGTGGAGCCATTTCTGGCCGGCGCAGCCCCCGGAAACAGTTACCAGTTTGAGCGAGTGGGTAATTTCTACGTCCGATCCCGATTCCCGGAACGGAAGACTGATATTCAACCGAACCGTGAGCCTGCGCGACGCCTGGGCGAAGATCGAGCACAAAAAGCGGAGGCGACTCAGAACCGATAGCGGAGATTTAGAAGGACCAGGTTTTGGAAGGTTTCATATCGGTCGCGTCCGGGAGCCACAGGGTTCAACGGACTGCCCGCTTCCAGCGCGTCGCTGGTGACTTTTCGCGTCTTGTAAAAAACAGCCATGTAACCAAGATCGACTCCAAAGTTCTTGGTGCAGTCGTATCCGATACCGGCCGTGAGGGTAAGCCAGTCAGCGCCCGGAATCGCGGGGCTAAGAGTTTTGGCGGGAATCGGCGTTTCGTCAACTCCAATCCCGCCCCTGAGCTCGATCTTCTCGTCCAGCTTGAGCCAACTTCCGAGTCGCAGCGTGCTGGTGTCCTTCCAGTTCTGCGGAACCGAGAAGCCGGGAATCTCAACGACTCCTCCAAGAGCAGGCAGAGACGGATTAAACTTCGCGCTGAGATGGCGAAATTCGCTCCAACGCGTGAAGTCATAAACAAATTCCACAGTCCAGGCCGGGTTGACTTGCCAGTTCATCCCAAAGCTGATGACCGGCGGCAATGGAACGTGTATCCCCGTGGCGCGCCCGACCGTGGCCGTTCCTCCCGTAATTGCCGCATCCTTGAATTTCACCTTCGCGTTTCCGTAATCGAGATCCACCCGGCTCCTGTAAGTGAAGCCGAGCTTCAGCCGACTCAGCGGCTTGAGAAGCAGTCCAAAATTATAGGCAAAAGCGTTATCCGCGTCGGTGATCCTAAGTCTTCCCTCTGGCCCCCCCAGAAAAACAGCCCGTGATAATACCGCCGAGGAATGGACGAAACTCACGCCGGCGCCGAGAGAGAAGTATTGCGACGGCCGCCAGGCGATGGCCGGCGTAACATAGAAGGTTTTCAATTCCGAGCGAATCGCGGCAAATCGAGTAAAACTGTCCGCATCATACGTGGTTGCCAGGCCGAAGGGAGTATACAAACCGATTCCCAACGTCAGATTTGCGGGCATATGGTAATTGCCGAAAAGAGTTGGAATAAAAGTGTCATCATGCCTGTTGATGGATTTTCTCCCGCTGTTCGCTACGCGGCTCTGCGAGTTGACGTACGTGAATCCGCCCAAAACCTGATTCCCCTGGATCTCGCTGAGAGCGGCGGGATTCACGTAGACAGCGGAAGGATCATCGACTCCTGCGGTGACGGCATTAGCCTGACTTGCCGCCTTTGCAGTTTTTGGATTGACGGCATAGCCGCCGGCGAAAGCTTCGCTACATTGAAAGCCAATGAGCAGCAGCCAGAAAAGAAGCCTTTTTGGGGTGGTTCTAGCTAATAACAAGTTCGTCCGGGTGCCAGATCCGAGTTGTCGGCCCATAAGTCCCACAAACGCGACTTGAATGCAAGATTAAAAGAGGGGGCCGGCACTGTCTTCGCCGGGTAAGGAAAGCCCGGCCGGCTCTCTGGCCTTATGAACACCGGGCCTGCGGGCCATATTTTTGCCTTGACCGCCCCGGTGTGCCTGGTGTATACGGTTGCAAACTGTTGCCAAAAACTGCCAACACAACGATCAGACAGGTGCCCAAGATCTTATTGACAACCCAGCAAGTCGCTCGCTATCTCAAGGTGGATAAATTTACCGTCTACCGTTTGGTGGCTCAGAAAAAACTTCCTGCCTTTCGAGTGGGGAACCAGTGGCGGTTCAAAAAGAGCATGGTTGAAGCGTGGCTGAGCGACAACTTAAACCTCCAGGATAAAGACCCACACTGAAACAAAAACGAGAAAGTGCGATGAACTTCCCTGTGGCCGGATAGATCGGCAGGAACTGGCGGAAGAACACGAATATTGGGATCACATGAGGAGTAACGCTGAAACGGGAGGAGCCGGCGACTGTGAGACGCCTGGCGAGAGGAGGCCATGATCGTGGCGGGGAGCGATGGTTGTGAGAAACTGACGGATGGTATCCGAATTCTCGAAAACGATGGCGTGTCTTACCTGGACGGCGACCTGTCCCGAGCGCGGACTTCTTTTTCGTCGGTGCCGCTCATGACCTATGACTACGACTCCGGGCTTGCGCGCGGGGAGACTATTATAGCCACCGTTAAAACGACCGTGCAGATTCACAAAAATGACCGTCAGGTGGAGCAACTTAAAAGGCCGAGACCGGATGTTTTCGGACGCGAGAGCGCCCGCCAGTACGTGTACGGCTTTGTCGCCGCATTTCCTTTGTCTCACGATCGTCTTAATTGGGATCTCGCCGAGTCAGAGTGGGCTTTTTCTGCGCTTGAGCCGTATGCTGTCGATGCGCGCAGAGGCAGGATGGCTCTGGCAGGCGCCAACTACGTCAGGCTGGTTGACATGGAAACCGCGAAGGAAGCGCCCTTTCGGCATCCGTGGCTCAGTCAAGTTCACACCGTGCAATTTTCAGCGGACGGAAAGAGGCTTTTAGTCGCTTCCTCCGGATTCGACGCTATTCTCGAGTTCGACACGCAAAGCGGAGAGGTGATCTGGGAATGGTTTGCATGGGAGCACGGCTTCGACAGGGCGATGCTCGGGCATCATGTAGTGCGTTCTCCTGAACAAAGAGAAGCTCTGACGGCCCTAGGGCGAGAAGTCATCCTTGTGGAAGATCCGCTGAAGTTCGAGTTCGGGGTCGCGACGCGGTTGATCCCGGCGCATCTCAACAGCGCGCGCTACGATGGTGACGGCCGGATCCTCGCGAGCCTTTTCCATCAGGGCGCGGGCATAATCATCGATAGAGTCACGGGCGAGGTCCGGCAAGTTATTTCTGGGCTGGTCAATCCCCATAAGTTGTCGCGGAGACGAGATGGCGGTTATTTTATATCGGACACGCGGCGAGGAAAGCTGGTCCTTATCGACGAAGACTGTCGGTCTGTCAGCGAGATCGCGCTCGCGGGCCTTTCCGGCATCGAGAGGCCGGAGCTGATATCGGAATTCTTGCAGAACACGACTGAGTTGAGAAAGGACCTGTTCGCGTGTGTCGATATCCACCGGAATTCGATCTGGATCGTAGACGTGAAACGCCGCAAATACCGCGGCATCAAATTTCCGCTGGAGTGGTCCATGCACGACATCGCCAGGGTGAGGCAGGAAGACGTATTTCGGATCGGGCAACTGGTTGGCACAGTGTTCAGCAAAGTTGAGGCGCTCGAGGAGGAGGAAAGGAAACTGATACGTCACTTCTCCGCAGATGGTCGGGCAATCGCAACCGTAACATTGGATGCGCAAGGGCGGGCTATAGGATTGGATGTGGTGATGTAACGTTTCGGAAACGCGCCGGCGGAGGATCCGTCGAGAGCCGGTTGGACCGGAGGAGTCTTCAATGAATTTGGCTTCAGGCAACGGGGGGACTTCAGCAAGAAATCCCATCTACATCGACCGACTCGAGAGAAAATACCTGATCGGCATCCGCGAAGACGAGATGGCGGGCTTGTGGCGGGATTTGAAAGGCTTCCTGGAGCCGCATGGGCTGGCGCCGGTGCAGGACATTACACTAGTGGGAAGCGTGTATTTTGACAATAAGGATTATGACCTGTTGCGTTGCATTCTCTTGATCCGTCGCTGTCATATCCTTGTCCGACTGCGGGCGTACGAGAGCTACGGACAATCCCCTGAACCCATCTCGGAATATTGGATCGAAGTGAAAAACAGGAACCGCGACCACCGGAGAAAGAGGAGGTTCAGGATCAAGAGGGCGACCTTGAGACCTTTTCTGGACGGGGACGACGTGATGGAAAGAGTCCTGGACGACAACCGGGAAGAAGCGGATGCGCGCGCGATCGGCAACCTTTATGCCGAGACACGCGAGACATTCTTCACCTGGGGTCTGAAGCCCTGCCTTTTGGTCACGTATAAACGTGTGGCGTTTCAAAACGGCGGCGAACGACTGTCAGTGGATTGGGATATCCAGTACTACCCTGTCACGGAGGATGTCTACTCCTATGACACCTGGAAATACCCGGTTGAGCCGCCCGCGGGAAAGGCAAAACAAATTATTCTAGAGTTTAAATACCCGCACGGGACGCTGCCGGAATGGATCGAAGGTCTCCAGCGGAGATACCCCATTTGGGAAAGCAATTATGTGAAGCCCGTGGAGGGAATGGGCTTTTTGTTTGAGGGGCCTTTAAGTTCCCACGAAGAGGCGGGTTCTTTTCTGCGGATGATCAGGGCATATACGGAGGACTGGAAACTCGCCTTGGAGAAGCATGAGTAATCCGACCTTATTAGAAGGAAGATTCGAAAGACAATACGAGTTGGGGATCAACCAGGGCAAGGTGGCCGGTTTCTGTGACGACGTAAGTCGGCATATTCCTCGTCGCGAATTTGTTTTAGGTCAGCCTACGACCTATCATGGGACGATCTATTTTGACACGGACGATCTTCTTTTTTTCAGGCAAGGCCTGCAGAATCGCTTTGATCATTTAAAAATACGAGCGCGGAAATACGAGTATCCTTGCCCTTCCTTAAACGGGTTGCCACATTATTGGCTTGAACTGAAAATTAAAAGCGGCGGGATGAGTAGAAAAAAGAGGGTGAGGGTAGATATCCGGCAGCTCGAAGGGCTATTGACTAGAGAACGGGAGCGCGAGCTGGCACCCAGTCCTGAGGCATCGCTAACGGATCCAGAGGGTTGCGCTCAAATTCGAAAAGTTTTCAGCGATAACAAGTTAAAGCCCCTTCTTTTGGTAATGTATGAAAGGATGGCTTTCGAAAATGAACAAGAGCGGCTCACAGTCGATTGGAATATTCGCTACTACCAGGCGGAACCCGCAATATTGAGCTGCCCATGGTTGAAGGATATCTGCGCGGATCCCGTTCACGTGGAAAGGACGGCAACGTTAGAATTAAAACTTAAGGACAATTTGCCTTCGTGGTTTTCGGTCCTCAAGCAAGAATATCCTATTCGTTATCGGATTTCCTTTGGCAAGCCTCTTCGAGGCATGAGAGCACTGCTGAGCGGTCCGCTTAAGTGTCGACCAGATGCTCTTACTCTCCTTGAAATGATCTCCCATTATGAGCGTGAGGGCGAGCTTTTAGATGAAAGACTCTAAAAGTGCGATTGTCGTTGTCGCGCTCGGATTCTGGAGTGTCGCCCTTACCCTGGGAGCGATGCGAGTTATACTTCCGGTCTATTTTGCCTCGGTCGGTCTTTCCGTGTCAAAAATCGCGCTTCTCTTTGTTCTCTTAAAGGCCGCCGAGATATTCGGCCCTATGGCAGAAGGGTTGGTCATCAATCGTCTGGGATATAGGCGGAGTTTTATTGGTGCCCTTGGTCTGCATAGCCTTATCACCTGCCTCTATATCTTTAAACCCACTCTGGCGGTTGTCAACCTGGAGAGGTTTATGCGTGGGCTCCTTCCCCTCCCCCTAATGAGCTCGGTTTATGTAAAGCACTTTTCCCTTAAGGAAACTCAGCGATTCCACATCAATATGTTGAAGGGAATATACGACGTCGCCAGGGGTATAGGCATGTTTCTTGGCGGCGTGCTGATCGCCGTTCTTCCCTTAGACTACTCCATCACAATCCTTGGCTTCTTCACCGCAGGGGCCACTGTGGTCGGCCTGCGTTATCTTCCGGATTTGAAGGAGAAAATAAAGACGCCAATACTCAAGATCTGGGGATCGGTGGATAGGAAAATTAAGTGTCTGGGGCTTGCCCGTGGTCTTCTCAACGGGGCATCGGACGCATGGGGCATCGTTATTCTACCGGTTTATCTAACAGTGGTCTTTGGTCTATCACCCGCTGTTGTGGGGACCATTATGATGACGGGCCTGGTCCTTCATGGAATCAGCGCGACCCTTATCTCCAAGTATGTCAGGGACGACTGGGAGCCAGAAAAGCGATTGATCGTGTGCGGCCTGTTGCTTTTGCCTGTTTGCCTGGCCATGGCAGTCCCCATGCCGCTTTATCTATTTTTGGTTTTTGTCTTCCTGTATCAACTGTTCCTTGCCGCCAATGTGGTCTATTACAATCAACTAAAGTTGGAGTTCTCAACCGCGGAGCAGACTTCTATCGATCTTGGCGCCTATAAGACCATCTCGTCTTCCATTACGCCAATCACGATATGGGTATCTGGTATTTTGGCGGACGCGCTTGGTTTTAGTTGGCCCTTTTATTTATCCTCGGTCCTTGTTCTTCTCTCCGTCTGCGTTTTGGTTGGAGTTGTCAAAGCCGCGCCGCAGCGAGCGGAAGTGATGTCGGTAGGAGTAGAGGAACCTATTACCATCCAAGAATGAACCTAAAGGAGACAGTTGTTATGGTTCGTGACGGTCGAATATTTCCTCGATGGGTTTTTATCTTAGCCCCCTTCGCGCTTGCCATTCCATCCCTTGGCCTTACAGCAGAGGAGCGGCTCCTAGTCTTTGGAAGGGTAGGGAATAATCCCGTCAGAGCCATAAGGCAACGCCAGGAGTTTGTTGATTATATCGCCAAGAAGCTGGCGCCGTTGGGGATCACCGCCGGAAGGGTCCTGGTCGTCGAGAGGATAAGTTCGTTTGCCCAGGCTATCAAAGAGGGTGGAGTCGATTTTTTCCATGACAGCGTTGTGCCTAGCATGGTGCTGTCCCGCTGGTCAGGCTCCATCCCCCTCTTAAGGCAGTGGAAGTACGGCGAGGCAGACTATCATAGCGCCATCGTGGTCAAGAAGGATAGCGGCATCAATAGCCTCGCCGATTTGAAGGGCAAGGTCATTGCCTTTGACGAGCCTCACTCCACCTCTGCCCACATCCTTCCCCGGATGCTTTTGGTTGAGAACAACCTCAAACTGGTCCCGTTCGCTCCACCTCGAAAAATCAAGCCATCCGAGGTTGGCTTTGTTCATGGGTCCGACGGCAACGCGCCCCATATACTGATCACTGGCAGAACCGATGCCGCTGCTACATCCTACAGGGAATTGAAGGAGCTACGGCCAGAGATCCAGGAAGGGCTTAAGGTTATCGGCAAGACGAAATCTGTACCGAGGCTGGTAATCTCAGTAAGGAAGGACCTTGACCCAAAGATTGCTAAAGCTCTTAAAGAAGTATTGCTGAACATGGATAAAGACCCGGAGGGCAAAGCAGCCTTGGAGGCACAGCAAAAGACGAACAAGATTGACGAGATTCCACCCGGATCAGTGGAGCTGCTGAGGGAGATAGAAAGGTTTGTTTTCTCCCAATTGGGGAAAGAGGTGGAAACGTGGTAATATTCCCCCCATGAATCTAAGGGCAAAGCTTAGCCTCAAGTTAAAGATCTTTCTCTCCCTCGCAGTTTTCTATCTCGCCGGCGTTGGCACCCTCACCTATCTAACGGTTCGCTTCCAGAGAAACCTGCTTCTAGAGCAAATGGTCGAAAGGGCTAAAACGGGCATCAGCCTAATGGAGTTAAGCGTTACTGGCTCACTCTATAAACTGGATATATTGCAGCTTGAAACGATTGCTCAGGAGGCAAAGGCTTTGCCTGATGTCGATTATGCTTATGTCTACGATGACGAAGGCAGAATTCTAGGGGATTATCACGAGGATAGACGACTGTTCCTTGCGAAGTTGCCTGATATGCCGAGCCACAGGACTATAAAGTCTAACGAGAGCTTTGTAGATATCGACTATGAAAAAGGGATTTTGGATGTTTCCAAGCCCATCGTTCTTGGGCACCGGAAACTAGGAGGAATCCGTCTCGGATTTGACCTAAAACCTACCCTGGGTGAGATCAGACAAGTGACTTTCAAGGCTATAGGGATTGCCACAGGCGTGTTCTTAATGGGATTGCTGGTTCTCTTTGGCATCGCGTCGAGGATGACGAGTCCAATACAGCGGTTGACTGTAGCGGCAAGGCACATTGAACAGGGCGATCTCCAGCACCGGGTCTCCTTAGAGAGGGGCGATGAGCTCGGAAGTCTCGCCGCGGCCTTTGATCAGATGGCCGAGCGCTTGCTGCAGCGGGAGAGGGAACTCAAGGAATCGCAGGCCATTCTCCGGCGGGCGGACCGCCTTTCATCGTTAGGTCTGCTGACCGCAGGCCTTGCGCATGAGATCCGAAACCCGCTGGTGGCGATACGGACCTTTACCCAGCTTCTTCCCGAGCGGTACGAGGACCCTGAGTTTCGCGGTGATTTTCAATCTCTGGCCCTTAAAGAGGTGGATCGAATTTGCGGCCTGGTTAACGATCTTTTGAGCTTCGCGCGTCCCTCGCTCCCCAATGTCTCAGCGGAGAGCGTCAATGAAATCGTGGAGAACATCGTGCGAATTCTGGACACTCAGGCCAAGGAAAAGGGTATTCTGATGCGCCGCTGGCCCGCCGATGATCTGCCGAAGATTTTTGTTGACAAAGAACAAATAAAGCAGGTATGCATGAACATCATTCTGAATGCCCTTCAATCGATAGAGGGGGAGGGGGTCGTGGAGGTATCTACCCGTCTGGTTACAAACCACAGCGCCGAGTCGTTTGTTCAAATTGAAGTGCGCGACACCGGCATCGGCATTCCCGAAAGCGACCTCGACGACATTTTCAACCCCTTCTTTACCAGCAAAGCAGGGGGAAACGGGCTCGGGTTGTCGATCTCTCATCAAATCGTGCAGGAGCATGGAGGTTTCATCACAGTCGACAGTCAGGTGGGAGTAGGAACCACCTTTTGCATCAATTTGCCTGTCCGGAGCGCCATCCATCGGGAGAACAATCATCGTCCAGCCCATGAAGAGGATCCTGGTCGTTGACGAGTCTCGGGCGGTACGGGAGACTCTTGGCTTAATTTTGGGGCGGGAATTCATTGTGGTTCAGCGCCCTCTGCTGCCTGAGGACAGCCTGAGGCGTTCCGAGCTGCAAGCGGATCTCGTAATCCTGGGCGCGCCTCCGCGCCTTGGGACGGAGTTTTCATACCTTCTGAATCTGGCGTCGCGGCTTCTCTGTCCCATCCTTTTTATTCTCGAATCGAAATCCGATCAAAGGCTTTTCACGAGTCAGGAAAGGGTGGATTGCCTGGCCAAGCCTTTCAACCCATACGAATTGCGGGAGAAGATCGTTCGTTTGCTGACGCGACCCGAACCGGCGCAGCAAGCACTGGTTACTCGCTCTTCGGAAGATCGAAAGGCCGCCGAGTATCTGGAATATCCTTTTGTTCCAACTTCGGTATCTTCTCTGGCCAAGACTTACAATCTTACGCAGCTTCCGATCCTCATTGCGGGAGAGGCCGGATGCGGTCAGGAACGAATAGCGCGCTCGCTTCATGCTTTAAGAGGCACAGCAGGGGAGTGGATTGCTGCTTATCCGGCTGAGGAGACTCCAGATGAACTTTTCACGTCCCTCGCCGGCTTCTCACGCCGGAAACCGAGATCGGCAGAGAGCTTTACTCTCTTTATTGACCGCCTGGAAGGATTGAACCGATCGTCCCAAGCCGCGCTGCTGAATTTCCTACAGGAGGAGGAAGAACGGGAAAGTTCTTTTTGGGTCGTTTCCACCTCCTATGTAGACCTCCTGGAGAAGGTTTATCGGGGCGATTTTTTGGGCGCCCTCTATTATCGTTTGGCGACTCTGATGATTCGTTTGCCGCCGCTTCGGCAACGCGTTCAGGATGTACCTTCTCTGGTCGGCTGGTTTGCCGAAGACTACGCCGAGAGACTGGATCTCGGCAGCGTCACTTTTGCCCCCGGCGCCATCGAGCGACTCTGCAACTACCTCTGGTTTGGCAATCTGGACGAGATGGAGCTTGTCATCGCAAGAACGCTGGCCACACACAGAAAAGGGGCCATCGAAGCTTCAGATTTGATCCTGGACCCTGGAGAAGAGTATCCCCAGCCCCCATCGGGGGAGGGTGAGGAGGCGCTCTTTGCCGCCAGGGAAGCAGGCCGAAAGGCCATCCGTATTCCGTCCTCGGAAAAAAATGCGGAATCAACTCGGCGGGAGCCTTCGAAAATTGTCTTCTCGGAACTGAAGCAGCTCATTCATGAGCTGGCGCACGAACTCAAAAACCCGATGGTGACGATTAAGACCTTCGCTCAGCTTTTGGGGGAGAGATTCAATGACGAGACTTTCCGCGCCCGCTTTCAACAAATGGTCAGCAGTGATATAGACCGAATGGACGAACTCCTGGAAAACATCATTGAATTCTCCAGGTTTAACGAACCCGCCGCGCAGGATATTTTCATATACGAGGAATTAAGCCGGGTATTAGAGGAGATCTTCCCGGAATGCTTCAAGAAGGAAGCCACGGTTCGGTGGTTGAGGAAAGGAGAAAAGGAACGCGTCTTTGCCGATGCCAACCAGCTACGGTATGTGCTCAAGAACCTTCTCCAAAGCGTCCTGGCCCAAGTGAAACCAGGAGGAGAGATCCAGGTCGGAGTGGAAGAGGAAGGAAAGGTAGCCTTCACTTACCTGCCCGAAGCTGAAAGAATAACCGGCTTCGCCCAGTATCTGGAGCAGGATTCGTTGCAAAAGAAAGAAGAAGCCCTGCCTTTACGGATTCTGCTTGCCAAAGTGCTTCTGGAGAGAAACGGAGGAAAGGTGGCGGTCGCAGATATTGAGGGGGGAAAGGTCCTTATCCGGGCGGATCTTCCGGTTCACTAACTACGATGGGTCAAGCAGTTCTGCTTATTGTTGATGACGAAGCGGGCGTGCGGGAATCATTGCGCCTGATTTTCGGAAAGGATTTTCGGATTTGTGAGGCGACCGGCTGCGAGGAAGCGATTGGCAAAGTCAAAGAAGAAAAACCGGAGGTTATTCTGCTGGATATTCTCATGCCGGGCGCCGACGGCCTCGAAACGTTAAAGCGAATGAAGGATGTCCATCCTGATGGACAAGTGATCATGTTGACGGCGTTAAATACGGCCAGGACAGCATTTGCAGCTCGGGAGACGGGCGCCTTCGATTACGTCATTAAGCCGTTCGACGTCAATGAGCTGCGCTTGAGGGTCGACCGGGCGCTGGAGAAAACACGGCTATCGAGAGAGGTGGCGCGGCTTCAGCAGGATCTCGGCCGGAGGTTCGGTATTCAGAACATAGTCGGGAAATCGAAATCGATACTTGAGATCTTTCGGATTGTAAGCGTCGTGGCGAGCAAGAAAAGTACGGTGCTCATTACGGGTGAAAGCGGCACCGGGAAAGAACTCATTGCCCGTGCCATCCATTTTAACAGCGACCGGGCGAATAAACCATTTGTCGTGGTGAATTGCGCGGCACTCCCCGATGCGCTCATCGAGAGCGAGCTCTTCGGTTACGAGCGAGGGGCTTTTACCAATGCCTACCAGCGAAAGATGGGACACTTCGATTCGGCGCATGGAGGGACTCTGTTTCTAGACGAGATCGGCGAGCTTGGCGTGGGCACGCAGGCCAAGCTCTTGAGAGCCATTGAGACGGAAAGCTTTATGCGCCTGGGAGGAACAGAGGAAAGTAAGGTCGATGTCCGTATTATTGCCGCGAGCAATCGCGAGCTGGAGAAATTGGTCAAGGATGGAGGGTTTCGGCCCGATTTGTTTTACCGTCTCAATGTTGTTTCGCTTCATCTGCCGCCGCTTAGAGAAAGACAAGAGGACGTCCCGCTGCTGGTAGAACATTTCCTCAGGATAAAGGCTTGTGAAAACTCTTGCAAACCGAAGAATCTTTCGGCGGAAGTCATTGATTACCTGCTGTCCTATTCGTGGCCCGGTAATGTCCGAGAACTCGAGAATCTCATCGAGCGCCTCACGATTCTGGTTTCTCAGGATGTGGTCGGCGTGGAAAACCTACCGGAGGCGATCCGCCAGCGTGACGCTGTGGCTTCCGTCCGGGAGAGAGTACTGAATGGTTCTTTGTCGTTGAGCGATGCTGTCGACGAGTTCGAGCGGGAGCTCATCGTGAAAGCATTAGAGAAAGCGGGCCACAATCAAACGAGGGCAGCATCTCTGCTGGGGACGAGCCGCAGAATACTCCGGTACAGAATGGAGAAGCTCAACATTATCGAAAGAAGCCACGCCGCTGGTTGAACAACTTTGTCCAGTCGATGGACATTTCTGTAAGCCCCTCCCTTTTCTCCTCGAGCCACAACGCGTAGTGTGAACTTGCCCGGCAGTCGCCATCCCTAGCGAGCTGCCGATTTGTGAAGCATCATTTTTGTCCGTCTTTTTGCTTGTGCAATCTCAAGCTTCAAAGATTTCGGCGGGTTAGGCGTTGGCATTCGTGGCATGCCAATTGCTCGCTCTTAGTTTCCCAAGAAATGAGTGCTGACGCTAACATATTGGTGGTGGACGATGAGATCGGCCCCAGAGAATCGCTCAAACTGATTCTCAAGCCTTATTACAATGTATATACGGCCGACCGTGGGGCACAGGCCATCGAGATGCTGGACCAGATCCCCGTTGACCTCGTCACTGTAGACCTCAAGATGCCCGGAATGCCCGGCATCACAGTTCTGGAGAGCATAAAGAAGCGTAATCCCGACATTGAGGCGATCGTTATAACCGGCTACGGATCGATGGATACCGCAATCGAAGGATTGCGATTGGGCGCGTTTGACTACATCGCAAAACCCTTTGACGTGACCCATATCCTGAATCTGGTCCGGCGCGCGCTGGAGCGGAGAAACACCAGGTTAAAGCTGAAAGAATTAAAGTCCGAATTTCTCGCAAATATTACTCATGAGATGCGCACGCCGCTCAGCGTGGTGATCGGGTTTGTTTACCTTTTGCTGGACCAACTTGTCGGGACGCTCACGCCCGAACAACAGAAGGTTCTGGAAAGGGTTTACAAGAACTCGGAAGATCTACTGGACGTGATCGATAATGCGCTTTTTCTCACATCACTGAGGGCAGGGGAGGTGAGCTTGGCGGAGGAGGAATTGGATTTAGACGCGGTCCTGGGTGATTCCATAAAACAATATGAAAAGATCTTGAATGCTAAAGGAATTGAGGTTTCCATTGACATGGAAGAAGGGGGCCTGCGCGTTGTTAGCGATCCGGCAAAGCTCGCGCGCATTTTTCAGAACCTCCTCCACAATGCGGCTAAGTTTACTCTCCAAGGCAGGATCACGGTCAAGGCGCGTCGACTCGCTCAGTCGAAAAGAATCCTCGTGGAAATCACTGACACAGGGGTGGGAATACCTCCGGATCACGTCGAGAGCATCTTTAAGCCTTTCCGGCAAGTGGACGGCTCTTCGCGGCGGCCGTTTCCCGGGTTGGGTTTAGGGCTGACGGTGGCGGATCGATTAACCAAATTCCTTGGCGGTAACCTGGAGATCAGGAGCGAACCCGATCGGGGCACTCAAGTCATGGTCTCCATTCCATTCCGCGAGAAGGGGTGTGATGGGCCTCCTTACCCGGCGCCCTTCAAAGTCGAAAGATTCGGCGAATATCCGGAATCCCAAAAAATCAATCCTGAGCGACGCTGATCACTCCCACATCTTCGGGCAGGAAAACCAAAGCGACTTCATCGCCACGCTGAAATAGCTGCTTTCTTTTCGGGTTGATGAGGTTTGCCCGAATGGATCGTCCCGCGGCCTCGATATCGTATTCAACGAGAGAGCCTTGATAAGCGGAAGCCGCTACCTGGCCGCGAATGCGGTTGGCTTGCGACGCGCCTTCTGCCGGGCTTGTGACTTCCATGGCCTCGGGCCGAATGTTCAGGAGCCACTGCTGCCCCGGTGTGATTGAGGCGTAGGCCGCAGGCGCCGTCGCCTGGATCCTCCATCCCTCGTCGGTCTGAAATTGAATCAGATCACCTTGCTTCCCGGTCACCGTTCCGACAAAAAGATTAGACTTGCCGACAAAATCCGCCACGAATTTCTCACTCGGCAGTTCGTAGATTTCCCTCGGTCTTCCTTCCTGGACGATCCTGCCGGCACTCACGACGGCAATGCGGGTGGATAAGGCGAGAGCCTCTTCCTGGTCATGGGTCACGTAGATCGTGGTGATCCCCAGGTCTCTCTGAAGCTTTAGCAGCTCGATGCGCATTTCCGTGCGCAGCTTGGCGTCGAGATTGCTCAAAGGCTCATCGAGAAGGAGCACTCTTGGTTGGATCACCAGAGTGCGAGCGAGAGCGACGCGCTGCTGCTGTCCTCCGGAGAGTTGCGACGGTTTGCGGTCTTCGGTTCCACTCAAGCCCACCTGGTGCAGAACTTCTTTTACTTTGCGCTGGATATCGGCTCTCCGGACCCTGCGCTCTTTCAGACCAAAGGCGATATTTTCAAAGACGGTCATGTGTGGCCACAGGGCATAATGTTGAAACACCAGGCCGACGTCCCGCTTCCAGGGAGGAACATAGGTGACCGCTTCGCCGTCCAGGTATATCTCTCCCTCATCGGCAAGAGCGAATCCCGCTATCGCCCGGAGAATCGTCGTCTTGCCGCACCCGCTGGGACCGAGGAGGGTGTAGAAGGCGCCTCGCTCGACGCAAAGAGAGATGTTCCGCACGGCCCAAAGGTCGCCGTAGCGTTTGCCGAGATTTTCGAGTCTCACCTGGGCCGGCGGCATGGTGCTAAATTCGGAAAGCTTGACCGGCGCGCCCGCCAAATATCCGGTGAGTCGCATAGGTGGCGATAGCAACGAGGAGAATGGCGACAACTCCCAGGGCGGCGCCGGCGCCGCGGCCGAGCGCGCTTTGCATGTAAAGATAGATTCCGTAAGAGACGGGTCCCATTTCAATTCTTGGAACCAGCATGATCGTAGAGGAGAGTTCAACACAAGAAGTCATGAAGGCAATCAAGCCTCCGGCAATGAGGCCACCGCTGATGAGAGGCAGCGTTACCTTGAAGAAGGTTCTCAGCCGATCGGCGCCAAGGTTTTGCGCGGATTCCTCCAGGCTGAGATGAACCTGCTGCAGCGCCGCATAAGAGGCGCGCACGGTATACGGAAGTCTCCTGACCGTGTAAGCGATTACCAGGATCAGCCAACTCGAGGTCAAAGAGCCAGACAACCCGGGAAAATCCCAGCCGTGAAAAACCCGCAGGTAACCAACGGCCAGGACAACCCCTGGAATGGCCAAAGGCAGCGTGGCAATCGCATCGAGCAGATTTGTGCCCCAAAGCCTGCTGC
This sequence comes from Deltaproteobacteria bacterium, assembly GCA_016210115.1. Lineage (GTDB taxonomy): Bacteria > Desulfobacterota > Binatia > UBA9968 > UBA9968 > JACQUW01. Next base: position 73,955 of record JACQUW010000159.1, on the reverse strand, counting down.
GCAGGAGAAGAAAGGCAATAAAGGCCCCTAATAGCACGTCGAGTCCGGCAGCCAAAACGGTATACAGCAGCGTGTTCCTGACGAAGTGCGGGACACGGAAGAGAATCTCAGCGTAATTGTCCAGAGTATAACTCGTCGGGAGTAGGAAAAAACTCCAGATCTTCGAGAAGGAGAGGAGCAGTATCCCTATATGCGGCAACAGGCTGACTGCCAGGACCGAGACGGCGAAAAGAATTACGAGCGCCCGTGACATTCCACGAAGAGGCCTCGCGACCGCGGCGCCGCGCTGCAACGTCGCATATTCGGACAAGCTCAAGTATTTGCGCGCCGCAAAGAGCGATACCAAGGAAAGAACAATCAGTATTACGCAGAGTACGTAGCCGTCCGGATCGTCCATGCCGATGGTGGTGATGCGAAGATACGCCTGAGGGGCGAGAAGGTTCTTGTAATTCAGCATCAGGGGGGTTCCCAGATCGTCGATCACCCGAATGAACGTGAGCAAAGAACCCGCGACAAACCCAGGCAGCATGAGGGGTAAGGTGACCCGCCGAAACAGTCTCGCGCCATGGCATCCCATGCACTGAGCCGCCTCTTCCATAGACGCGTCAATGTTGGAGAGGGACACGGCCGTGTTGAGCATGATAAACGGAAAATAGTGAATCGTCTGGACTAAGACGATACCACCGAGACCTTCCATGAAGGGGATTGTGAAATCGAACCATCTCATCAGGAGAAGGTTCACCATGCCGCTTCGACCCAGAATCAACTGCAGGGCCACAGCTCCCACAAAAGGCGGAATGACGAGGGGAAGCGTCGCGAGCGTTTGGAACAGCACTTTCGCGCGGAACTCATAGCGCACGCTAAAATACGCGAGCGGCACTCCTACCAAACCGCCGAAAAAGACCACCGAAACCCCACAAAGAAGGCTGTTCCACAGCGCCTCCCGAAACAGGGATCGGCGAAAAAAATTAATGAAATGGATGAGCGTTAACGCGCCGGTCTCATCGGAAAGAGAAACCCAGAGGACGCGCAGGATCGGATAGAGAATAAAGCCCACAAGCAGGGCCAGGAGAACCACGAGGCTCAGTGCCTGCCATCCATCCACGCGCGCCCTGAGACGCAACTGTAATGCAAGTCCTTTCTCAGCCACAGAGCTTTTGCTTCTGGAATGTGATCAATGCAGAAGGCGGTTTGCAGTAGGCATTAACCAGAGTTGGAAGCGTCCGCAGGCAGAAAGGTAAGCGACGGTTTTTCAGCAGAATCGTTTACCGTGCCAGACTCGCCGCCTTCTCAGCGAGCTCGCGAGCTTTGGCGTAGTTGGCTCGAGCGAAGTTCTCCCATTCGGTTTCCAGTTGTGCCTTAAAACCGGATTTCGCTTTGAAGGCGTTCACGATCTCTTTGTCGCTCGCCTTCTTGTCGTTGATGGGAACCTGTGAAGAGAGTTTCTTCGCATCGGCCACTAGATTCCTCGCCCGACCCAGATCCTTCCCTTTAGATTTCGACAAAGCCTCTTCCGCCTTGTGGATGGCGCCCCACGCGTCTTTTAGGTCCTTATGCCTGAACGTGATGATATGATCGTAGAGCGAGTTGACGACGTCGCGTCTGCCGGACGAGAGCTTGTCGTCGAAATCGACTCCTCCCAACTTCATCGTAAAGGGGTTGGGATAATCTTTAGGTCCCTTGGCATAGAGTTCAGGGATCACCGGCAACCTGCCAATTTCAGGGGAAAATAGGACCATCTGGCCGGCCTCGCTCAACAGATAGTTGACGAAGGCCCGGGCATTCTGAGGATTTGGCGCACTTTTTACGATCGCAACGCTCGCTGGCACTACCGACGTCAGCGAAGGGTAAGCGAAATCGACCGGCTGGCCGCTGGAGATGGCCGAGAGCCCGAAGAAATCAATCACAACACCGATCCCGTATTGGCCGCTGATCACAGCTTCGGGAACCCCAAAGCTGCGCTCCGTGATCGTCCCCATGTTGCCGCCCGAGTTGAGAAGGAGCGCCCATCCTTTATCCCAGCCGTACGCCTGGAGAATGACCTCGACCGTGAGGTGAGTCGTTCCGCTGCGAGACGGGGCGCTGATCACCAGATGGCCATGATAACCGGGTTGAATCAGGTCGGTCCATTCCTTAGGAGGCTGCAATTTATGGCCTCGCAGGTAATTCCTGTTCCACATCAGTCCATAACCGCTGATTGCAAATCCGAAGTAAGTTCCGTCGGGATCGTGGATGGGGAATTTTCCGACTCTGGCAGGTATTCTCGCCATTATCTCTTTGGGTGGGGAATATTTTTCGAGCAGACCTTCATTCTTGAGAGTCTGGAAAGCGTCCGGGGCGCTCACCCAAAAAATGTCGGCCTCCGGTTTGTTGCGCGTTTCTCTGAGATAGGTGACGCCCGCGTTCGTTTGTTTGCTGTTGATGATGACTTTAATCCCGGGGTTCTTCGCTTCAAATGTCTTCTTGTAGGTCTCGAAGAGCTCCTTCGGAAAGGACGTCACGATGACCACTTCCCGGGCGCAGACCGATTTCCCGAGAGCGAAGACCAAGAAAAGTGAAACAATCAGGGCGCTGTGTTGCATGAGACCTCCTTCGCGTGCTCTTACCTGATGTCGTGTCTCTAAAGTTCGTCACTCATTCGACAGCAGACTGCGGTTGTTGGCAATATCTCTCGATCCAAGAATCATTCGGCCAATCTTCAAGAATTCCTTACGTAAACATAACCGTCCATCAAAAGTCGCGCCGTCCGGGCCAGGGCCGCTTTCGTCAGCTCCAGCCGGCCATTTCTCTTGACAATCTCGATTTCCACCTGAAGGGTTCCCGACGGATGCCCGACTCGCACCGCCGCGGGCTTGTCCGGCTGAACCCGACGATAAATTTCGTTGACAATCGTTCCTTCGATCTTTGCCGCAGCTCCAAGACAGACCGCGCCGGTCACGGCATAGGCTTTGTGCAGCTTCTGCAGAGCGGTCATGCGGGCAATGATGTCAATCTCCGAAACGTCGACCTGTCCTTTGGGCGTCGCGTAGGAGTCGGGAGGCGCAACGACGGCAATTTTGGGAACACCGGGGCTTACGCGCGTAGCTTCCTCTTTTTTTGCGATGCCCATGATCTCGGCAACGACCGATCGGATCTCTTCGCATTTTTTTAAGAGACTTTCATTGCCGCCGAATTCATCGATCGTCTCATTTCCTCTAAGCCCCAGATCCGAGGCTCGGACGAAGACAAACGGGTTTGCCGCGTCCACCATGGAGACTTCCAGGGCTCCAAGGGTCGGAAACTTTATCTCTTCTCTGACTTTTCCGGTGGGGAGAAGCTTGCCTGTTACGGAGCCGCCGGAGTCAATGAAGTCGAGCAGGATTTTGGAGCCGGTTCCGGGAACGCCGTCGATTCTAAAATCTCCCTCAGCAACGAATTCTCCATTTTTGACTGCAAATTCCGCCACGATTACCTTTTTCGTATTGGTGTTGTGGATACGGACTTTGGTCATGGGCTCGACGGCCTTGATCAGGCCGCGCAGCAAAGCGAATGGGCCGACGGCGGCCGAGGTGTTGCCGCAATTCCCGGTATAATCGATGACCGGACTCGTGATGCCGACGTAGCCGAAAGTGTAATCGATGTCCGTTTCCGGCATCGAGGGCGGCCCGATGTAAGCGACCTTGCTGGTCAGAGGATCGGCGCCCCCCAGTCCATCAATCTGGCGCGGATCGGGACTCCCGAACGCCTCAAGAACGAAGCGGTCTCTCTTGTTGCGGTCCTCAGGCAGGTCCTTCGCCAAAAAAAACACTGGCTTGCTGGTTCCGCCGCGGTAAATGGCACATGGGATTCTCATAGTCTCGCCGCTTGGAAAAACAGATTATAAGCTTTGGTTGCCGCTTTCAAATACTTATTCCGATCCGTTTTTCGAAAGAAGGATCACGCCTCCACTATGACGTCGTCCACTTTATCGACCTCTTTAAGCCGGACCCTGACCTTTCCATGTTCCGGAAGGTTGATCATTTTGCCGACAAAGTTGGCGGCTATGGGAAGCTCTCGCCCGCCACGGTCGATGAGCACAGCCAGATGGATCATTCTCGGGCGCCCGAGATCGATGAGGTGGTCGACTGCGGCCCGCACAGTCCGGCCCGTGTTTAGGACGTCATCGAAAAGAATAATGATCTTATTGGTGATGTCGAATGGAATACGGGTGCGGTCTACAGTCCCACCGGGAAGAAGCGCATTCAGGTCGTCCCGGTACAGAGTAATGTCCATTTCACCCACCGGAATCTCTTTGCTTCCGTGCTTTTTCATCATCTCACAGAGGCGCTTGGCCAGGTAGAGCCCTCGCGTACGGATCCCGATAAAAGCCAGTTGCTCGGAGCTGCCGTGCTGCCGGAGGATCTCTTTCCGGAAGCGCTCCAGGTTTTTCCTGATTTGGGAAGCGTTCAGGAGACGGAATTTTTTTGGCTTAGCCTTCGTCATTGGCTAGTCGAATCATTGTCTCCAGGAGCACCTGGCTACCGAGACAGATATCCTCCGGCTCCGTCCATTCCGATGGGTTATGGCTGATGCCTCTCTTGCTCGGCACGAAGATCATCGCGGCTCGCGTGATTTTCGCCATCTGCATGGCGTCGTGCCCCGCTCCTGAAGGCATGACCTCGTAAGCAATGCCGTTCTGGTCACAGATGTGCTTGGTCAAAAGGAGCAATTCTTCGTTCAATGGGACGGGCAGCTCCTCCCGGATGGGCAGGATCTCCACATCGATGTCGCGCGCGCGGGCAATTTCGGCCGCCCGGTCCTTGACCTGGCTGGCCACGCGATCTTTGGCCTCCGCTGTTATGCTTCTGATGTCAATGGAAAGTTCGACTTTTCCGGGAACGGCGTTCATGACCCCCGGCTCGATTTTCATGGCTCCGACCGTCCCCACGATTCGTCCTTTTTCGACGGCTGAAAATTCCCTGCATACCTCCTCGATGTATGTGATCAGCTTGGCTGCGGCGACCAGAGCGTCTTTTCTCATTTCCATCGGCGTGGTTCCGGAATGATCCGCCTGTCCGGTGAAGACCGCTTTAAAGCGAGTCGGCGCGGCGATGGAAGTCACAAGGCCGATTTTTTTCCCCTTGGTCTCGAGAATGGGCCCCTGCTCAATGTGGAGCTCCAGGTAGGCTTTGATGGTTGAAGGATCTCTTGTGAGCGAAGCAAGGTTGTCACGATAGATGCCCATGCTGGCCAGAATGTCCTCGAGCTTGGTGCCATGCGCGTCCACCGCATGGGTCAAATCCTCAATCTGTACCTCGCCCGCTACCAGGCTGCTGCCGAGAGTCGAGTAGCCGAAACGGCTTGACTCCTCGCCGACAAAACAGACCACCTCCACGGGGCAGCGAAGAGGAACCTTATTCTCTTTTAAAGTCCTTAGTGCTTCCAGAGCGCCAATGACACCCACCGGCCCGTCGAATTTACCCCCTTGCACCACGGTGTCGAGATGAGAGCCGGCCAATACGGCCGGGGCTTTGGGATTGTGGCCGTTCCAGCGGGCGAAAATGTTGCCTATCCGATCCACGTGGATCTTGAGACCGGCCTGCCGCATCAGGTGGATCAGAAGTTGACGACTCCGAAGTTCCTTAATCGAGAATACCAGGCGGGTCACTGACCCGTGATCTCCGATACCGATGCGGGAGATCGCGTTCAGATCCCGGAGAAGCCGGCGCTTGTTGATCGCTAACTCGGAAGTAACCGGAAAGAGGGCTTTAGCCATAAAAGCCATTTTAACTCTAACCCTGAAAGCTTGTCCAGGACGGCGCCGGAGCGAAGGCGGGTCGTCGTTAAGCGGCCTTACGGGTCTCGCTCTCCGTTTTGCTATTCGCATTGCGCTCGCGCGCGGCTGTTAGGAGACATTCATCGCTCACCGTTTGAGTTTGGGTTCCAGTTGTCTAGCGTCCACGACAAATTCCAGGTATTTTGCGGTAGGGTGTGGAGCAAATAGGCACATCCGTCAACTGAGGCGATCGTATGCCAGAGATTCCGAAATGGACTATTGAGGGCGAATGGTTCGACATGTATAAATGTTCGATTCCTTGCCCGTGCTACTTCGCTCAGCCGCGAACGTCTTGCGACTGTGAGCAGATTCTCGGGCAGAGGAGGCGCCGGCCGTGACACTTCGTAGGATAGTCGCGCTGCTCGGCCTCTCGGCAGGAGTCTACGCGTTTGCCGTACGGCCTGGCATGCTTCGGTGGGGGGCCTCAGACGAGGAGGTGCGGCAGCCGTATCCGGGGGCCGACCTGATTCCCGGCGGTGAGCGCGGCGCGACGATGGCCGTGACGATCGACGCCCCACCGTCGCGTGTGTGGCCGTGGCTCGTGCAGATGGGCTGTGATCGGGCCGGCTGGTACAGCTGGGACCGCCTCGACAACGGTGGCGTCCCGAGTGCCAAGCGGATCCACCCCGAGTGGCAAGACTTGGCAGTGGGTGATCGCCTGGCGTCGACACCGAGCGGCAGCGCCTGGTTCGAGGTCGCGGCGCTCGACCCGGAGCGCTTTCTTGGATTGCGAGCGCCGATCAACCTGCGCGGCGGGCGCCCCTTCGACACTGCGGGGCCGCGGCCGCGCTTCTACATCGACGCTCTGTGGGGATTCCAGCTGAAAGAATTGCCCGAGGGGCGCACGCGGCTTGTCGTCAGCGGCTACGCCTCCGCTCGACCGCGCTTTCTGCAGCGGATCACGGATCTGCTCTTCTGGGAGCCCGCGCACTTGATCATGCAGACGCGGCAGTTCGCGAACCTGAAGCGGCGCGCCGAGCGCCAGCCCGTCCCAACCTTCGAATGAGCGCTAGAGTAATTTTCCTGAGACTAACACCAGCCGCTGGGAAGCCACAAACCTTACAAGCCGTCCCGCGCTGGCAGCTTTCAAGCTACTCGTGAAGCTTCACACTTTTGCACTGGAACGGAAGCGAGATAACGTTGGCAATGCAAAGGGGCTATGTTATAGGAGGGCTGACACCTTCGAGAAGGTGGATGGATAATCAACCGAATTGAATTCTCATCGTTGTTTCGGGGTCTAGGAAAGGGTGGTTCGATGCAGGATTCGCGCGCTGTCATCGCTCAGTTGTTATTAGAGACCGGATCGATTCAGGTTTATAAAGATCGTCCCTTTGTTTTTGTTTCAGGAAGGATCTCGCCCGTCTATATCGATTGTCGCCGGCTCCTCTCCTTTCCGGCCGCCATCAAGATTATCGTTGATCAGCTGGCCAGGAAGGTTGAGAGCGAAATCGGGACGGACGCGATCGATGTAGTCGCAGGAGGGGAGACAGCCGGGATCCCGTATGCAGCTTTCGTTTCTTATCGTTTGGGCAAGCCGATGATTTACGTGCGGAAGAATCCAAAAGGATACGGCGGGACAAAGCAGATCGAAGGAATCTTGAACGCCGGACAGAAGGTACTTTTGGTGGAGGATCTGATCACGGATGGATTGAGCAAGCTGCGGTTCAACATCGGCATCCGGGCGCAGGGAGCCAGGATCACGGATTGTCTTTGCGTCTTCGAGTATGGCTCGGATCGTCTCAGCCTCCACGAGGGGAAGAACAATCTCGCTGCTCACGATATACGCGTGCACGCGCTTGCCAACTGGGATGACGTCTTGGAGACCGTTCTAAGCAAGAACTACTTCAGCGTTGATGCAACCAGCCAAATCTGGGATTTCCTGCAGCAGCCCGAGGGCTGGGGTCGCAAGATGGGATTCGCTTAAAGAGCGAGTCGCAGGAAGTTCGGTTTTTCACGTTGCCCGCAACGGTTTTCCTCCGGCACCCGCGTGAGCGGCGTTTAGAGGCACCCGATGAAAACATTGATCTACAACACTCTCCTTGTCACCATGAACGCGGATAATGAGATCATTGAGAACGGCGCGCTGATTATCGAGAACAAGATCCTCTCGTATGTCGGCCCGGTCCAGTGGCTTCCTACGGATTCTTTTGACCGGACCATTAATGCGGAGCGGCTAATCGCGATCCCTGGTCTTATCAATGCCCATTGCCATTCGCCCGCTAATTTGGTCCGCGGTCTTTTTGCGAGCCGTCCGCTGGAGATCTGGCGGGCTTATTACAGGGCTTCGCTGAGAGACATGACCGAAGAGGATTTCTATGCCAGCGCGCTTTTAGGTGGGATGGAAATGCTGAAATCGGGAGCGACCACGGTGCTGGACCACTTTTTCGGCAACCAGACCTGCCGGTTCATGGGCGCCGGGGCTGCGATTCAGGCGATGCGCGATCTCGGCCTGCGTCACGTTGTCTCGTTGACGCTCTCGGACAGGAAATACGAAGAGACGATTCCCCTCGGCGAAACATCACCCGACCTGAGGTCTGAAGTCGAGCGGATGAGCCAGAGCGAGACCCGTGAGACTCGCGCCTGGCTTGACGACTGTGAAGCATTTATCGCGGAATTTCACGATCCGGAGAAATTAACAACCTGCTGCCCCGGTCCGTCTGCGGTCCAGCGCTGCAGCGACGAGCTGCTTCGAGGGGCAGCCGAGATCTCGAAAAAAGGAAATCTCCCCATCCACATTCATCTGGCCGAGTCAAAGTCACAGAAGGTGATGGGGGAAAAGCTTTACGGCGAGTCTCTGCTGGGACATCTCGAGTCGCTCGGAGTGCTCGGACCCAATGTCTCCCTGGCACATGGCATCTGGATCGACCGGCAGGACATCGCGAGGATCGCCGATTCTGGCGCTACACTTGTTCACAATCCCGCGAGCAACCTCCGTCTTGGAAGCGGGCTCGCTCCGGTGACGCAGTTACTTGCTTTGGGAGGACATGTTGCGCTTGGCACCGACGGAGCGGCGTCCAATGACGGCCAGAACATGTTCGATGCGATCCGACTGGCTGCGTTGATCCATAACCCAGGCACCGTTGATTTCCGGCAATGGGTTACGCCCGCCCAGGCTCTCAAAATGGGGACCGGTGCGGGCGCGCGCGCTTTTGGGCTGGCCTGTGGTACTCTTGCTCCGGGTCAATTGGCCGATTTCGTTCTCTTGCGCCGCGATACTGCGGCCTTTACACCGCTCAACGACGTCACGAATCAGCTGGTTCTCTGCGAGAACGGCAGCTCTGTTGATACCGTCATCGTAAGCGGAGAAATCGTCGTCGAGGGGGGGCGAATTGCTCGAATGGATGAGCAGGAGATTCTCCATTTGGCAAACAGAGCCCGCGAGCGGCTGAACCCCTCCATCCGGCGGGAACTCGCCGCCGCTCAGTCCATGGAAGCAGCGCTGGCCGAAATGTATTTCCAGGTCGTTGGGAAAGGTGATGGGTGAGGGAGTTGCCGATCGCTATGGCGTTCCCGGAGGTCCAAGGCGCTCGATCGTATAACCGCCGGGGTATGTGCGATGCGTGATCTGAGTGCGCAGCACTGGCCGGGTGGGAAACGGCAGCCAGCATAGTAACCGGGCGCGCAGCCGCAGGACTCCAGGGACAAGCCACCGCATGAAGCGCGGTGGCGGATGGAAACCAAACGCCTCCAGCAGCGGGTCATCCAACAGCGCGTAAAGGGCTGGCCGGACAATAACCGATAGCCAACGCGGAAACCAACTGACAAACATCTCCAGGGTCGCGACACCAACTCTCTTGTTTGCTTCCGTAAATTGAAAGTTGTGCCGCTCATACTCGCGGTTGAAGCTCTCAAATGAGTCATAGTCGTCGGGCAGTTGCTTGATATTCATGCGGCGACCGACTTCGCGCCAAAAATAGAACAGGGCCAGCCGTTCTTTCTTACACATCAGTCGCCAGCCAAAGCGCTCGTTCCAGCGAATCGGCTCAAAGATAAAGGTCGAAAGAACGTAGAGGAAGTCCTGGTTGGAGATGGAGAAACGGCCATGCAACTGGTTGATTCTTCGCAGAGCCCGTTTTCCGCGCTCGCTGTCGTAACCCCATTCCATCAATTCGCTGACAAGAATGTCCGTGTCATCGTAACGCTTCTGGGCTCGATTCTCGAATTCTTTCGTGCGGTGCAGAAGAGCCGAGATGCTGGGGACGCAGAACGTGCGGAAAAGCGCGAATTCCAGCGAACGCGTCGTGTCGAAGGGAAAGTCGTACCGGGTTGAGAGGAAAACGATTCGCTGATGGTCGTTTTCAGGGTCCAGCTGTTGGATCCTATTTAAGATGGCGTACCGCGACATGTCCGTCACGCTGCGTCATGCGAAGTTGAACACTCAGGTTAGGTGGCAACGCTGTTCTTTTGTTGACGACCGGCTTTGAGTACTTTTGTATGCTTGTGCAGGAATCTAAGAACAACGTACGTTCCAACACTGAACGAAAGAATATATTTCCACATTCCCTCAATCACCAACCCACGCCCCACAGACCAATCAGACGTGACCTCCAATAGAAACATTGCCATGATTACCCCGAATGCCCCGTGGTATTCGCGACGGAGCACTTTTCGCCAGGAGAAAGGCAGTGCAGGCGATCGCCAGTGGCTCAGTTTCGGTAAGAAGGCGGGTGTCCTGGCGGCCCAGTCCAAGTACGATTTCCCGAACTTGCGTCTCAGGAACATCTCCTCGGCGAATATGATGCGCTCGTAGTAGACCGTAAATAGCAACATGTACAGCAACGGTATCCACCAGATCCTGAGGAATATCACGACGCCCAGCACCATAAGAAAATTTCCAAGGTACAACGGATTTCTAACAATCGAATACATGCCAGTCGTATTGAGAGAATCCGCAACCTGGCGCTCTGTATTACGGCCGGACGTACGGCCCGCTGCGAATCCAATCGTGAGAGCTCGAACCAAAAGCCCTGAAACGGAGACGCAGAGGCATACGACCTCCCAAAGCTCATCGAGACGATGCGATCCAAAGGGATATTTGAAGTATGACAAGCCGGAAAAAATCAGAACGCCAAGAACGAGGGGAAGGTAACTGCGCCAGCGAAACAGCCAGTTTCCGGACTCTTCGAATTCTTCAAGTAACGCCACGGGGCGATTCTCCTTGCTCCAGGATCAGAGGATTACATGCCGAGCGATCTCAATAAAGGTCGATGATGGCGGGCGGGCGCGGCTTTAGTCGCCAAGAGGTGGCACAACGAACGGAAGTGCGGATCTTCAACCCGTCTCTTCTACTGGAAAGTTCAAAATTACTTCGGCGCCAGGACTTCTTTGAGCTTTGCTGTCTGACCCGGGGATATCTTAAAAAGTCCCGCGACGACTTTTTCGACTTCCTCTCCAGGCATGGGATCCAGGTCGAGCTTGGCCTTTTTCGCTTCGGCCAGGAATTCCGGGTCCTTCATGGTGGCCATAAAAGCGTTGCGCAGGATTTTTACCTGCTCCCTGGCGGTCCCGGGGGGAAGGGAATAGGCGCGATACACCGTGGCGGGTTTTTGCACTCCCGCGTCGATCAAAGACCTCGATTCCTCGGTCTTCGCGTAGTCAATCGCGTTGCCAACGTCTTTCAATTCGGGATGTTTCCTCGCGACCACCTGAACAACGACTTTCACATTGCCGGCTTCTAAACTCTTCTGCCAGGTGGTCCGTATGGACTCCCACGCCCAGCAACCGCCTGCAATTTCACCGGAGTCCGCGGCCAGCCGGATGTCGGCCGTGCCCTTGTATCCTTCCACGAGTTGCATGGGAAGGTTGAGGGCAGCCCGGAGTACTCTTGCGATGTCACTGGTACTTGCGCCCGGGGCTTCGGTTCCGATCTTCACGGGCTGTTTAGCGGCAATCCATTGGTCAAGATTCGTAACGCCGCTGGCTTTGGTGAGAGCGCAAGCCGAGGTATCGCTCACGGGAAGCCCGACCCACTCAAACTTCCTCGCGTCGAATTCGATCCCCTTGCGGCCCACAATCTGCTGCAGAAGCAGACCGCCGTGGAAGTTTCCGATTGTAAGCCCGTCCGGCTTCGCCCTTCCATATAGGTGATTTGCGGCTATCAAGCTGCCCGCGCCCGTCATGTTTTCTACGATGACCGTCGGATTGCCGGGAATATGCCTGCCGAAATGCCGGGCTATGACTCGCGAATAGGTATCGAAGCCTCCACCCGCGGAAAAACCCACAATAATGCGAATAGTTTTGCCCTGATAATAATCCTGGCCGGCGGCCCGGTAGGCGAAGAAAATAATGAAGATCGCGCTCAGAAGGCTCGTAAGATGGACGATTTTTTTCGGCATCCGCGTTTTCTCCCTGTTTCTATTCTCCGAGTGGAAGAGCTCCGGTTATGCAGCCTCTTTCCCTTTTTTCTTGATCGCCCAGTAGACCCGCTCCGGTGTCAGAGGCAGGTCATAGATCCTGAACCCGATCGCGTTCGCGACTGCGTTGCCGATTGCTGCCGGCGTAGGCGCTAGACCGGGCTCTCCCAATCCTTTGGCGCCGTAAGGTCCTTCTGGTTCCGAGCATTCCACGATGATCGGAATCATCTGCGGCAGATCCAGAGATGTCACCAGATGGTAGTCAAGGAAAGACGGGTTTCTTACCTTCCCCTGGTCATCGACCACGAGCTCCTCGTGGAGCGCCGAGCCGATTCCCATCGCGAGCCCTCCCTCGATCTGGGCGGCGCAGTTCAAAGGATTAATCGCCTTCCCGACATCGTGGGCCGCTGACATGCGAAGCAGCTTGATCTTCCCTGTCTCCGTGTCTACTTTAACTTCGGCGGCCTGGGTTGCGTACATATAAAAAGCCGACGCGTGATCGCTGTGTCCTGTTTCCAGGTCCAGGTCCTTTCCGATCTCATAGCAATAAGAAGCGTCAGCGCGAACGACTCCCTCGGGTCCGAACTTCCTTTTTATCACCTCACCCAGAGAAAGAGCCATTTGGGGATGGTCTTTCAGAAATACCCGGCCATTTTTAAAATCCAGATCTTCCTTGCGCGCCTCGAGCATCGGGCTTGCTATCTCGGCGAGTTGCTCGCGCGCCTGAATCGCGGAAAGGCGAACGGCGTTGCCCATATGGTACGTGCTTCTGCTGGACGTGGTGGAAGCGTCGAACGGAATCACGTCCGTATCCAGAGGATGCATGCGGACCTGCTGAATGGGAACCTTTAATTCTTCAGCTGCGACCTGAGAAAGAATCGTGCTGCAACCCTGTCCGATCTCCACCGTTCCTGCGAGAACCGTGACCTCTCCCTTGGCGTCAACATAGACCGCGGCGCTTGAAGTGGTGGGAGTGCGGGTGGGCTTCGAAATGCATGCGAATCCGCGGCCTATTCCTTCGGGACGAGGTTTGTCCCAGTCGATGGCTTCGGTCGCTTTCACCAATGTCTCTTTCAGACCGACGCTGTGGAGCTGCTCACCCCAGTAGGACAGGTCGCCATCGACAAAGATGTTCTTTAACCGGAGGTCGCGCGGGTCCATTCCGAGACGCAAGGCCAGCTCGTCCATGTGCTGCTCGCAGGCCCAGGCCCCCTGGGGTATGCCATAGCCGCGGAAGGCTCCTGAGACGGGCTTATTCGTGTAGACCGCGTAGCCGTCGACTTTGACATGGGGAATCCGGTAGGGGCCCGGAGCGGGAAGGCTTCCTCGGATGCAGACCGTCGGGCTCTTTTCCGCGTACGCGCCACCACCCCAGTAGAGGACCATCTCACGCGCGACGAGTGTCCCGTCTTTTTTCACTCCACTCTTGATATAGACAGTGCACTCGTGGCGGACGAGCGTCGATATAAACGTTTCTTGCCGGTTGAACTTGACTCGCACGGGCCTCCCCTGTGTGTGATAGGCCAGAGCCATCGCGACAGTCTCTACCTTGAGCCCTCCCTTGGAGCCAAAGCCGCCTCCCTGAAGGGGATTGATCAGTCGAATTTTTTCATTCGGCAGGCCAAGCGCTTCGGCGATCTCATGGAGGGCGCGAAAGGGCGCGTCATTGGCGACCCACAGGGTAAGTCTGCCGGTTACGGGATCTACCTGGGCGTGGGCTGAATGGGGCTCCATCGCCGCGTGCTGGATTGTCGGGACCGTGTAGCGTTCTTCCAAAATCAAGTCTGCGTCTTTGAAGCCGCGCTCCACATCCCCGGTTCTGAGTTTAAAATGTTCGCAGACATTCGGCATGGATCCGCCCACGATGAACTCGGCTTTCCGGTAGCTGGCGAAGTCCTCATGGATGGGAATCGCCCCGGGCGCGCAGGCCTCTACCGGCGAAAAGTATGAGGGCAGATCCGCGTATTCAACCTCGATAAGAGCGGCGGCGGCCTGAGCCGTATCTTCATCGACCGCGGCGACGGCGGCGACCGGCTCGCCGATGTACCGAACCTTGCCACGGGCCAGAAAAGGCTTGTCCTTGATGGACTCGCCATGCGTCCAGGGCGCGTCTTCGCCGGTGATCACGGCGACGATGCCGGGATAGCTCCTGGCCTTTTCCGTGTTGATGCGTTTGATTTTGGCGTGGGGGCGCGTGCTGAAAACGGCCTTTCCGTAAAGCATGTTGGGCAGCACCAGATCGTAGCCGTAAATCGCCTCACCCGTCACTTTCGCGTCCACGTCCACGCGCGTGACAGGCTTTCCGACGACGGTTAACTCGGACATTCGTGGCTCCTTTAAGTCTAAAAGAGGTTCAAATCGTTCAAATCGTTCAAGTCGTTTGAACGCTTGGAACCCTTGAACCGATTGAACATTTTAAACGTTTCTGGCCCGCAGCTCCGCGGCCGCGTCCTGAACGGCCTGGATGATTTTGGCGTAACCGGTGCAGCGGCAGAGATTGCCTGAAAGCGCAAACCGGATGTCCTCTTCGGTTGGGTTCAGGTTCTCATCCAGGAGCGCCTTCGACATCATAAGCATGCCCGGCGTACAGTAACCGCATTGAGCTCCTCCATCCTGGATAAAGGCTTTTTGAACGGGGTGGAACTCGGGGCCGATCTTAAGTCCCTCGATGGTGACGATGTCTGCGCCGTGAAGCTCGCCTGATAGGATCAGACACGAGTTGACGGGTTTTCCATTCAGGAGGACTGTGCAGGCGCCGCAGTCGCCGGTTCCACAGCCCTCCTTTGTTCCGGTTAATGCGATTTCGTCCCTCAGGAGATCCAGCAGAAGGCGATGGGCCGGAACCTCAAGACGCATCCGCCGGCCGTTCAATGTGATGTTAATTTGCTTCTTCATGCTTTTCCTTTATGGTCAATGATAATACGTCAATGGTCAATAGGTCGGACCGCCTTCTTCTATTGACCAATGACCTATTAATCCTTGACTAATATCTTCGCTCTCTTCTCTCCGCCCACGTCACGGGCGCTTTCCCTGAGGCCGCATTGAGCAAAGCGCGTTTGGTCATCGCGCGGACCATCTCCCTGCGGTAGTCGGCAGAAGAACGCACATCGCTGATCGGCTTGCTTTCTCCGGCGGCCTCTTCTCCCGCCCTTTCCGCCAGCTCCGCCGTGATTTTTTGATCGAGGAGAACGGCCTCAGCTTTCCGGGCTCTCATCGGTGTCGGCGAAACAGCGCCCAGGGCAATTCGCGCTTGCCGGCACGTTCGGTCTGAACTGTTCAAAGCCAGCGCCACAGCTACCCCAACGTAGGCAAGATCCATCATCTCCCTCGGCGAGAATTTGATGTATTCTCCCACCAAGCCCGATGGCATAGCTGGAATTGTCAACTCCGTCAGGATCTCCTCTTGTTTCATCACGGTTTTGCCCGGACCGACGAAAAACTCATCGAGGGGAAGAATCTTTTCCCCATCAGGCCCGAAAACTTTTGCCGTGGCCTCCAAAACCAGCAGGGAAGGGGCTACATCCGCGGATGGCGTGGCGTTTGCCATGTTTCCGCCGATGGTTGCCCGATTACGGATCTGAATCGAGCCCACCTCGGCGGCGCTTTGAGCCAGGAAAGGATATTTCCTGCAGATCAATACGGAGGTTTCCACCTCTCTCATCGTTGCCAGCGCCCCAATCGTGACGGATCCGTCCGGATTCTCGCGGATCCTGTTGAGAGACGGGATTGTCTTGAGATCCACCACGTAGCGGGGCACGATACCTTTCTCTTTGATAGCGATAACCAGATCCGTTCCCCCTGCAAGGAAATAGCCCCCGGGCCCGTTGTTTCTCTGTATCGCGCTGGCTTCGCCGAGCGAGGTCGGCTGATAAATTTCAAGCGGTTCAGGTCTCTTCATGATTCAGTCTATTCAATAGTGAATAGCAAATAGTCAATAAAGAAAACTGCACGGTGAACAGCCAATAATTGGCGAGCAGAAGGTGGGGGTGGTCCATTGACTGTTCACCATTTACTATTTACGGGTTAGGTCGCACAACTTTGCCAACGGGCTTTCCAACCACCTCTCCGTCACGCATCTGCACGTGGCCGCGCACGATCGTGCAGACAGGCATCCCCTTAACCTTCCAGCCGTGCCACGGGCTGGGTTTGTTCTTGCTGTGGAGCTTGTTGACATCGATGGTTCCTTCTTTCTCCAAATCCACAATCGTCACATCGCCGTCCGATCCGAGACGGATGCATCCTTTTTTGGGATAGATCTGCCACACCCTGGCGGGATTTTCCGAAGTAAGCTTTACGTAATGGTTGAGAGTCATCCGTCCCTTGTTCACCTCCGTCAGCATCACGGGAACGGCGGTCTCTACTCCGCAGAATCCGGAAATGCAGTCCCAGATAGCGGGCTTGGTCATTTTACCGGTGATGTCCGAACCTTTTTCTTCCAGGGTATGAGGAGAGTGGTCGGTAGCGATCATATCGATGTAGCCGTTAAGCAATCCATCCCAGAGAACCTCCGCGTGGTCGCGGCTCCGAACCGGAGGATTCATTTTCAGGAGGGGACCCACTTCAGCCATGTCTTTATATTCCCGCAGAAGATAGTGGGGACCGGTTTCCGCGGTGACTCTCAAGCCACGCGCCTTTGCGTCTCGAACCATCCAGGCCGCCTGCTTAGAGCTCATGTGGTAGACGTGGAGCTTGGTGCCGAAGGTTTCGGCAAAGAAGATAGCGTGGTGAACGGATTCCGCCTCACAGATGTCCGGGCGTGAAGACTCCCAGTAGATCGGGTCGTTCTTCCCTTCAGCCTTGAGCTTATTGGTATGGTAAGCCATGATCTGCCGGTTCTCCGCATGGATCCCCAGGGGAAGCTTCGATTGGGCTATGAACCTGAAGGCATCCAGACAAGCCCCGTCATCGGGAAAAGGAAGATTTCCGATCGTCTCTCCGAAAAAGATCTTGTAGCCGATAACACCGGCCTCAGCCATAGGAAGGATCTGTTCGATGTTGGTCTGGACGACGACACCGAAAAAAGCGACGTCGGTCAGGAACTTACCCTCCGCGAGCTTGATTTTATCTCTGACCTTTTCGGCGTCCGCCGTTGGTGGCGTCACATTGGGCATATCCATCACCATCGTGACCCCGCCACAAACTGCCGCCGTAGAGCCGGTGGTAAAATCTTCCTTGTAGCCTAATCCCGGCTCTCGAAAATGCACATGGCCGTCAATGATGCCCGGAAGGATATATTTTCCCTTGGCGTCAATTTCTTCCTTGCCCGTGGGCAACACGTCATCCGTTCCAAGCGCAACGAATTTTTCGTCCTTAATGGCGACCCCGCCTTTGAAGGTTTCCTCCGGCGTTACGACCCAGCCGTTTTTTATGACCAAATCTGCGTTCATGCCCCCTCCTAAAGTTTATAATTTTAGGCTGCTGCCTCTTTAACTCTCGGTTTGAATTTGAAAATCCCGGATCTCGTTTCTCGCCTGTAGATCCCTTAGAACGTTTTTCTTGCCTTCCTGTATATGGCCTCGAACGATTTGCACCGCTGCGGACACGTCGCGGCGCTTTATAGCTTGCGCAATTGCCACATGCTCCTGGTGCGCGCTGACGGCGCGGGACAGATCGTAAAGACCATCGGTTTTCCTCTTGAGGATGATGCGCTCAAACACCTGCTGGAGAGAGCGCTTCAGCGTTTCGTTTCCGGCAATCTGGGCGATCTCCAGGTGAATGTTTTGATCATAGATCAGCCTCTCCCGGGTAAACCGTTTGTGAATGTCACGGCCGTAAAGCTCAACTTTCTGCTCGAGTTCCGCCAGCGAGCCCAGGCTCAATTTTTCGATCGCCTTTTCCACAGCAAACGCCTCCAGCGCTTCCCTTAAATCGTACAGCTCTTCCGCCTCTTGCAATCTGATCTCTTTACAGATAAAACCCCGATTCGGCAGGAGGCTGGCGTATCCTTCCTGGACGAGACGAGTCAGCGCTTCCCGCACCGGAGTTCTGCTGACGCCGAGGCGCTCGCTCAGCTCCTGATGATGAAGCTTTTGGCCGGGCATGATTTCATTGCGGAGAATGAGCCCTTTAATCTCGTGATAGACGCGAGCGGAGAGGCTCTCAACGGGTTTGGCTGCCGGCTTTAATTTTCTGAGAGGGTAAGTCATCGGACATTTGTTATAAAAAATTTTATGCAATCCTGCCCGGTAGGTACCTATCCGATCCCCACGGGCTTGTCAAGGAACGTAGAAACAACTTGCAATGGCGGAACGATTTATGGAAGAATTATGTCCGAAAGCCCCGTGGAGGCTAAGTGGAGAAACAAAATTTTTTAAGGAGGCAAAGTGGCAAAGACTAAATTACAGGCAATCGGGTTACGGATGGAGTACTACCAGCCGCGGACCGGAGGAAGGCTTTTGGCGCTTGACAACGTCAACCTCGCGGTCGAGGACGGCGAGTTCGTTACCATCGTAGGTCCCAGCGGTTGCGGCAAGACTACCTTCATTAATATAGCGGACGGATTGCTCAAGCCCACTTCAGGCAGGATCATGCTCGACGGGAAAGAGGTCAAGGGGCCCGGAACAGATCGGGCAATGGTCTTTCAAGATCCGTGTCTTCTTCCGTGGAGAACTGTTTTCAAAAACGTTATTTTTGGATTGGAATGCAGGGGGTTGGCCGGCCCCGCCGAGCAGGAAAGGGCGCGGAAGTTCATAAAGCTGGTAGGGCTTTCCGGCTTCGACGATCATTTTCCCCACGAGCTTTCCGGAGGAATGCAACAGAGATGCAATCTGGCTCGGGCGCTGACCGTGGATCCGGAGATTCTAATCATGGACGAGCCCTTCGCCGCTCTGGATGCTCAGACTCGCGAGATTATGCAACTCGAGTTGCTCCGCATATGGAATGAGGCGAAGAAAACCGTACTTTTCATTACCCACCAGATCAATGAGGCGATCTATCTGGCTGACCGTGTCATTATCTTTGGCGCCCGCCCCGGGAGAGTAAAGGATGTGCTCAAGGTGGACATTCCCCGGCCGCGCAAACTTTCGGTAAAGCGGGAGAAGATATTCCTGGAATACGAAGATTGCCTGTGGAACCAGATCGAGGAAGAGGTCCGGAAAACCATGGTGGCGGATCAGGTCGTCCATAATATCGACGCCTAGGCCTGAGGCGGAGAGGGCACACCTGTCCTGAGCAGTGAAATCGAAGGACCGTGCAGATGCGATGATGTGGAGGAGGGAGGGTTGGCCATATGCTTCATTCTGTGCTCGGCGAGGCTCCAGACCGGAAGTTTGAAAGCATCCCTCAGGGCAAAGGCCTTTTGGCCTGGGACAGAAGGGCTCGCCCCAAGACCTCTGTAAGGCGGTGAATAATCCAGGCTAGGAAGCCGGATCGGGAGAAGATAGGATGAAGCGATTTTTCAATTCGCAGACCCTGGTCCTCATAGGCTGCTCTTTGTTTGTCCTTTATCTGGCAGGCGTTCCCCTGGTGATGCTACTCTACGGAAGTATCCGTAGCGCGCCCATAGGAGAGCCGGGGGCGACTTACACGATTCAGAACTACATCAAAGCCTATTTTGACAAAGAATTTTACCTCCTCTTTTTGAACTCTCTCCATTTTGCCATTGGAGTCTGTCTTGTCACCTTCCTGATCGGAACCTTTCTGGCCTGGGTCAGCGAACGGACCAATACTCCATTGAAGAAGCTGTTTGTGGTCATGGCTTTGATTCCGTTCATTATCCCCGGGATTCTGAGCACGATCGCATGGATTCTCCTCCTTAGCCCCAAGATCGGTCTTATCAATCTGGTGGTAAAAGAGCTGCTTCGACTGGAGTCTGCTCCCTTCAACGTCTACTCGATGTGGGGGATGATCTGGGCTGAGGCGATTCACCTCTATCCCCTGGTTTTTCTGCTGATGTCGGCTGCCTTCCGGAATATGGATACCTCCCTCGAAGAGGCGGCCCTATCCGCGGGGTCGAGCACCTTTACGACATTCAGGCGCATAACCCTCCCGCTCATGCGACCGGCCATGTTCAGTGTCATTCTGATCATGTTTGTAAGAGCGATCGAGGCCTTTGAGGTTCCGGCCTTGGTGGGGGTGCCCGCAAAGATATCAGTCTTCACCACCAAGATCTTTCTTGCCATCCATCAGTTCCCGTCCGATTTTGGTCTCGCCGGCTCCTATGCCGTTACGCTCCTCTTGATCAGCACGGCTGGGGTTCTTATTTACGGAAGGATTACCAGGCGCGAAGAGCGCTATGCCACGGTCACAGGAAAGGGATACCGCCCGAGGGTTATTGATCTGGGACCATGGAAGTATGTTACCTGCGCCAGCTCCTTTCTTATTTTCTTCCTCGCCGTGATTCTTCCTGTGTTTGTGCTTCTCTGGTCCTCTTTTATTCCTTACTACGGCGTTCCCTCGCGTGAGCTTATGGCCAAGCTGACTCTGTCCAATTACAAGTATATCCTAAACTACCCATTGGCCCTAACCGCCTTTAAAAACAGCTTCTATCTCTCAGTGGGTTCTGCCACCTTGGTCATGTTGTTAACCTCGGTGATTGCCTGGATCACAGTAAAAAGTAAGCTTCCGGGCAGGGCGATGTTAGATAATATGACCTTTATCCCTATCGCGATGCCGGGAATCGTTTTGGGCGTGAGCCTGATATGGGTCTACCTTACCCTACCGATACCGATTTATGGGACCATCTGGGTATTGCTGCTGGCTTACATGACGAAGTTTATGCCTTACGGGATTCGTGCCGCCTCGGCTTCGATGATTCAGATCAATAAGGAGCTTGAAGAGGCCTCTCTGGCAAGCGGGGGTACCTGGTTTCAAACCTTCAGGAAGGTTCTTCTTCCGCTGCTTATGCCCGGGTTTGTGGCGGGCTGGATTTACATCAGCATCATTTCTCTAAGGGAGTTATCCACCTCAATTTTGCTTTATTCCTACAATAGCACCGTGCTTTCCATCATGGCCTTTGACCTGTGGGAAGGGGGGCAATATTCCTTCGTATGCGCTCTTGGGGTTTTGATGGTCCTTCTCTTGGTCGCCATGGCGTATGTAGCCCGGAAATTAGGTGCAAAGGTAGGCATTGCGGACTAGCTTCTATTTAACGAAGGATGGGTTTAGCCCAATCGATACAGGGGGACTTCATGGCGGAAAAGAGATATATGGTTAAGATTGAGTCTTTGGAGAAGTTCTTCGGGGAAGACAAAGAGCGGGTTCATGTGCTGAAGGGTGTCTCGCTCGATATTCCGGAGGGATCGCTCTACACTTTTCTGGGGCCGAGCGGATGCGGAAAGACGACGACTCTGAGATGTGTTGCGGGGCTTGAAAGACCTGAAAAGGGAACGATTAACATAGACGGGAAGCCGGTGTTTTCCTCCGGGGAGCGAATCTACGTGCCTACAAACAAGCGTCCCATCGGAATGGTTTTCCAGTCGTACGCGATCTGGCCTCACATGACCGTTTTTGAGAACGTGGCTTATCCATTGACGATCCAACGCCGGCCCAAGAGCGAGATCAAAAAAAGGGTGGAGGACGTGCTGAAGATCGTTGGGCTTCACGGTCTGGAGGACCGGCCCGCCCCAAAGCTCTCAGGAGGGCAACAGCAGCGGGTTGCTTTCGCCCGAGCGCTCGTCAACGAGCCAAAGGTGATGCTTCTGGATGAGCCGCTGAGCAATCTCGACGCCAGGCTCCGAGTGCAGATGCGCTTGGAGATCAAGGCGCTGCAAAGAAGGATCAATATTACGACTATTTTTGTCACGCATGATCAGGCGGAGGCCCTCGCTATTTCCGATCAAATCGCGGTGATGCATGCGGGTAAACTGATTGAAGTGGGAACCCCCCACCAACTCTATTCGCGACCGAAGCGAAAGTTCACAGCGACGTTTTTGGGTCTTACCAACCTTATCGACGGCAAAGTGGTCGAGTCGCCGGGAGACTCCAAGCCAGCCAAAATCGAAACCAAAAAAGGTGTCTTTACTTTCATTCCTGCGACCCGCCTGGAAAAGGGTCACCCCGCAGTTATATCGATCCGTCCGGAGCATATCCAGGTGCACAAGCAGAAACCTCAGCAACTCGAGAACGTCGTTGAGGGTACAGTCAAAGAGGCAATTTTTATGGGCGATGCCTACCACTGCCAGATAGCAGTGGGTGACACGTTGTTAAAGGTTCATACCCACCCTTTTCTGACCATGAGCCCGGGAGAGACTGTGTATCTCCATCTGGACCCGCAGAGCTGCAATGGTCTACCGGCTGAGGATATAGAGGGGATGGACGAATCGATGCTGGGGAACTGACCCAAGGCCACCGGCAACTGGATTTCACCGTTCAGCTTGAATATAATCAACGCGGGCTGTGTTGTGGCTCATGGCTGATCGGCGAAGAGAAGAGAAAGGAGCAATTTTATGACTGCTTTAGAGGCAAGGAAGATCGCTGAGGAAGATATCAAATCCGGTAAAACTCCCGCCTACAAAGATCTCCGCGAATGGCTGGAAATCGTGGACAGCTTCGGGGAGCTGAAAAAAATTGACGGGGCCGACTGGAATCTTGAAATGGGAACCCTCTCAGAGCTTGTTGCCAGAGAGAGCAAGGGTTCGGTGCCGGCGGTTCTTTTCGACAATATCAAAGACTATCCCAAAGGTTACCGCGCGCTCTTTGCACAAAACGCCTCATTCAAAAGAATGGCTCTCAACTTGGGCCTGCCCCTGGATCTATCCGGGCTAGACCTGGTACGCGCGTTCCGGCAGAAGCTTGCCGCCCATAAGCCGATCCCGTCAAAAGTGGTGAAGAAGGGGCCGGTTTTGGAAAACGTCCTTTCGGGAAACGATGTCAATCTCTTGAAGTTCCCGGTTCCGCTCATCCACGAGCTTGACGGCGGCCGCTTCATTGGCACCGCCTGTCTTGTTATTACAAGGGACCCTGAAGAGAATTGGGTAAACTTCGGCGCCTACAGAGGAATGGTCCACGATGAGAAAAGCATGGGGCTTTATATTTCTCCTGGAAAGCACGGGCGCATTCAGCGGCAGAAATATTTCGAGCAGGGAAAGCCGTGCCCGGTTGTGATTTCGGTAGGGCAGGACCCGGTCCTTTTTATGGTCTCGGGGAACGAGATTGACTACGGCGTCTCCGAGTTCGACTACGCAAGCGGTCTCAAAGGAAGCCCGATAGAGGTCATAGAGGGCAAAGCGACAGGGCTTCCTTTTCCTGCGGATGCCGAGATCGTTATCGAAGGATTCATGGATCCTAATGACGTTAAGGCAGAGGGACCCTTCGGTGAGTGGACGGGTTACTACGCCAGCTCTACCCGGCCCGAGCCGGTGGTTCGCGTGCAAAATATCTATCATCGGAACGATCCTATTCTGACGTGCGCGCGTCCGGGAAGACCGCCTTCAGACTACTCCTTGGCAAAGTGTTTTGTAAAAGCAGCGCTCATTTGGGAGCAGGTTGAGAAGGCGGGCGTGCCGGATGTGAAGGGAGTCTGGTGCCATGAGGCTGGAGGAGGAAGACTTCTGAACATCATTTCTATTAAGCAGCGCTATCCGGGCCATGCACGTCAAGCTATGCTTGTGGCCTCGCAGGTGCATGCGGGCGCCTATCTGGGCCGCTATGTGATCGTAGTGGATGAAGACATCGATCCTACCAACACGTTTGATGTTCTGTGGGCCCTGTCTACCCGTTCGGATCCCGTGGAATCCATCGAGATTCTCCGGCGCTGCTGGAGCGGTCCCCTCGATCCGCGAATCCAGCCCGGAAAGAAAGGATTCAACTCCAGAGCGGTGATCGACGCCTGCCGGCCCTTTGAGTGGATGAAAGATTTTCCGCCGGTCGCCGAATCCAGCCCGGAGCTGAAAGAGAAGGTCAGGGCGAAGTGGAGAAAGGTGATCGAAGGATAACCGTTTTAATCATGGGCGGGAGAGGAAAGCAGTCCGCTCCCGCCCTTTGAAACCAGCCCTGAAATCTCGCCAGTAAATCCCAAGGACCAGATCGCTCGCTGATTTCGCGTCCCGGCGTATTCTCCAAACGCTTTTCCTATCAGCACCAGATTCTTGTCACGAACGGCAAAACGGGACAACCCCAGTTTCCTTGCGCAACCTGCGCGCGTTTGTTAGGGTCGGAAAAAAAATTATATTTGGAGCAGGAAAAATGGCCAAACAGGCGCTTGAGTTTGTCGGACAGAACGTGCCTCGCGTTGACGGGATTGAGAAAGTGACGGGACGGGCAAGGTTTACTGGTGACCTTGTTATACCGGGAATGCTTCAGGGGAAGATTCTCCGCAGTCCTTATCCGCACGCTCGTATTTTATCAGTTGACGCCTCGGCGGCCGAGGCCTTACCTGGAGTCGCGGCGGTTCTCACGGCAGGCGATATTTCTGATTTGGATCCCATTTATAACGGCCGGCCCGTGATCGCGATGGGAAAAACCCGTTACGTCGGTGAACCCGTGGCTGTGGTTGCTGCTGTGGATCTTGAGACCGCTCAGGAAGCGCTCTCGTTGCTGCAGGTAGAGTATGAAGAGCTTTCCGCGGCAGTTGGGCTCGATGCAGCGCTCCAAAAGGGGGCGCCGCTAGTTCATGAGAATTCGCCGAACAACATCTGCAGCCACGAGCATGTGGAGAGAGGAAACGTAGAGCAAGGCTTTGCCGAATCCGATGAGATCGTCGAAGAACAATTCACTTTTCCTATGGTCTATCACTATGCGATGGAGCCGCACTCCGTGATTGCCGAGTTCAGTGATGAGGGAATTACGGTCTGGTCTTCGGCACAGCATCCTTTTCAGGTTCGCGCGGATATCTCCAAAATCTTCCGCATATCGGCAAGCAAGGTCCGGATGGTGATTCCTTACCTTGGGGGCGGATTCGGGAGTAAGTCCTATACGAAATTCGAGCCGTTGGTGGTGGCTCTGGCGCGGAAGGCGAAAAGAGCCGTGCGCATCTGCAATTCGGTGACCGAATCCATGCTTACCGTCCGCAGGCACGCGGCAAGAATAAGACTGAAAACCGGCGTCAAGAGAGATGGAACCCTGGTTGCGAGGGAAGCCGAAATCTACCTCGACACAGGCGGTTATGCTGACAACGGTCCCGCCGTAACGATCAGGGCCGCCACCAGAGTCATCGGGCCCTACCGCTTCCCGCATATCCGCACGGATGCGTATTGTGTCTATACGAATTCCGGTTCGGCAGGCTCTTTTCGAGCCATCGGCGCGCCTCAGGTGATCTTCGCTTGCGAATCGCAGATGGACAGCATTGCGGCTCGACTGGGAATCGACCCGGCGGAGTTGCGTCTTAAAAATCTGCTGAAAAAGGGCGAGGAGCTTCGGCCGAAGCTCAAAGGTATGGACGCGGACCTCCCCTTGAGTTTAAAGAAGCTCCTCTCGGCCAGCCACTGGAAAAGGCGCGCCCGGCAAAAAGATGCGCCGATCGGGCTTGCATGCGCCGTGACCAATGCTGGCGCGACGCCCATCTCGGTTGCCATGGTTCGTCTCCAGACCGATGGCAACGTGCATATCTTGGCCGGGAGCACGGAAATGGGGCAGGGAGTCAGGACCGTCCTCTCTCAGATCGTCGCCGAAGAGCTTGCCGTCCCGCTCGATAAACTTCGCATCGGTGGCGCCGACACGAAGGTCACGCCTTACGACAGTTCAACCGGATCGAGTCGCTCCACCACGCTTATGGGGCTCGCGGTGCAAAAGGCGGCGCGAGATCTAAAGGCGCAACTCTCAAGAATCGGCGCGGAGACGTTCGGTGTCCCACCAAAACAGGTGCGCTTCCAAGCTGGGGCTATGGTCTGCGGCGAGGCCCGCCTGACCTTTCAGGAAGCGCTGGCGCGCCGCTTCGGGGGAGTGCTTAGATCTGACGGCAAAATCGGAAGCGTAGGGGGGGAGTTGATCGGGCGGGGAGATATCGGCCCTGAGGTCGCGCCCGAGTTGCCGGTTTTCTGGGAGGTCGGCATGGGCAGCTCCGAAATCGAGATCAATGAGGAAACCGGAGAGATTCGTATCAAAAGATTTATCTCAGTTGCCGACGTAGGCAAGGCCATTCACCCGGAACAATGCGCCGGTCAGGAAGAGGGGGCCGCGATGATGGGGATTGGCCACACTTTTTTTGAGCAGATGGTTTATGAAGGCGGCCAGCTCATCACTCCCAATCTCATCGACTACCGGGTTCCCGGCTTCGCGGACGTCCCCGAGGAGTTCGAAACTGTTCTGGTAGAAAACCACGATGGTCCGGGACCGTACGGAGTTCGGGGAATGGGTGAGGGAGGTATTCTCTCGGTAGCCCCTTCAGTGGCCAACGCGCTCGCGCGCGCGAGGGGGGTAAGAATTCGCGATCTTCCTCTGACGCCGGAGCGAGTCTGGCGAGCGCTCAGAGAGAGCAGGAAGCGGGAGACTTAATCCGGGGATTCTCGGCCAGCGCGTGGAGAGCTTTTCCGAGCAACAACCCCTATACAATTGGTGAATTCGAATTTCGGAATTCGAACTTTTTTCACTCAAAGCTGACGTCGTTAATATGGCGACATTAGGCCCGGCAGGTCTGCTGCTAATATTCATTGCCCTTTCCGCTGCTCCCCTTTCAATTCAGCAGGTTACCGTCCATTTTTCTCAGTATTCCCGGATGGGATTTATCCGAAACATAGATGGTTGGTGGATTCGATCCGACGATCCCGGGCTGGCGAACTATTATTATAAGCGCGAGGGAACTTACCTGCTGGTAAAGGCGGGCTCTGGCCAGGATCAAGATAGAACAGATCTGAGGGCGCATTTCGAACTCACAGGCGCTGAGGATTGGTCGCAGCCGATAATCATTGTCGGACGAGATACGGGAAAAACAATTCGCGCCAGAACAAGACTGGCGGAGAACGGGCTCATTGCGGAGGTCACCCGTGATGGGAGAGTGGATCGCGCCGTCATAAGTTGGGCTGACTAGTCTAGTTGAAGCCGATTCTTCATCGCAAAGACCCGTCTCACCGACGCCTCTGTGGCGCCCTTTGTTCCCTCCTGCGCGTTCGTCCATTCTCACGCGGCGAGCTAGACAATTTCCGGCGTCACCGACTGCGTCGTATTATTGCCCATGCTTACGATCACGTTCCCTATTATCGCAGACTATTCGACGGCCGGGATCTTAAGCCGCAGGACATCAGGACAGTCGAGGACTTGCGTAAAATTCCCGTCACCTCGAAAAAGGATTTGCGGCTGTTGCCTGCGAAGGAGGTCATAGCGCGCAACGCAAAGCTTGACCGTCTTTTTGTGCATCGAACCAGCGGTTCAAGTGGGGAGGAACTGGCGATCCGGCGCGGCTGGTTGGAGGACTTGAACTGGCAGTTTTTCCATCTTCGCGGCATGCACGATTTCGGCCGTCGCGTGACGGACCGGCATGCCCGAGTCGAGCTGCTCGGTTACCGGGATCACGCGGGCGGCTGGGCTCAAAAAAAGATCCTGAGGCATCTGGGTTTCTATCGTACCCAGAGCGTGGATTGCCTGCGGCCGCCTCAAGAAATCTTGCGCCGTTTGCAGGAATTCCGCCCGGATATTGTCAGTGGCCTCGCCGGTGTCCTCACGCAAGTGGCCTATAGTGCCCCGGGGCGTGCCCAGCAAAAGGCGCGTCCCCGGTTTGTGATGTCAACGGGGGAAGTTCTAACTTCAGCGATGCGCCGGCAAATCCGAGAAGCTTTCGGAGCCCCGGTGTACGATATGTATAGCTGCTACGAAGTAGGTTGCCTAGCATGGGAATGCAAAGAGACCGGGGAATATCACACCTGCGATGATAACGTTGTTATCGAGATCCTCAAACAAGGGCGGCCGGCGGAAGAAGGCGAGAGGGGAGAGGTGGTGGCGACAAGTCTGCATTCTTTCACTATGCCATTCATCCGTTACCGTCTGGGGGACATTGTCACTAGGGGATCTGACCTCTGCCGGTGTAGCCGGCCGTTTTCGACGATAAGGGAAATCCAGGGCCGCATGATCGATTACCTGGTCCTCCCCGGTGGGAAATTGGTCCATCCCTACAGCATCGTTCTATGCTTTATCGACGATTGTCCGTGGATCCAGCAGTACCGAATTATTCAAGAGAAAGCAGACAGAATAAGACTCGAGGTCGTCGCAAGCCCAAGACCTGGTGTCCGGGAACTGGCTAGACTCAAAAAACAGGTGACCGAACTTTTGGGACCGGGCGCGGATTTCCTCGTCGTCCTTGTTCCCGAGATCAGGCCGGAGCCGAACGGCAAGTTCCTGGTCGCGCGTTCCCTTGTTAAGTCGAACTACGATGATCTTGATTGGGGACAAATTTGATAAAGCGGTTTCGAGCTGATCCGGAGAACGTTATCTTTGGAGGCGTTCTGCGTCGCGCGCTGCCATACTTCTTAAATCAACCTTACCTCCAATATGATCCGCAGCGTTCTATGCGGATGAATGATTTGTTCTTCGGAGAGATTGTTCGTGTGCCGTCTCGTCGGTGCGGGCTTTCGAAGTCCAATTACATCGAGCGTCTCTATGCCGAAGGGCACCGGGTTAGATTGCGCAACGAAACGCTGAGCAGGGTCCTTGTGTCGGAGTTGCAGGCAATCGCTATGCTCCTCCACTGATTATTGGCGGCGTAAAGAATCCTATCACCGGGCGATCGAACGGAAGCGTTCGAGGAGGAGATGTCATCGATGCTGTCTGCGGAGTCAATTGTGGAGGGTTTATCAATTGGACCGCTGACTCGTTCGAGCGGTTTCGCATCAGGATCAGAGGAGTGTTGGTCGATCGTCGAGGGAAATCGGTGAATTTGACGCGTTTCACTGAGAAGCTGCCGGATGTGAAGCGATCAAAGGCTCCGGAGCCGCCGATCATAGTGGTTGCGGGATTTTCGAGCAACGTAGGTAAAACCACCTGCGCACACGCGCTGGTAAGGGGGTTGAAAGATCGCGGATTCACGGTAACCGTGGAGAAAAAGACGGGAACCTCCTGTTGCCGGGATTGGCTCAGTTGTCATGCAGCGCCCAATAAGACTGTGCTCGCCAAATCCAGGCGGCAGGGTACAGCGCGCGGGCGATTAACTCCGCCGTTGTGTCTCCGATGATTCTTGCGGCACGTCTGCTGAGCACGCCAGCGGATCGTATCAAAGCGCCTGACACAATCACAACCGCAAAGTAGCGGAATCTGCATTGGGCCGGCAGCCTTTCATGAATAGTTCATCCCATAACTGCGTTACCAACACTCCCAGCAATGGGGCTGCAAAGAACTTCGCGCCGGCTCTGTGCTCCCGAAGCATATGAGCTACGAAGTCGGGACTGAAGTAGCCCTTCTCACGGAGTCTCTCTTTTAAAAGCAGGTCCACGGCGAACTCCGGCAGGTCGTTCTCGAACCATGAGTCGACGGGAGCCCTCAAGCCACGCTTTCTTCGCTGCACGATTTCCTTTGGCAATACGCCTCGCATGGCCTTGCGCAGGATGTATTTCTCCTTGAGTCCTCGCATCTTCAGGCGCGGAGGAATACGCGCGCAAAATTCGACCAGCTCGTGATCAAGAAAGGGAACGCGCACCTCCAGGGAATGCGCCATAGACATCCGATCGAGGTGGTGAACGATATAATCAGGCAGGCGGATCTTGATCTCGTAGTACTGGAGCTGGCAAAACGGGTGCCAGTTCTGGAAGCCATCCGGTAGGACCAAAACCGGCTCCTGATCTCTTGTGATCGCGATTTCCTGCTCGAGGTCAGGCGAGAAAAATCGCTGCCGCACATTCACTTGCAGGGGAGCGATCAGTTTCGCATAGCGGAGCAGGTTCATCTGCCGGGGGGCCAGATGCGCCCGGCTCGCCCCAGGCCACAACTTTGGGATGAGAGGGCCCAGCAGCATCAGTCTGCGAAGGGAAAGCGGAACCCACGCAAGGGGCCGCAAAAGTTTATCAACCTGGAACCACCTGTAGCCGCCGAACATCTCGTCCGACCCTTCCCCGGTCAGGACCACCTTGACGCGCCGGGAAGCCGACTCAGAGAGAATCAGGTGCGGAATCTCCAGGCCAGTCGTAGAGTGATCTTCGCAATGCCAGAGCGCCTTCGGCAACAGCGCGAGATCCTTTCCCGTGCAGATCTCGCGAGAGTTAGGCAGATCATAACCCGGATAGGCGTCAAGAGTATTTTGTCCGTGAACCTCATCGAAATTGAGGTCTTCAAAGGCCAGAGTGAAGGTCTGAACAGGGCGCTCGGTCGACTCACTCATCAAGCGTGCGACCGAGCTCGAGTCGATGCCGGCGCTGAGCCACGCTCCGGCCGGGACATCGCTCCGGAGGTGGATTCGTACAGACTCCCGGAGTTTTTCCAGGAGCGACTCGGCCCATTCTCCAGCGCCTAAATGAGGACTGCGGTCATTTTTCTCGGGGAAGGTAACGTCCCAATATTTGTGGGTTGAGGCAACCCCATCGTGGTAGAGCAGGTAGTGTCCCGGTTGGAGCCGCCGGATCCTGGTAAAGAAGGTTCTCGGTCCGAGAGCAAATCCAAAGGTGAAGAGATCCTGCAACGCCCGCACGTCGAGTTGACGCTCGACTTGGTCGCCGATCAAGATCGATTTCATCTCCGAAGCAAAGTAGCAGCCATCCTGCTCAACGGCGTAATGCACGGGCTTGATGCCCAGCCGATCCCGCGCCAGCATGAGCCGCCGGCGGCGTGTATCCCACAACGCGAAGCCGAACATTCCGCGCAGGCGATGCAGGCATTCAACGCCGTAATCCTCGTAGAGATGGACGATCACCTCGACGTCTGATCGGGTGCGGAAGCGGTGACCGGCGGAGAGAAGCTCTTGCCGCAGTTCCGGGAAATTATAGATCTCCCCATTACAAACGACTGTGACCGTTCCGTCTTCATTCGAGATCGGCTGATCCCCGGTCTCCAGATCGATGATGCTCAGACGCCGGACGCCGAAGCCGATTCCAGGCGCGGTGTAATACCCGTGACTGTCCGGACCGCGGTGGACCATGATCTCTGTCATCCGGCGGAGCATGTCCGGGTCGACAGGCCGCTCAGAATCAGAATAAACAACGCCACAAATCCCGCACATATCGTCATCTCTGCGTTCGGCTGAACCGCCTTTCGCGAAACACAGTATCTGAAAAAAACTTTCCCTGTCAACGCGAGATCAACGTCCGTTAGCGCGTTCCTCCGTAAATGCCTGGAGCCATAAGCGAGGAACAAAAGATCCATGCAGGACCTGGAAGCGCAAAGGTCCTTAATTGACAGTTCAACGGCAATAGTAGTAGGTTTCTTTGCCCTTTGCGATCTTTTGTGCAGTTTTGGGGAGTTGTGTTTTCGGTTTTACATTCGGGTCTTCCGCTCAATGACATAGTGATCGGAGCCCGTTTTTTTTTGCTCCTGCCACGCTTACTGCTCCAGCGGATAAGTATGGAAGAGGCGAGGGCGAGCCTGCGCCGACGATTGGGGCAAAGAGAGGCCGATTTTTTAACGCTTTCACGCGTGGCTATTTGCGAAAACCCGGTGAGTCCATACCGACAACTTCTGCAGTTGTCCGGATGCGAGTATGGGGATCTGGAACGACTGGTAAGCGAAGGAGGCATAGAAGCAGCTCTGCATCGGCTGCTTCGCGAAGGCGTCTATCTTACCGTGGATGAGTTCAAGGGACGTAAGCCGGTCGTGCGTGGGAGCAGCACGTTTTCTGTCAATCCCGAGCGCTTTCGCAATCCTTTGTCAGAGTTTCACGTGTCTGTAAGTACAAGCGGGAGCCGGGGTGAGGGGACGCCGGTTCTGATCGACTTAGCTTTTATCCGGGACTGCGCTGTGGACACTTTTTTGGCTCTGCACGCTCGAGGAGGGGCAGGCTGGGTGAAGGCTCATTGGCAAGTGCCCGGAGGCGGAGCGATCGCTCGCCTCATTGAGTTCGGCAGCTTCGGCTTGCCGCCGGCTCGATGGTTTTCGCAGGTCAATCCGGCTGCAGAGGGACTGCATCCACGCTACCGCTGGAGCGCCAGAATTATGCGATGGGCCAGTCTCATGGCAAGGGTGCCGTTGCCGCCCCCCGAACATGTTCCTGTGGATGATCCGTTTCCAATCCTTCAGTGGATGCAGACGAGCCTTAAATCCAAAGCTGTTCCCCACCTATTTGCTTTTGCCAGCTCTGCCGTGCGTCTTTGTCAGGCAGCCCTCGAACTCGGCATCGACCTTGAAGGTGCCCAATTCACGGTGGTGGGCGAGCCGCTTACAGAAGCGCGTCTGACTGTGATACGTCGAACCGGCGCTGAAGCGGCACCACGCTATGCGATTATCGAATGTAGCTCTGTTGGCCAGGGTTGCCTCGCGCCTGAGGCTCCCGATGAAGTCCATCTGCTACACGATCTCCATGCTCTCATTCAAGCGGGCTCAGCGGGTGAGGAGTGCGGCCTTCCCCGGAGCGGGCTTCTCTTGTCATCGCTCCGCTCCACAGCCCCATTTATTCTCTTGAACGTTTCCATGGGAGATCAGGCTATCCTGACCAGGCGAGCATGTGGCTGTCCGCTGGAGCGGCTCGGATGGGAGACTCATTTACACACAATCCGAAGCCACGAAAAACTAACCGCCGGAGGGATGACTTTTCTGGACAGTGACGTCATAAGAGTTCTCGAAGAAATCCTGCCGGCTCGGTTCGGAGGGGCGCCCACGGACTACCAGCTTGTGGAAGAGCAGGCGGAGGATGGCAGTCCTCGGTTGAGACTACTGGTTCATCCCAAACTCGGTCCGATGAATGAAGCTCTGGTCATCCAGGCATTTCTGTCGGCGATCAGTATTGGATCGGGGGCAGAAAAGCTCATGGGAATGTTGTGGAGAGACGCTAAATTCGTCAAGCTGGAGCGGCGCGCGCCGCAGACCACGGCATCCGGCAAGATTCTCCATCTGTACCTCTCGCGGCCCTCTGAGTAGAAGGAACGAGCACGCATGATTACGGAGAGCCACGAGCGGGAGAGAATTGCAGCAGCAGTGTAACCGGCCCAGCGCATGCGTTATAGATTATTCGACGTGCCGAGCCTTTTTCGGACTCCGCTTGGGCGGCTCCAGTTGCGCTATGCCGCCTGGCATCGCGCCGGGCCTTTTCTCTATGGTATTGCCCATCTATATCGCACGACCGTTTTGCGGAAATCCCGCATCGTCGTGGTGGTCGGCTCCTTCGGCAAGACTACAACCGCCCGTGCCGTCATTTCTGCTCTCGGAGGAACAGCCCCTGAACACATGCCCTACAACAGCGGAGGCTGGGTGGCTCGATCTATCTTCTCAGTTCGCCCGGGCCAGGCCTATGGTGTCATCGAGGTCGGTATAAACGACCGGGGACAAATGACCGAGTACGCAAGGACCCTTCGACCCGATGTTGCCGTGGTCACATCCATCGGCAGCGAACACAACCGAAGACTCGGGAGTCTCGAGGCGACGCGGGCCGAAAAGGTAGAGATGGTGCGTGTTCTTTCCAGCTCAGGCTGGGCCGTGCTCAATGGTGATGACCCGAACGTTCGATGGATGGCGGAACAAACCCGAGCGCGGGTCATCACCTTCGGGTTTGGCGAGAGAAACGACGTCAGGGCCACGAACGTCAGATTAGACTGGCCGGACGGAACCCGTTTCACGCTACATACGGCGACAGAAAAGCGCTCCCTCCGCGTCCGTTTGATTGGTCGGACGATGGTCTATCCAATTCTTGCAGCGGTTGCCGTTGCCCTAAATGAGAATTTTTCGCTCGATGACTTTCTTGCGGCGCTCGAAGCCTTGGACCCTACCCCCGGTCGCCTCCAGCCGGTACGCCTCTCCAATGGCGCGATCCTTTTACGCGATGAATTCAAGTCGCCGTTGGAAACCATCGACGCGGCGCTCGACATTTTGGAGCAGATCCCCGCTCGCAGGCGGATCGTGGTGCTCGGTGACGTGATGGAGCCCCCAGGCCCTCAGAATACCATCTATCGCCGCCTTGGTCAGCGCATTGCAGAGGTGGCGTCAAGGGCGATTGTTTTCACAGGAAGCAACGTCCGGTTCTACAGAGCTGGGGCAAGGCTTGGAGGACTCGCGACCGAGGCACTGGTTGACGCGCAGGGAAGCATGCGCAAGGCCATCGAGGCGCTGGAGTCCGACCTCGGGCCAGGCGATGTTGTGCTGATCAAGGGCCGGGATACGCAGCGTCTCGAGCGGCTGGCCCTTATGCTCATGGGGAGAAATGTGCGTTGTGAGTTGAAGCACTGCGGCGCCAAGGTGGAGCGCTGTGATCAGTGTCCTATGTTGGAAAGAGGTTGGAACGGAATGCGGGTTACGGTTTGATATGGGTCCGCTTGTAGATTTCTATGCCGTATAAGCTTCGGCTTCTCCTCGCTTGCATCGGGACGTCACTGGGACGGCGCCAGTTGCTTGCCGTCGCCGGCGATCATATCGGGTTGTTTCTCTGCGGGGCGGCGGGTCTCTATCGGTGGACAATCCTGCGGTCTTCGCGGATCGTGGCCGTAGTGGGCTCGCATGGCAAAAGCACAACGGCGCGTGCTGTCGTTTCGGCCCTTGGAGGAATACCCCACCGGCGCCTGAATTTGAACTCGGTGGCGTGGGTAGCTGCATCGATCTTCCGTATTCGTCCGGGGCAGTGCAACGCCGTGATCGAGGTCGGAATCGACGGTCCGGGTCAGATGGCCAAACGTGCACGCACCATCCGGCCGGACATTACCGTAGTGACCTCTGTGGGCAGCGAACACAATCGGAGCCTTCCGAATCTGGAGGTCACTCGGACCGAAAAGGCGGAGATGGTGCGTATTTTACCCGCGTCCGGTTTGGCGGTGCTCAATGGGGATGATCCGAACGTTCGGTGGATGACAGGCGCAACCAAAGCGAGAGTGGTTACGTTCGGTTTGAGCGATACAAGCGAATTCCGCGCGACCGACGTAGCGCTTGAGTGGCCTCATGGGACCAGGTTCACTCTTCACACGCCTGCGGGCAAGAGAGCGGTTCATGTTCGGCTGATTGGCTTACCGGGAATCTATGCGATCTTGGCTGCAGTGGCCGTTGCGCTGAATGAGAATATTCCCCTGGACGAAGCAATCTCCCCGTTGGAAGGACTCGATCCCACACCGGGCCGTTTGCAGCCCGTGTTCCTCCCGAGCGGCGCGATCCTGTTGCGGGATGATTTCACGGCGTCGCTTGAAACCATCGAAGCGGCGCTCGATGTCCTCGCCGACATCCGTGGTAAGCGGCGCATTTTGGTATTGGGTGACGTGTCGGAACCGGCCGGCAGGAGACGCGCCGTCTATCGCCGCGTCGGCGAGCGGCTGGCAGGCGCCGCTTCTCAGGCGATCTTTGTGATGTCTGGAGACAACCTCAGCGCGTGTATGGCGGGAGCGAGGCAAGGAGGGCTTCCTTCCGACGCAATGATCAAAGCAGAACGAAGCGTGCGCAAGGCGGTGGAAGCCCTACCTTCCGACCTTGGCGCCGGGGACGTTGTGCTGATCAAAGGCCGTCAGACGCAACGTCTCGAACGAGTCGCCCTGGCGCTCATGGGGCGGACGGTCCGATGCAAGCTGACTTACTGTAATGCTCGATTAACTCAATGCGCTCGGTGTCCAATGTTGGACCGGGACTGGAAAGGGTTGTGGGTGAGAGGATGATAGCGCAACTGTATGAAGCATCCCGCTGGTAAGCAGAACAGGGTGAAGCATTGCCTTGCAGTGCGGGGATGCACGGGGGTGTATTTTGCCCTATAAGCTCCGGAGCCTACCTGCGCTGGCTTTAACTCCGTTGGGCCGGCGTGAGTTAATCGGGAAGGTAGAAGTGGCAGTTTGGCCGCTTCTGTGCCGTTTGGCGAATCTTTATCGGAGAACCATCTTACGCTCCACGCGAGTTGTCGCTGTGGTGGGTTCCTTTGGCAAGACTACCACCGCTCGCGCCGTACTTTCCGCTCTCGGAGAAGCGCCTAACCCCGGCGTGATCCTTCACGTTCGAGTGTGGCTTTGTGCGACCATTTTTCGGCCGCGTCCTCGTCAGCGGCATTCGGTGGTCGAAGTGCCAATCACTGGACCTGGTCAGATGGCGAGATATGCGCATGCCGTCCGCCCCGACATCGCTGTGGTGACCGCAGTGGGGAGCGACCACAACCGCAGTCTTGGCAGCCTTGAGGTGACTCGGAATGAAAAGGCGGAGATGGTCCGGATTCTACCCGTCTCAGGTTTAGCTGTGCTTAATGGCGACGACTCGAACGTCCTCTGGATGGCAGGCCAGACACGGGCAAGGGTCGTGACTTTTGGTTTTGGCGAGGCTAATGACATCCGGGCGACTGCCATGAAGTTGGAATGGCCGCGCGGAACTCGGTTCCGTCTTCTCACCCCTATGGGTTTCCACGACATTTGCGTTCGGCTGATTGGGCGCCCGGGAGTCTACGCAACTTTGGCGGCGGTTGCGGTTGCTCTCAATGAAGGCTTCCCGCTTGATGCGGTTATTGCTGCGCTTGAGGCGATGGAGCCGACGCAGGGCCGGCTGCAGCCTGTACATCTTACTAATGGCGCCATTCTGTTGCGCGATGACTACAAGTCGCCAGAGGAGGCAATCCACGCGGCGCTGGACGTTTTGAACCAAATTCCCGCGAGGAGACGGATTGTGGTGATGGGTGACATATCGGAGCCGGTCGGCCGGCAACATGTCATCTATCGCCGTCTCGGGGAGCGCATTGGTCAAGTTGCCTCTCGAGCGATCTTTCTAACGAGTGGAAAAAATCTCAGAGTTGCCAGGGCAGGCGCACGGACGGCGGGGCTTTCATTGGCTTCTGTGATTAGTGCGGGAAAGAATTTTCGCAAGGCGGTAGAGGCTGTGCAGTCGGACCTTGGGCCCGGCGACGTTGTGCTGATCAAAGGGCGGAATACGCAACGTCTGGAGCGTGTTGCGCTGGCACTCATGGGGCGGACGGTCCGCTGCGAGCTCGTCTACTGCTGTGCTCGCTACAATTTATGTGATCGCTGTCCGATGATCGAGAAGAACTGGCAGGGACTTTGGAAATTGGTGCAGGAGTCGTCATTGACTACACCTACGACGCCGCTGCTTGGGTAATGCGGCGCCCCAGCCATTCCGTGAATCTGCATCCGACAGCTCCTTGCAATCGCTGGATCCTAAATATGAACGACAGGAGGTTCCCTTTTGGAATGTAAGAACCTCCGTCAGCTTTTGTTCAGGCATGATTTGATAATGAGGCGCTTGCCCGAAGGCTCCGGCGGAATACGGTCCGCGATTTCGACCTGCACGCTGAGACCCGGCCCCAAAAAGCGTTCCAGCTCGCGCTCTAATTTTTGCGTTACGTTCCGGCTGAAATTGGCAGCGGGCACCACTCGAAGGACCACTCTGTGATCTGTGATCTGCACGGCCTGATATTCCCAGATATATCCGGTAGAAAGGCAGTAGGGCAGGAGGAACCGGCCTAAAGCGGCGCCGGAGATTATCGTTCCAGACGGAGTTTGGATGCTTTCCGTTGTCCGGCCCTCGATTCCTTGCAAGGTTGGAAAACCTCGACCGCAGGGGCACGGCGAACCCTGCACAGCAAAGTCGCCAAGATCGTAGTTGACAAATGGCATCACATAGTTTGAAAGATCCGTGATCACGGTGCGGCCCCGCTCACCGGGGATCGCAGAGCTGCCATCCTCCCGGACCACCCGAATGACGACGAGCTCACTATTGATATGAAATACTGCCGCGTGATCGGGGCATGTTTGCGCCATGTGAGGGATCTCAAAGCATGAGTAGTGGTTAACGACACGACATCTGAAGGCCCGTTCGATGATTTCCAAATTTGTCGGCGTGAGAGTTTCGGCAAAGCAAATGATAGCTTTGGGATAGATTGGAAGTTTGATATCGTCCTCGATGATCTGTGTCGCGAGGCTGGCAATATAGGAGGGAGCTCCCCAGACAAAATACGGGCGGCGGATCGGGAGATACGCTATCTTAGCCAAAAGGTGTTTCGTTGAGACCTCATCACCCAAGAGATTTACAATCCTTTCTCCAAGGAAGATTCTCCGGGCCGCGTGCATGAATCTCGACGAACGGACGCCAGTGGGTCCAAACTGGTCCACTGATCCGACATAGATCATTGAATCGCCGATAGGAACACCCGCCCACTGCCTGAAAAAGAGGTAAGAGGCCAGACTCGGACCTATGCTCGCACGATCCTCGTAGAACTCGAACGGGAGCCCGGTGGATCCGGAAGTCCTACTCTTCCATCGCCGGGTTCGAGGGATATTTTCCGCGGTGGTTCTAGTCGGAAAATTCTTGCGCAGGTCGGCCTTCGTCGTAATCGGGATATGCGCGAGATCGGCCGCCGTTCGGATCTCGCCAGGCGAAATCGCCGCGAGCTTAAAGAGCTCGCGGTAGTACGGCACGTGTGTGGCGGCGTGAATTAAAAGAGGCTGGAGCTTCTTGAGGGCCCGCTCCTCCAGCTCTTCTGCGCTCCGCCACTGAAGCTCCATAAGGTCGCGGAACCCCGTCCAGAGGCGCCTGCCTGTCAGGTGTTCGTAAAGCGGGAGGACGATACGGGGGAAGAGCCAGCTAGACACGGCGCAAATTCCTTCCGCGCATTTATTTATTTAGCAGTTCACGGATCTGTTATAAAGGATTATCATTAACTTCTCTCATCGGACATCTGCGACCCTCTCTCTCGCCGTCGGCGTTGGCTTCTGGCTCAGGTGAT
This sequence comes from Deltaproteobacteria bacterium, assembly GCA_016210115.1. Lineage (GTDB taxonomy): Bacteria > Desulfobacterota > Binatia > UBA9968 > UBA9968 > JACQUW01. The sequence goes on along the minus strand of JACQUW010000159.1, from coordinate 35,185 downwards.
GGTTTTCATCGTCAAGGGTGATCGTTGACGCTAATGAGTATTCCTGCCCAATGCGTAGAGAGCGTCTCCTGTTCTGGAGCAGCATTCTCAGCCGTGATATTATCCGTAAGACATTCTCAGCGGCTCGGAGACAGTGTTTTGCCCTATAGGTTGAGCATTTCACCCGCCCTGATCTCTACTTCATTGGGGCGACGTCAGGCATTGGCCGAAGCGGAAAATTTGCTTTGGCCCGTCCTGTGCAATTTAGGCGGTCTCTACCGCAAGACACTCTTGCGCTCCACGCGCGTGATCGCTGTGGTGGGATCGTTCGGGAAGACGACCACCGCCCGGGCTGTTAGTTTCGCCTTGGGAAGAACTCCCCATCGACTCATAGGGCTTAACTCTAAGGTGTGGGTCGGACAGGCGCTCTTTCGCGCTCGTCCTGGACAGAAACATGCCGTGATGGAGGTGGGGATCGATGGACCGGGGCAGATGGCAAGATATGCGGGGGCAGTTCGGCCGGATGTTGCGGTGGTCACTTCGATTGGGAGCGAACACAACCGGACTTTCAAGAATCTCGATGTGACGCGACATGAAAAAGCGGTAATGGTGCGGGCTTTGTCTGCTTCCGGTTTGGCCGTGCTCAATGGGGACGACCCGAATGTGCGGTGGATGGCGGGGGAGACCCGGGCTCGGGTTGTGACCTTCGGCTTTGACGAAGGAAGTAATTTTCGGGCGACGGACATGAAACTTGACTGGCCGCACGGAACCCGGTTTACCCTTCACACCCCTATCGGGGCGCGGTCCGTTCACGTTCGGCTGGTCGGGCGGCCGATGGTGTACCCTATTTTGGCGGCGGTGGCGCTTAGCGAGGGATTCTCGCTTGCTCAGGTCATTTCGGCGCTTGAGGAGGTGGAGCCTACTCCGGGCCGGCTGGAGCCTGTGCATCTTCCCAATGGAGCGATCATCCTGCGCGACGATTTTAAGTCACCAGAGGAGACCATCGACGCTGCGCTGGACGTTCTGGAGCAAATTCCTGCGAGGAGACGGTTCGTTGTGCTTGGCGATGTATCTGAGCCGGTCGGCAGGCAACATGTTATCTATTGCCGCCTTGGTGAGCGGATTGGCCGGATTGCTTATCGAGCGATCTTTCTCACTACTGGAAAAAATCTCAGGGTTGGCAGGGCGGCCGCACGGCGTGCAGGGCTTTCATTGGAGTCTCTGGTTAATACCGGCAAAAGTTTTCGCAAGGCGGCAGAGGCACTGCAGTCCGACCTAGGACCGGGAGACGTTGTGCTGATAAAAGGGCGCGGTACGCAGCGTCTCGACCGGATTACCCTGGCTCTTTTGGGACGGCGGGTCGGCTGCCAACTGACTTATTGTCATGCCAGGTACAATCTATGTGACCGCTGTCCGATGCTGGAACGGGACTGGAAGGGACTATGGACTTCTGTCTAGCTGAGGTTTCAAAGTCTGCCTTGACCAGCAGCTTGGCTACGGAGAATAACCATGTTGCCCTTGTCATCGAAAGACGCGGATCCAGTGGCAAAGTAATAACGCGTTCCTATAACATGCCAATATCCGACAGTTCCGACACTCTGACGCCCTGCCTTGCGCATCGCTCGCAGGGCGGGTGAATTCCAGCAGGCTGCCAACCCAATCACGCGTGTGAAACCCGTGTTTTTGGCCTGATGCATTGCAAGCAGGCTTGAGATCGTGTGGATGCCGAGATTGCGAAATTTGCCGTGGGTGTACGCTTCCGTGATCAATAGATCTCCCTCGTGAACGTCGAACGTCTTGCCAAGATAGGGGAGGTAAGCCGGCCTGCTCGTGTCCCATCTGTAATGGGCTATCTGTCCCTCGATCCAACACAAGTGGCAGTTCTGCCCCTCGCTCCAGCGGCGTCGGATCTCGTGCTCCGTCAGTGCAGGATTTATGGACAGGGCCTGCGGAAGCACGGATTCCGTCAGGAGTGTCCAGTTCATCTTACGGTCAACGGGCAGCGGAGGAACTGGGGATTGCAGGTCTTTAACCAACACCAGATATTTTTTTCTAAGGAGCCACGCAGGAACCGTCAGGGTCAGCCTCACCGTTCCGACGGCTCTTTGCAATTCGCGGATCCTAAAAATGAGACACTGCAGGTTTGTTTGTGTAATATAAGAACCCTCTGTGAGAATTCGAGAGCAACTCCAGTGATATTTCCTCTCGCGGTCACATGAACATTGCTTATACCTGCGTGGAACAAAATCTGTCAAGGTTATCAAAGAGATCGGAAACACAATAGCCTTCTTTCTATAGAGGGCCATAAAACATTGGTTATGGAGCGCTTGTTTCTTTTTTAGAAGTCAGGTAAAAGGGAGCAGATATTTCCGACCCCGACCAGCCACAATGGAACGAGGTAATTTTTCATGACACTCAATCAACTGCGAATTTTTGCGACTGCGGCGCGACACCTCAACCTCAGTAAGGCCTCAGACGAACTGGGCGTCAGCCAGCCGACCATTTCACAACAGCTTAAGATTTTAGCGGACGAATTTGGAGTGGCCCTTTATTGGCGGCATGGGAGAGGCGTCAAGCTGACCGAGGATGGACGGGTATTTTTGACCCATGTCCACGGAATCTTAAGAGAGGTTGACAAGCTCAACAAGAATTTTCTTGCGGTTTCTCCTTCACGCAACAGTGGAACTCTGGCGGTAGGAGGGACTTATTCTCCTTCAGCGATCCTGCTTCCTTCGGCGCTGGACGTCTTCAAAAGGAGTCATCCGAAGGTACGGACCCGGCTCTTTGCGGGCTCCAGCCGGTCCATCGAGAGAAAGGTCCTGCGAGGAGAGCTGGAACTCGCAGTGGTCAATCACGTAGTGCCCTCTCCTAATCTGATCTCCGAATCTTACGGCACACACAAGCTCATAGCCTTTGCCGCTCCGGATCATCCGGTTGCTAAAAAGAAGGAATTGAGCTTATTTGATCTGGCCAAGACGCCTCTTATCATTCGCGGAAGCAAAGGACTCAAATCCACAACTGAGACAACTCTCAAACAGCTAAAGAGTCTCGGATTTAAGCCCAATATAGGCATGCGCTGCGAGTCACCCGAAGAAATCAAAAAGGCCGTGAGAAAGAAGTTAGGGATAGGGATCCTCTATCATGAAGTGGTGCGGCCTGCGCTCAGAAAGGGCGACTTCAAGCCGATCAAGCTTCCAGGGCTAACCCTGGAGGGAAAAACATTCATTATCTACAACAAGCAAAGGCCGCTTTCGAGCAGTGCGCAGGCTTTCCTGGCACTTCTTCGCCAGTGGCGCGGCAAGATTGCCAAGGTCTAAAGACGGTTTAAAAACCGTGAATTGGTCAATAGTCATTGGTCTTTCCTGTTGACTATTTGCCATTAACCATTAACGATCAGTGTTTGCCGCCAGAGACTCCTTCAGCAGAAATCTCTGAATTTTTCCGGTCCCGCTCATCGGCCACTCGCGCACAAACCGGACCTGCCGCGGCACTTTAAAGCTTGCCAGTCCTGCCTGGCAATACCGGATGATGTCCGCTTGCGTCGCCTCCGCATCCCGCTTGAGTTCGATGAACGCGACGCAAACCTCGCCGAGACGAGAGTCTGGAGCGCCTACAGCGACCGCCTGCTTGACTTTTTCATGGCGCAACAAAAAAGCCTCAACGTCAGCCGCGGCAACATTTTCACCTCCCACTCTGATCATGTCTTTGATGCGGCCGATCAACTGCAGGTATCCATCCGAATCGATGGCACCGAGATCTCCGGTTCGCAACCAGCCATCCCTGTCGAGCACGGCTTCTGTCTTTACAGGGTCGTCAAAGTAGCCTTTCATGATGCCCCAGCCGTGAATGCAGACCTCGCCTTTTTCACCCCGGGATAGAAATTCCGGGCCATCTGGAGCCCTTATGCCCAACTCCACTCCAGGGTGAGTCCGGCCTACCGTGGCTAGGCGCTTTTCCAGATTATCGTCCATGCGGCAACTGGTTCCCGACAGATGGGTTTCTGTCAGCCCGTAGGGGCTGATCAGAAAACGGATGCCGAGCTCTTCATAAACCCTGCGGTTTACATCCGGTGAGGCGAAAATCATGCCTTTCTCGAGCTTTAGTCTCCGCTTCTTGAGATCAGGATGATTCAGGTACTCGATATAATGGGGCTGATGTCCCATCGTTGTCGAGCAGCGGTATTCTTCCATCAATCGGAGTGCTTCGGCAGGATCAAAGTAGGCTTGAACAATCATCGTGCAGCCGGTAACCACGGGCGCGAGCATGACCTGAATGGATCCGCCCGCGTGAAAGAACGGTTGTGGACTGAAAAAACGGTCTTCTTCCGAAAGCCGGAGCGGCTGGCTGCAGTAGTAAGCCCCTCTGAGCATTGCCATGTGATACAGCATCGCGCCTTTCGGCATGGCGGTTGTTCCCGATGTAAATTGGAGGAGTGCTGTATCCTCGCTTTTGACGCGCCTCTCCGCCTCAACCAGTTTTTCTTCCGGGACTGTGGAAGCAGCCGCAAGGAATTCGGAAAACGAGACACAGCCCGGCAATTGCCTGTTTGAAACCGCAACGAGTTCTTGAAGGTTGGGTAATCTCGACACAGCGCCAGTGCCCAGGCCGGCGCCGATCTCAGGACAGAGCTCGTTGAGAACGGCAAGGTAGTCCTTTCTCTGAGGCTCATCCTTGAAGACCAGTAAACGCGCTCTCGATTTGTTGAGTATGTACTCAACTTCCTCGGGCTTGAAGCGGGTGTTTACGGGCACCATCACGGCGCCTATCCTGGCCAGCCCATAATAGAGATACGCCCACTCGACATAACCGGCCATCCAGATCGCGACCGTGTCACCGCGCTTCACGCCAAGATTGAGGAAGGCGCGGGCTACCAGGCCGGAGGTCTTATGGAGATCGCTGAAGCTTACCGGTCCATCCTCAAATACCATGGCGACTCGTTCGCCATAGCGCCGGGCCGCCTCAGAGAGCGCCGCGCCGATGGTCTTCCCAGTCCACTGATCAGTCCACATAGTGTTCCCTTACGTCGACTGCCAAGCCGCTAGGTTCTTGACTTGGGCCAGCGGGCGCGACTCTGCGTTAGGCCGAGACTTACCAAAAGGGCAGCCATGCGGATAGGAGCGCCAAAGCCTTCCACAACGGGAACCTCCAACTGGTCTTGAAGCCAGCCGGGGTTGATGTGAACCGGGCATTGGCTGATTCCCATAGGAATGATCACCTCGGCTCCTTTTGCCACGAGGGCGCGGGCCTCCCGCACGAAGTTTTCGACAACTTCGTCGTGATGCGCGGCCAGATCGGGCAGATCAAAGCCGCTCACGCCAAAACCGACGACGTGGTGCTCCATCCCGTATCTTCGAACGATCGCGCGCGAGAAGGCGACCAGGCTCTCGTGATAAACCATGAGCCCGAAGCGGTCGCCGATAACGGATGCGATGTGAAGGCAGGCTTCGGTAGGACCGACGACCGGAATATCGACAGCCGATTTCCCGCCATCAACTCCCAGGTCGAGCATGCCTAGAGGAACCACGGCGTCGTAGCCCTCTTGTTCGGCCGTCTTATAGCAATCAATATATGCGGGCGCGACAAGCTGGATCTCTGCGGGCGTCATGCCGTAGAAATACGGCGATGCTTTCACGTCCACTATTCCGACCTGAACTTCGGAAGTCGAATAGGACAGAGCGACATCGGCTCGGCGCTTATGTTCTTCGGGAGGATAACCTCCGATAGCAAATGCGACACGAATCATACCTCACCTCCTCCGTTCTCAGTTCGATCACTGACAGCGCTCAATTTCTCCTAGTTTGGCTGTGTCGGTGCAATTTGATGCGGCGTCACTTTTTGTAAATGGCTTTAAAGAAGCCTTCCTTTTCAAGTTTCCGAACGATGCTCAGGTCGAAGAACTGGTGAACGGAAGCTTTTCGGGCCGCCGGTTCTCTTTCGCCAATCTCGTCGAGCAAATTTCGAAAAGCCTCGGCGTCCGGCTCCAGGGTCTCGCCATAGAAGTCTTTGGAGATGAAATCATAGGCTTTGCTCAAAACGTCCGCTTCGTTGGTTTTCATATAGCGGGAGATGGCTCTGATGCCTTCCTCCCGGTTGTTTTTGAAGCGCGCTATCGCCTCGGTGAAGGCTTTGACAAAGGCCTCGGCCGCAGGCTGGTTTTCGCGCAAGAACCTTCCGGAGATGAGCAGTCCGAGGTATGGATAGTTCAGATTCACCTGGGATAAGACGTTAAAACCTTGCTTCGCCAGCCTCAAGGCCGACATGAAGTCGAGCGCAGCGCCCTGAACGCTCCCCGACTGCAGCGCGGCCAAACGCTGCGGAGAGCCGCCGACTTGAAGCATCGTGACGTCCTTTTCAGGATTCAGGCCGAGCTTTCTTAACGCCATCCGCGTTCCTACCGCGCTCACGTCGCTGCCGAGCCGATTGACCGCTATTTTCCCTCGTTTTAACTCGCCGGCGCTCTTCACTTCTTTTGACCCAATCAAGGTATAGGGAAAAATCTTCGCCGTAATGCCCAGGAATTTCATGTCCGCGCCGCGCAGGGCCGCGAGAACAACTTCAGTTACTCCTGTCTGAGCGCTCTGAACCTGGCCTGCCAGCATCGCTTGAAGGAGAAGGCTGCCCCCTTGTATGTAGACCAGTTTGCTATCCAGACCATGCTTTTCATAAAGACCGGCATCCTTCGCAAACCACAGGGGCACGAACTGACTGCTGGTGGTGGGGTATCCAATTACGATGTTGTCCAAAGCAGCAGCGGGACGCGCCCACCAGGCGATTGCAGAAAAGCCGATGCTCAGTATCAGAATGATTTTCGGGATTTTCATTTGTATTCCCCTCCATGTGGGTTGGGCACTGTGATTTTCGAAACTCCCCCAACTCAACCGGTCTCGAGCGCTCTGGCGGCGGAGAGCGCGATCTCCCTATCCTTTTCTCCCGCGCCGCTCACACCGACTGCTCCCAGACAATGCCCGTCCAAAATGATCGGCGCGCCGCCGGGTATTGTCACGAAGGAGTCTGTTCCTGCAGCGAGCGTGATGGCGAGCGCGTGATGATCGGTTCTTTCATTGCCGGTGGGGCTTTTTTTGCCGGTTGGAAAACGCGTCAGGGCGGCGCCTCGTCCTTTAGCCTGGGCAATCGCAATCGTATAAAGCTCCACTCCATCCATGCGAGCAAAAGACATAAGGTGCCCGCCGTCATCGACCACGGCAATGCTCACAGATACTCCGAAGCTCCTGGCCTTTTCGAGCGCTGCTTGAAGAACGGCATTGGCTCCCTCTTCCGATAGTTTCAATGCTGTGATGGTCCTCATTGTCCTCACCATATATCCCGAGGCGGCATCACGCACAACTGACCCTCACCCTCCGCCCTGATCTACCGGCTCCATTCTTAAAGTGATGCCATTCTTTTCCAGCTCGCGGTAGTACTCTTCTCTTATAGCGGGATCTTCCTTTTCGTAGCTTATCTTAAAGCCGTAGGCGTAGGGATCTTTGTCCTGCGCGGTGTAAGCGGGATCATACTTCCTGCCGCTCCCGTATCGGAGCGAAACGCCTCTAAACGCAAGCATCCTGTAAATCCCCTTGCCGGTATTAAAATGCTGATGATACTCGTTTCGGCGGGGGGCGATGACCGCGTAAGGATCTGCCGGCACTTTGCGCCGCCGGTTTTCCTCTCCCGGCATGAAAAGGAGCTCATAGCCTTGACCCTCGATCGCGATGACATGAGCGCCCGGATCATGTCTGTGAGCCGTCACGTATGTTCCTTCGGAAACGCTCATGACGTGGATTCCAAGAGACACACTGGCCATGGATAGACGCATAATGGATGTCCTGATCCCGCGCTCCGGATACGGATCCAGCGCAAACCGTCTAATGTCCGGTATGAAATTGGTCTCAAAGAGTCTCAGGTTCCGCTGGATTCCTCCGTCCGTATAGAACTCTTTCATGGAGGAGGAGTACCGGTCTTGAAACGAGAAAGGATTGTTAAAAACAAAATCAAAGTTGTGGTAAAGATTGATCACGTGCGCCATATTGGTTCCGAAGAGGAGCCTGCACGGTTCGTCACCCGAGCTGTTGAACTCCTGGTGCCAGGCATTAAGCGGGATGGCCAGTAGCGAACCCTCTTCCCATTCCACGGTTTGCCTGGGTTCTCCTTCCTGCCATATCGCTGTTGCGCCTCTCCCTTTCATAACGTACATGACGGCATCGTAAACGTGGTGCTCGGGCTTGAGCTCGCCCTTGGGCGGGATTTCAACAATCTGAAGCGAGTAATTTTCCTGCTCACCCATCCGGGTGTAAGCGGCTTTTCCGCCTCTCCGCTCCCAGTCTCCGAGCTCGAGCGTCGCAAGGTCTTCGAGAGCGCTTCCTTCATACAGCGGCACGCCCTCTTGTTGTACGAATTCTTCGTACGAACTCCTTACATACCACTCGTCAAACTTCGCGGCGGTTTTGGACATCTTCAGTCACTCCTTAAGCAGAAATTCAAATCCCCCTCTTTTCCCCTTTTCAAAGGGGAATGATCTCCGGAAGAAAAGCAAGATATTGGACTGTAAGTGCTTAGAAACTCCTCTCTCTTTATCCGAGTTCCCCTCTTTGAAAAAAGCATGCACTGAGCCTAGACGAAGGAAGGGGTAAGGGGAGATTTTGGTCTTCGTGACCTATTTTCCGGCGGGCGGAGGACTCCTCTGGCCGAGTTCTTCCAGCAGAGACAAGTCAATGATCATATCAGGCCGCAAAACTGCCGCTCTCGGATCGTCATACGCTGACATTCTCAACAAATTCTTGAGCGATGCTTCGGGCGGGTAAAGACCGGGGCTGCCGTAAGAGCGCATGTAGTCGTAAACATATTCGAGACCTTCTTTGTCCTCGCTCCTTAAAATCCTGGCAAGGATCGGAAATGTTCCTTTCTTGTCGGTCAGGACATACTGCGATGCTTCCAGTAGTCCTTTCAGAAATGCCTTTACGGTCGAACGGTGCGACTGCAAGTAGGATTTTTTGACGCAAATGGCGCCGGTTATGAATGGAGGGCGGCTCCCTTTGAAAGGGTGGAGACCCATCTTTCTCAACGTGGGTTCGAGGGCCCAAGAAACAGGCGCCGCATCAATGGCGCCGCTCTTAAGGGCGGAGAGCCTCTCCTGGGAGCCTCCCGCCAGAGGCATCATTTTGATATCTTTGGCCAGGCCGGCATCTTCCAGCATGACGCGCATGATGAGCCACGGCGTGCTGCCCGGGCGATTCACTCCCAATCTCTTTCCGCGCAACTGTTGGAGGTCGCTTATCGGCTCCCGGGTCGCAAGAATATACGGCATGACGTTATCCCAGCTTCCAATGGCGACGACGTCGATCCCTTGCAGGTTCAAAGTAACAAGCCCGCCGGGCGCGCCCACGGCTATGTGAACTCCGCCGGATATCAATGTTTGAAACGTTGTCGGGGTGCTGTTGATGCGAACGATTTCAGCTCTCAACCCTTCCTTTTGGAAGAAACCTTTTTCATGCGCTACAAAGGTGGGGAAGGCGAGGAGCGGGAACAACGGAACAGCAACTCGAATGGTCTCCTGACAGAAAAGTTTCGGGGTTACGCTGAGAACGAGCGCCAGCAGAAACAAAAAGAAAGTCGGTTGCAATTTTGGGCGCATTCTATTAAACATCGTTCCCTCATTGGACGGCCACGTGGATGATTCGGCCGGGGCCGTTCAGGGTTCCACACGCTCAGCATGAACGGGAGAGGCACTGTGATTTTCGGTCGTAAATCCGTCCCGTTAAGTTAGGCTCGATGATTAGCGCATTTTGTATTTTTATGCCAGCGGTTTCCTCCTAGAGTTTCCAGCCAACGCTCGCGGTCGTTCGTAGGCGGCCAAAACGGGAAGAGGGTGTCTATATGAAAGGCTTCAGCATTATTGGTACCGTTCTTTTAATCACGGTCTGTCACTCTCTATCGGGAGCGGCAGTTTCACCGCTAGAGAAGATTAATGTAAGCTATGGCTCCATATCCGGAACGCAGGCGCCGGTTTGGGTGGCGAAAGAGAAAGGGCTTTTCGAAAAGTATGGATTGGATCCCAGCCTGGTCTACATTCCGGGCGGGCCGCGAAGCGTGATGGCCATGCTGGGCGGGAGTGTCCAGTATGTCATTCATTCGGCAATGCCGTCTCTCGAAGCTTATCTCGGAGGCGCCGACACCGCGCTCATCGGTTCCAGCATGAATCGTTTGGATCACTACCTGGTCGTCCATCCGAACATCACCGGAACCCAGGATTTGCGCGGGAAGGTCATAGGAATCAGCGCCCTCGGAGCTCTGACCGACGCTGCCCTCCGTGAAGCTCTACGGCTTAACGGTATGTCCGAGCGCGACGTTACGGTCTTGGCCGTTGGAGACCTGGGCGCCCGGATCAGCGGCCTTCGGACAGGCACGATTCATGGCACGATGCTGATCGGAGCCCAGGCCGCGGCTGCCGCGAGAATGGGTTTTAAACTGCTGATCGATTTCTCCAGTCTCGCGATTGAGATCTCGACGGCAAGTGTCCTTTCGCGGCGAGCTTACGTTGTCAAAAATCCAGAGACGACTCTCAAGTTTCTCAAAACGTGGATTGAGGGGACCTACTTCTTCAAGAGCAATCGCGAAGCCAGTCTCGCTGTGCTTAAGAAATACACGCGGACGGATGATCTGGAAATTCTTGATTCGATTTACGGCCGGTACCGGAAGCTGATTCTCAGCAGGCCGCTTCCCTCCGTCAGTACTGCCAGATCCATGCTGAAGATTCTGTCACGCACGCGAACGGGGGTACGGGAAGGCAACCCTGACGGCTTCATTGAACCCCGTTTTGTGCTGGAACTGGAAAAGTCCGGTTTTTTTGAGGAACTGGGCAAGCAGTATCCGGCAGCCAAAGAGTGATCCGCCCGCAAGATTTCCAAGGAGGCCTGTAATGCAAGGGGAGCGCGAATTCGAAGATCTTCGTGACTTCATCGAAATCGTCGATCGCTGGGGCGAGCTGAGAATTCTCGAACAAGCCGACTGGGATTTAGAAATCGGCGCTCTTACGGAAGCGGTAGCGGAAAAGAAGGGTCACGCGTTGTTGTTCGACAGGGTCAAGGGATATCCTGTAGGATTTCGAATTTTTACCAACCCTTTCGGGTCAGTACGACGCACCGCTCTCCTGCTTGGCCTTCCGGGAGACGGTGAAGCCCTCGCTGTGTCCGATCTGTGGCGAAAAAAGCTGGCGAGTTTTAAAGCGGTCCCGCCGGTTGAAGTTCGAGACGGCGCGGTTTTCGAGTTGCAGATGATCGATAAGGACGTTGATCTCTGGAAGTTTCCCTCTCCCCGCTGGCACGAGTTGGACGGGGGCCGATACATCGGCACAGGCGCTGGAGTGATCACGAGAGATCCTGAAACAAACGTGGTCAACATCGGCGCCTACCGCTGCATGGTTCAAAGCCACAATACGATGAGCGTGAAGCCCAATAAGGGCAAGCACGGGCGCATCCATATGGAGAAGTACCACGCCAACGGTAGAAGCTGTCCGGTTGTCGTTTGCTTAGGCCACGATCCGGCGCTGATGCTCGCTGCCGGCTCGGCTCCGCCATTTACGCTGTCGGAGTACGATTTCGCCGGATGGCTCAAGGGACGTCCGGTGCGGGTGGTGAAGGGCGAGTTCACCGGGCTGCCGATTCCGGCGGACGCCGAGATTGCCGTAGAAGGGGAACTTCCGCCTCCGGGCGAGGTGGCATGGCCGCGCGAGGGTCCCTTCGGTGAATGGTTGGGGTATTTTACCCCGAGCGCGGTAGGGGAAGTTCCCCTTATGCAAGTCAGGGCGATTTATTATAGAAAGGATCCGATCATGCTCGGGCTTCCACCGCTAAAGCCGCCCGCGCCCTTTCCTTACGCGATTCCAGTAGGATGCGGCATCGTATGGGACCAACTGGAGAAGGCGGGCATTCCCGGGATCACGGGCGTCTGGTCATTTGTCGGCGGTGGTGGAGCAGGGGGACCCTTTCTGGTCGTTGCTATCAAGCAACTTTACGCGGGGCATGCAAAGCAAACCGGCATGGCGGCGGCTTCGTGCCGAGGGGGGGCATTGGGGGGGAAGTTCGTAGTGGTCGTTGATGATGATGTCGATATTACGAATCCGCAGGAGGTGATTTGGGCGATCGCCACACGGTGCGAGGTAGGCCGCGCCACCGACATCGTTCAGGGCGTATGGACGACCCGCAGCGATCCCTCGCTGAGCCCTGCCCAGAGAGCATCCCGGAACTACAGCAGCAACCGAATGATCATAGACGCTTGCAGGCCATACGAATGGAAAGAGGAGTTTCCGGCTGTAAACGCCTTCTCAGCGGAATATAAACAAAGCGTCCTGAAGCGCTGGCGAGACCGGATAGACTGATTCGAATTTGGTCCTGGCGCGAAGCAAAGGGCCGTATCGAAGGTCCACCTCATTCTCTCCGTTCGTTCCGCCAATCGCATTTCGCTCGCAAGCGTGCTGACCGGCCGCTCCGGACGCTTGCTATCGCCCTTTGTACAAGCTATCCACAAATCCTTCCCGCTCGAGTTCCTGGACGAGAGATCCGTCCACGAACTCCTTTGGATCCCGTTGCTCTTTGAGCTGCATGAATTCGAGAAAGACGGTGGCGTCTTCTGGACCCGGAGAAGGGACTTTAGGAAAGACCTTGAGCCAGAACTCGTAGGTCTCCTGGAGGATCTTGGGATCCCTTTCACGGAGATTCTTGCTCAGCACCTGGATGGCGAAATCTCTGTCCGTGCGAAATCTCGCCAGCCCGTGAATCAAACCCTTTAGAAATGACTTGACCGTATCCCGGTGATCCCTCATAAATGCGCGCGTGGTCGTGATCTGGTTGATGGGGTAAGTGATGCCGCTTGCGACCAGATCATAAAGGGGGCGAAGCCCCAATTCTCTGGCTCTTAATGTAAAGGGCGGGTTGAGAACCGTTCCCTGAATTACATCGGATGAGAGCGCGGCCAGCCGGTCCGCAAACCCGCCGATTTGCAGGATCGTAACATCTTTTTTGGGATCCAGCTTGATACTCTTGAGCGCGTATATCAACGCGTCGTATCCCGAACCGCCGATTCGGCTCACGCCGACCTTTTTTCCCTTGAGCTGCGAAGGCTCGTGGATATCTTTCGAGACGTAAAGCGTATAGGGGAAAACTCCGACGGTTCGCGCAATGATTACGACATCTGCGCCGCGCAGCCGGGCGTTGATAACGGCGGGACCTCCGGTCGTGTTGATCTTGAGCTCTCCGGAAATGAGAGCGGCGGTAGCCGGCTGGCCGCCGGAAAACACGATCACTTCCGTGTTCTTGATGCCGTATTTTTGAAAAAACTTGCCGTCAATGCCCGCCCAAAGCGGAGCCTGCGTAACGCTGAGAATGGTGCCGATCCTGAGCGGCGCCTGCGCGCCGGCTGAAGTGGAAAGGAGCACCAAGAAAAGAAGCGTCGAGGCAATCAAACCCCCCACCTCAATCCTCCCCCGCAAGGGGGGAGGAGATATGAGGCAGGCTCTTTTACCTTCCCCCCTTGTGGGGGAAGGCCAGGATGGGGGGCGGAGCTGAAGTTCTTGTCGGATAAGACTTAAGATAAACCCGAGCGGCCAAACCATTTGATTTTCTCCTTCCCTACCGTGAATATTTCACCGGCGGCATTTTGCAGGGGACTGCGTTCTTTTTTAGCGCCGCTTCGTATTGCCGCCGGATCTCCGGATCTTCGTCCTCGTATTCGATCATCGTGCCGCCGTCCTTCACCGATATATAAACCCCGTCGGTTTTTTTCTGGGCTGCCAGATGGAAGCCGGTGCGGTGAATCCGGCTGCCGTACCTTATCGCAAGCTGGCGCGCCGCTTCCGCTCCGGCATTGAAGTGTTGATGAAACCAGCCGCCCGGAGGGCTTAAAACAGCCCCTTCGCTCCACTTGACCTCCACAACCTCCCCGCCGCGCCCGTTCTCGTAAGGACGAATTCCCGCGTCCATCGGCCAAAGCAAAGTGTAACCTTGGGAACGCAGGATCATGAGGACCGCGCCTGCGTCGTGGTAGTGAGCTTTGTGGTAGAGCCCGACGGGCCAATCCGCTACATGTCCGACCAGGATATTTCCGCAAGGCTCAAATTGGACGAGCTTGATGTCCGGCCCCTTGGTAAAAAATTCATCCTTGATATTGAACTCCTTGACATTCGGGATGAAGTTCGTCTCCCAAATGGATTGCATGCCGACCGTGTATTGCTTTTGGCCGACGGAAAAATATCCCTCCTCCGCGCGGTACCGGTCGGAAAACGCCTGGGGACAATCAAATATAAATTCCGCGCTGTGGAATATGTCCATGACCAGAGGGGCGGTGGTCACAGCCAGAAATCTGACGGGCTCCCTTCCTCCATTGATCATCCGGTGCCAGCCGTTTAGCGGAGGAGAAAAAAGGCTCCAGGGCTCCCATTCAAACGTCTGCTTTTTGCGCTCGTCCTGCCAGACCTCCATCGCTCCCTGTCCGGACAAAACGCAGATGACTTCCTCGTAAAGGTGTTTCTCAGGTTTCAAAGCGTCGCCCGGAGGGATCTCGGCCACGTACATCCCGGTCAGTCCTTCCATGCCATAGAGATGAATGAAGCTGCCTCGGCCTCCCATCCGCGGCCACGGCGCCAGTTGAAGTTCGCGCACATCTTCAATGCCGTAGCCCTCCGCAACGGGCACTCCTTCGGCTTTCATCCAGTGGTGGTAGGGCGTCTTCTGCAACGCCGCCATCAAATCAGCCATTTCGCCCATGATCGACTCCTTCTATTGTTTTATCGTTTCGATTTTCTCCGCGTCCTCAGCGCCTCGGCGGTGAATAGGAAATCCGACCGCAGAGACGCAGAGTTCGCCGAGGTTCTCCTTTATTTAAAAACGTTCGCCCATTTTTCTCTCATCTGCCGCCTAAACTCCGGGTCAATGGAATGCACTTTGGGAAACTCATTGCGCCACGAAAAGGGCCGGCAGGCATCAATGATCGCGCGCGAGTTGACGAAGTCACCCGCGGCCCTCTTGAATGGAGGGAGCCTGGGATCGAGCGGGCTGCTCCAGCAACCGGTGACGATCTCGATGGAGGTTTGGGGATCGCAACGACTGGAAACGGCCCAGAGAACATCCGCCATGTTGGACGGATCGATATCGTCGTCAACGAGCACCACAAAGCGCCCCAGGTACCCGCCTTCTCTGGCTCCCAGTGTAATATGCGCAGCCTGGCGCGCGTGGCCTCCGTACCGCTGCTTCAAAGCGATCACGATGAAAAATCTCAGCCCCCATTCCGCCAGCCAGACTCCGGTAATGTCGGTAACGCCGCACTGCTCGATTTCATTCCAGACCTGCGCCGCAGAAAAAATCAGATGCACATAGCTCGAAAGGGGATAGCACTTGAAATCAGGCATGACCGTCAGGATCGGATCGTTGCGGTGATAGACGGCTTTAACCCGGATGACCGGCGCGGGACGCGTGCCCGAAGCATAATACCCTGTCCATTCGCCGAACGGCCCCTCGATCTCCGCCTCCACATCCGGTGGCGGAATCTCTCCTTCGAGAACAATCTCCGCCGACGCTGGAATGGGGAGTCCGGTCGTAACGCCCTTGATCACCTCGACGGGAGCCTTCTGGATCTGACCGGCAAAATCGTATTCCGACACGCCCCAGGGAAGCCCTAGCCCCGAGACCGCAAAAAGGACCGGATCAATGCCGCACACAACCGCGACCGGACATGATTTGCCTTGTTCCCAGTATTTCTGGGCAATCAATCGTGTTTGCTTTCCGGGAGAGATGTAGAGCGACACTCTGTTCTCGCCAAGAATTTGCACCCGCGCCGTCGCCAGATTCACCCAACCGGCATCCGGATCGGCAGTAATCACCGCGTCGGCGGTGCCGAGATACCGTCCGCCGTCCTGGCGATGAAGCCACGGGGCCGGAAAGCGAAGCACGTTCACTTCTTTTTCCAGGAAAAGATTCTCCTGGACGGGCGCATCCTTTCTTATCACCGGAGGCAGAGGCGAAGAGACGTGAAGCATCTCCCGCACAGCCTGGACCAGCGGGACACCTCGAAGCTCCGTGGACAAACCCAAAGCCAACGCGGTGCGGGACTGGGTTTGAAACATGTTCGTAAAAATACGGTATCCCGCCGGGTAATCCTTTATCTCGTCAAAGAGCAGCGCCGGCGGGTTCGGGTCCGACCCGGAGATTTCAGTGATGGCTCCGATTTCAAGATTCCAGTCGGCTTGTCTGACGATCTTAAGTTCTCCAAGTTTTTCCACGCCGCTTAAGAATGTCCTGAGATTCTGCATAGAGCTTACCTCACACCACGCTTTCTTATTACTTTTGTTTTGCATCTTGCAAGAGAAAAATTTTTAGCGGACCGAATTTGCGCGCTGTAAGGCCTTTTTTTTCGCTTGACAAAGCAACCAAGAAAATGGCAGCATCGCATCGGCTTCCGAAATTTGAGAATCTAGTCTCATTTTTTCCAAGCGCAGAAGCGGGGCTGGTGAACAAACACGGCGGTTGGGTGTTTTTGTTGAGCTGAAAAACATGCCATCGTTGGCATAAATATTGCTGCCGTGGCTTTGAAATTTTTAAGTCCCTTCGGAGGATCTCATGGCGATCAAATTTCCAGAGCTTTTTAAAAAGGGAACCCTGGGCCGGTTAGAGACGCGCAACCGAATCAAGTACGCCGCCTGCTGAGTTTCTAACTTCAATACCCTGGACGGGTACACGTCAGAAAGAGAAGTGGCGCGGATGGAGGTGATCTCGCAGACAGGCTGCGGAATCATCACAAACCAGGGGGCGTACCCGGATCGCAAAGCGGAGGGGAAGGCCTATCTTCGCCAGTTGGCCATCTACGATGATAAGTACATCCCGTCGCTTGCGAAGGTGGCCGAGATGATTAATCGGCAGGGCGGGATTTCGATCCAGCAAATCCTCCACGGCGGCCGCTACGGCGGCATAGAGCTCGACTACTGCGTTCAGCCTTCGAGCGTCAAGCAGACGCTGAAGCACTTCAGGCCCCCGAGAGAGATGACGAAGGCGCAGATCAAGGAGTGCATTCATGAACACGCCCAGGCCGCGAGGCGCGCGATAGAGGCGGGGTTTCGCGGCGTGGAGGTAACCAGCTTCATGGGATATCTCCTTTCCGACTTCAATTCGAAATTCATCAATCAGCGAACCGACGAGTATGGCGGTTCGGTCGAGAACCGCGGAAGATTCATGGTCGAGCTGATCCAGAGCATCAAAGAAACCATCGGCGATGATAAACCGCTGATCGTCAGATTGAACGGCGTCGAATTGATGGACGAGTACGGTGGCAATACGCCGGAGGAATGCCTGGAGTTTATGAGAATGGCCGAGAGAGCGGGGGCGGACTGCATCAGCCTGGTGGTCGGCTGGCATGAGTCCCGCACCGGAGCCCTCGGGCGGGATCTTCCAACGGATCACTGGCTTCATCTGGCGAAAGCCGCGAAGGAGGCCGTGAACATTCCCGTCGCGTTCGGGCCCCGGTTTGGTGATCCGTCTATGGCTGAAAAAGCGGCAGCCGAAGGCCTGATCGATTTTTGGGAAGTGTGCCGTCCTTTGCTGGCGGATCCTGAGCTCGTGCACAAAATGGAGCAAGAGCGCACCCGCGAGATCAGACCCTGCGTAGGAGGGCTGCTTTGTCTCTCCCGGATGTTCCGTAATCTTCCATATATATGCGCCGTCAATCCACGCCTGGGGCATGAGTACGAGCCCGAGTACCAGATTACACCGGCCGCCGGGAAAAAGAAGGTTATGGTCGTTGGCGCTGGACCCGGAGGCTTGGAATGCGCTATTACCGCTGCCAGAAGAGGACACAACGTTTCGGTCTATGACAGGAAAGCAAGCGCTGGGGGCCAATTGATTTCAGCCTCAAGCGAAATCGGCGGCGGGGAGGTTTTTCTCAAACTGGTCGACCACTACCTGACTCAGATCGAAAAATACGGTGTTACGCTAAAACTCAATACGGAGGTCACGCCGAAGCTGTGCGAGGCGGAGACTCCCGATGTGGTCGTTGTGGCGACGGGAGCTGACATTCCCAAGATGCCATGGGTCATCAAAGGCGCAGCCAAAGTGGTCAAGGCCTCTGACGTTCTCGAGAATGGAGCGCCCGTTGGACAAAAGGTGGCGGTGCTCGGCGGCGACCGAATGGGCCTGGTCACGGCGGAGAGCTTGGCGGCCAGAGGGAAAAACGTGGTTGTGATCGAGGAAGGGGCGAGAATCGGCTGGGACGTCATTCCCACGTGGAAATGGCGGCACGACAACTGGATCAAAGAGTTCTCGATCCCCATTCACGTCGCAAGCCGGATCGAGAAAATCAGCGAAAAAGGAATTCAGATCAGAAACAAAGAAGGAAAGCAGATTTTTATCGAGGCGGACACGTTCGTTCAGGCAGGACCTCGCCAGCCGCAGCAGGAGCTGCTCTCGCTCCTCGAGTTCAGCGCTGACGAGGTCTACGTCATCGGAGACGCGGTGCGGCCCAGATCGATGCACAATGCCATTCATGAAGGCTATAAACTCGGCGCGAGAATCTAACGGATGAAGGGGTAGACGATGCAATTCAATGACTTTAGGGAATTTCTTGGTTTCCTCGAGGAGAAGAACGAGCTGAAGCGCGTGCGGCGACCCGTGGATCGCTATCTGGAAACGGCCCTGGTAACCAAGAAGTCGATCGAGGAAAGAGGGCCTGCGCTGCTGTTTGAAAACGTAAAGGGCTACGGCATACCCGTCGCGTCGGGTGTCTACGGAACCCAGCGCAGGGTTTGTCTCGGGCTGAACACCACGCCGGAGGCGTTCGTAAAAGACTACGTGAAGCGCTCGGAGCGGCTCAAAGAGTTTTCTCCCCGAATCGTGAGCAGCGGGCCTTGCAAGGAAAACATCATCAAGGGAAGAAAAGTAGACCTTAACAAGTTCCCGATTACCTGGCATGCCGAGCGTGACCGGGGCTGGTACATTGACGCAACCTGCTGTATCGTACAGCATCCGGAGACTAGGACCCGCAACGCCTCAGTCCATCGGCTCTTTATCCATGAGAAGAACCAGACCGGGTTGTGGATGAGCCCGTTCAATCTTTGGCACATCATCATGCGCTACTGGGAACAAGGGGAAGCCTGTCCGATGGCGGTGGCGATCGGCGTCGATCCCTACTGCATGATGGCTGCTTCCACCAGTATGCCTTTGGAGGAGGACGAGTTTTCTTTTGCCGGAGCGCAGCGCGGCAAGGCGATCGATATGGTCAAATGCGAGACCATCGACCTGGATGTCCCGGCGACCGCAGAGATTATCCTGGAAGGAGAGATTCCGCCGCACGAGCGGAAATTGGAGGCTCCCTTTGTTGAATTTACCGGCTACTACGGCGACGAGCGGCTGGCGCCGATTTTCAATGTAAAAGCTATCACCCACCGGGATCAGCCGATCTATCACGATATCATCACCGGCCCGCCTCCGGACGAGAACCAGCCGATGTTGATCACCAATATGGCGGAGGTTCATAAAGTCGTGGCCCGCGTATTTCCCGAGGAGAGCATTCTCGACGTTTACCTGACAGAGGGCGGCTGTACCTACTTTAATTGTGTGGTGCGCATTAAAAAAAGATATCCCGGTCAGGGAAAGCAGGTCGCGTCCGCCGTCCTTGCTTATCAAGGGGTGAAGAATGTGATCGTTGTGGATGAGGACATCGATGCCCGCAATCACGTGCAAGTGGAATGGGCCTTTACCACCAGGTGCAGGGGGATCAAGGACACTATTGTGATTCCCGATAGTCTGGGTTGCCCGCTGGATCCAACCTCGACTGACGGGGTGGTGACAAAGATGGGATTTGATGCGACCAAACCCGTCGGGATGGACAAGCCAATGTCGCAGATGGTTCATAACCCGTGTTATTTCCCGACTGATACGGTTCGTTTGTCCGACTATATAGACGGCTGGAAGGGGGAAGGAATCTACCGTGGCGACAAAAAAGAAAGACAGCGAGCAAAAGAAACGGTATCGGTGTAATCGGTGCGGCTATATTCTCTACGCTGAAACTGGTAAGGGGAAAAAGCCTCCCCAATTTTGTCCTCAGTGTGCCGTTGTGCACTACAAGGGCGAGATGGTGCCTCTAGCGGGATAGAAAGTGAAACTTTGGCGCGGGGATCGAAATGGGTAGCCCGGCTCCGAGCGAGCCACTTCATCTGAGAGGTATTACCAAGCGCTACCACGGCGTTGCCGCCCTTGAATCGGTCGATTTCGATGTCGGGCCCGGTGAAATCCACGCCCTTGTGGGTGAGAATGGCGCCGGCAAGAGCACGCTCGTGAAGATCATCGGCGGCGCGATATGCCCCGATGCCGGGGTGATGCGCCTCGGTGCTCGAGCGTTCCGGCTTGGCTCGCCTCACGAAGCGCTCGCCTCGGGCATCGCCGTCATCCATCAAGAACCTCATCTCATTCCTTCTTTGACCGTGGCTGAAAACCTCTATGCGGGACACATTGCGGTGCACCGCTGGTTTGGTGTCCCGCTGGTCGATCGCCGCGCGATTTTGGACGGCGCGCGGGAAATTCTCGGGCGGCTCGGTGTGCGTCTGGAACCTCACAGACTGGTCCGCTCGCTCTGGGCGGCTGAGCGGCAACTCGTCGAGATCGGCAAAGCGCTGGTCCACCGCGCCCGTTTCCTGGTAATGGACGAGCCAACCGCCAGCCTGGAACCGGCAGAGATCAAAGCACTCCTTGAGCTGATGGCGAAACTTCGCGCCTCCGGTTCGGGCATCGTGCTGGTTTCCCACAAAGTTGACGAGGTGTTGTCAATTGCCGATCGCGTCACAGTTCTTCGCGACGGGCGACGGATTGCGTCGCAGCCCGTCGCCTCCCTTGATGCGCGTGAGCTGGTGCGGTTGATTGTCGGTGGTGACATCGCGGATGTGGAGCCCGCTCCGGCGGAGAAACCGGGGGCGGAGCAACTCAGTATTCGGGTGAGGCTTGGCTCCCGGCCGGTGGAGCTGGGTGTCGGCCGTGGCGAGATCGTTTCTGTCACCGGGCTGATGGGCGGGGGCGCCTCCGATCTTATTGCCGCGGTTGGTGGAAGCCTGCCGAAAGTTGTGGAAGCTGCACGGGTTAATGGCGCGGCTGCGAGGTTGCATCACCCGGCCGAGGCGCTTGCGCGCGGTGTCGGCATGATTCCGGGAGACCGCAAAGATGGCCTGATCCCGACCCTCTCAGTGGCGGAGAATCTGGCGCTTAGCTGTCTCGATCAGGTAAGCCGGTGGGGATTTATTTCGCGCCGGCGCATGGCGGCTCTTGGCCGGAGGTTTACTGATGGCCTTTCCATCAAGACGCCGGGCCTCTGGGCTAAAGTGCGCGAGCTGAGTGGCGGAAACCAGCAGAAAGTGCTTCTCGGGCGTTTGCTCGCTTCGGGCGCGAGCGTGCTCGCGGTCGACGAGCCTACGCACGGGGTAGACATCCGCGCTCGCGCTGAAATTCACCGCCTGCTTGCCGGCTACGCTGGCGATGGAGGATCGATCCTGATGTCCTCCGCAGATTTTCCGGAGGTGCTCGAGCTTTCAGATCGAATTGTCGTGCTTCGGCGAGGTGAGATGGCCGGAGAGTTTTCCCGAGCTAATGCCACAGCCGCCAATCTTCTTTCGTGTGCCGCGGGCGTGAGTTCGCCCAGTCGTTCTCAGGATGAGGCGGGTCCGGCGACTCCGCGCCCGGAAGGGCCAGTGGAGCCTGCCCCTGCGCGCCGGTCCCGAGTCGGCCGCGTAAGCTTTTTTCTGCCGCTGGCTCTGATCGCGCTCGTCACGGCGCTGGCCTTTCTCAACGAGCACTTTCTCACGGTCGGAAACATTCGCAATGTTCTGCTTCAGGTTTCGGTTCTGGCGATGGTTTCGATTGGTATGACCTTCGTTATCGTCGCGGGCGCGTTTGATCTTTCCGTCGGCTCGGTTGTCGCCCTGTCGGGATCCATGGCGGCGCTCACAATGGTGAAGTATGGTTTGCTGCTGGGGATTGCCGCTGGCGTGGGCGTCGGGGTGGCTCTAGGGCTCATCAACGGTGGACTCATTGCAGGATTGGGCGTGTCACCATTCATTGCGACGCTCGGGACGCTTGTAATCGCGCGTGGCGTGGCCCTGGCAGTTACCGGCGGATCTGTGGTTTCCGACCTGCCGGAATCATTTGCCGCTCTCGGCAGCGGAACTCTCTGGGGCATACCGGTTCCGGTTCTTCTCGCGCTGGTCGCGTTCGCGGCCGGTGCAATTGTTCTTGCCCGGACGCCTTTCGGCCTGCGGGTTTACGCTGTCGGGGGGAACCGCGATGCGGCCCATCTGGCGGGGATTCGCGTCGGCCGCATTCTTGTCGCGTGCTTCGCGATCTGCGGCACGCTGGCAGCTCTGGGTGGTCTCATCATCGCTGCCCGGGTGCAATCCGGCCAGCCCACGGTCGGTGTATTCATGGAGCTTTACGCGATAGCGGCGGTGGTGCTCGGGGGAGCGTCGCTGCGCGGCGGAGAGGGGAGCATGCTCCAGACCCTGCTCGGGGTGCTCCTGATCGGATTTCTCCAGAACGGGCTCAACTTGATGAATGTACATTCATACTGGCAACAGGTCGTTTTGGGGCTTGTGTTTATCGCGGCCGCAGCACTCGAGTGGCTCAGGAGGAGAGCGTGATGGCATCCCGTATCCTGGTGGTATGGGGTATCTCCGTGGCGTTGTTGCTGCAGGTTTCGTCGGCTGTTGCGCAGAAAAAGCCGGTGATCGGCGTGTCTCTGGCCTCTTCAACCAACCCGTTCTATGTGGCGATGGAGAAGGGAATGGTAGCCAAGGCGCAGGAGCTGGGGGTGACACTTCGGCTGGTGCGCGCCGAGGAGGACCAGGTAAAACAACTCGACGGTTTGCTGGACCTAGTGCAGGCGAAGGTTGATATTATTTTGATTTCGCCGATAAGCTCGGCGGGAGGGACGGCTGCTTACGAGGCCGCGCGCGCGGCGAAAATCCCGGTCCTGAGCGTTGCGCGATCGGTGGATCCGAAATACCATGTCGCCTTTGTGGGTTCGGACTGGATTAAGCAAGGCGAGCGAATCGGGGAATGGCTTGCCGGTAAGCTGCGAAGCGGGGGCAAGGTCGGCATGCTTCTGGGTCCTGCCGGAGCCTCGGTTTCTATCGATATGGAAAATGGCTTCAAGAAAGTTGTGGGCAAACGCTCTGGCATCCGAATCGTGGCGGGGCATCATTCGGCGCTTACCAAAGCGGATGGGCTGAAGCTCGCGGAGGACATGCTGACGGCCGTTCCGGACCTGCACGCGGTCTATGCGATGAACGACGAGCTCGCGCTCGGAGCGGTTCAGGCGGTGAAGACCGCGAAGAAACGCGTGATTGTCACCGGGTTCAATGGCGTGCCGCCGGCGGTCGCGGCCGTCAAGGCCGGGGATTTGGCCATGACGATTGCGTTGAAGCCGATGACCTGGGGAAAGCTGGCAGTGCAGGCGGCCGTCGACCACGTGAAGGGTAAATCACTGCCGCGCATCGTCGAGATCGAGACCGTGTTGGTGGACCAAAGCAATGTCGCGAAATTGACGCCGCAGGATTTGCAATGAGGAGGGAAGGGTTTTTGCGCTGTGCACGAGTTTAACTATATGGAGCCTAAGAGCCTGCGCCGGGCTTCGCAGCTACTCAAACAGCATGGCGGAGAGGCCAAGTTGATTGCGGGCGGAGTGTCTCTTATAGCCATGATGAAAAACCGGCTCGTCCGTCCCGCAGTTCTGGTAAATATCAAGGCGATCCCGGGCCTCGACAAACTCTCTTTTCAGGAGCGCAAGGGCCTAAGATTCGGCCCCTTGGTGATTCACAGAAGAATTGCCACCGAGCCATTGATTCGGGAGCGGTTCACTCTCTTGGCCGAGGCTGCGTCAGAGATCGGCTCCCCCGCGATTCGCAACATGGGGACGGTTGGAGGAAACCTTTGTCACGCCGACCCGAACGGCGATTTGGCTCCTGCGCTTCTGTGTTTAAACGCGCGTCTTAAGCTCGTGAGCGCTGCAGGAAAACGAGACCTCTCCGTGGACGAATTTTGCGCCGACTATTACACGACATCTCTCGAGCCCGATGAGATCTTGGCCGAGATCGCGGTTCCTCTCCCTCCGCGGGGAAGCGGTGGCGCCTATCTGAAATTTAAACGCACCGCAACGGATATGGCAGTTGTACAAGTGGCCGCGTGTGTGAGACGGGATGCGAGCTCTGGTTGTACGGCCGCTCGTGTTGTGCTCGGCTCCGCGGGCCCTTTTCCCATCTTAGCCAAAGAGGCGGCCACCTTCCTTGAGGGAAAGGATTTTTCTCCGGAGATCATCGAGCAATCGGCGTCTATGGCCGCGGCCGAGGCTCAACCGATGACTGATGGACGAGGATCCGAAGAGTATAAAAGAGAGATGGCGCGGGTCTGTGTTCAACGGGCTCTGAAAGTGGCCTGGAAAAGAGCCGGAGGAAGCGATTAGAGATGCGACTAGCCTTCGAGATTAACAGCGAACCTGTGGAGCTGGAGATAAAGCCGAACCAAACCCTGCTGGAGGTGATTCGGCGAGATCTCGCCCTGACCGGAACAAAAGATGGTTGCGGAATCGGGGAGTGCGGCGTATGTACCGTTCTTTTGGACGGCTGGCCAATTCGCTCTTGCCTGGCTTTGGCGATGGACGCGCGTGGTCGAAAGGTGACTACGATCGAGGGATTGGCGCAGGGCTCGCACCTTCACCCGCTCCAGGAGTCATTCATCAAGCACGCGGCGATTCAATGCGGCTTTTGCATTCCCGGAATGCTCATGGTTGGAAAGGCTCTTTTGGATGAGAACCCCAGGCCCACTGAGGACGAGGTCAGGGCCTCGATAGCGGGCAATCTCTGCCGCTGCACAGGTTACACAAAGATCGTTGAGGCGATTCTGGCGGCAAGTGAGGATCGCGGCTAGAGCGCATCGGAGTGAATCAAATGGAGTTTTCTGTCGTAGGGAAAAGCCTTCCTAAAACTGACACCCTGGAGAAGGCTACGGGAAGGGCGATCTATATTGATGACCTTGTTCTCCCCGGGATGCTTTGCGGCAAAATCTTGCGCAGTCCATACGCTCACGCCAGGATTCTGCAGATTGATTGTTCGAGAGCCAAACGTCTTCCCGGCGTAAAAGCCGTTCTAACCGGCTCAGATGTTCCACAAGCCAGGATGGGAGCGTTCATTCTGGATGAGCCGATTCTCGCGCAAGGCGTTGTGCGGCATGTCGGTGAGCCCGTTGCCGCGGTGGCGGCGGTTGATGAAAATACTGCGAAGGATGCGCTGGAACTGATTTCGGTCGAATACGAAGAGCTGCCGGCCGTTTTCGATCCGTTACTGGCGATGGAGGAGGGCGCGCCGATTATCCACGGCGATTTTGCCGGCTACGCAAAAGTTTTTAATCCGGTCTGGCGGGGAAACCTTTGTTCCCACACCACGTTTCTGGAAGGCGATGTTGAGCTGGGGTTCAAGCAGGCAGATCTCGTGCTGGAAGATACTTTCAGGACGCAGATGGTGCACCAGTGCTACATGGAAGCCTGCGGCGCCATTGCCTCTGTGGATATCTCGGGAAAAGTCACCGTCTGGACCACCACGCAATCGGTCTTTGTTACACAGGCGCGGATCCACCAGTCGCTCGGGCTTCCCATGAGCAAGATCCGCGTTATAGGAACCAGGGTCGGCGGAGCTTTTGGGGGCAAGGTGGAGGCAACTGTGCAGCCGGTCTGCGTTGCTCTAAGCCAGGTGGCGTTTCGCCCGGTCAAGATTATTCTTGAGAGAGACGAAGAATTTACCTCGCTCCGGCCGCGTCATCCGGCCGTTATCAACATTAAAACCGGGGCGAAGAAGGATGGACATATCGTCGCCAAAGAGGTGCGGATCGTATTTGACACGGGCGCCTATGCGGACGATGGGCCGGGAATAGCCGGGTTTGGGGCGATGATGTCCCGTGGGCCATATCGCATCCCAAACGTCAAGATCGAGGGGCTTTGCGTTTACACTAACAAAATCAAGTGCGGAGCGTTTCGCGGTTTTGGCAACCCGCAAGGGACCTTCGCTTCAGAGTCGCAGCTAGACGAGATCGCGCACCAGTTGGGAATCGACCCGCTGGAGATACGGGCTCTGAACGGCGTTGAAACCGGCGATAGGGCTTTAGGGGGCAATCCTTACGGGAGCGTCGGATATAAAGAGTGCCTCAAGCGCGCGGGCGATGCGATCGGCTGGGGAAAGCCCAAAGAGAAGAACCGCGGCCGAGGTATGGCGTCGATTAACCACATCAGCGGCATCGTCTCCTCCGCCGCCACAGTGAAGATGAATGAAGACGGAACTGTGGTTCTGCTCACCGGAGCCATGGACATCGGTCAAGGATCCGATACGACGCTCAGTCAAATGGCGGCCGAGGAGTTGGGGGTTCCGTACGAGCACGTTTCAATCGTGACCTCGGACAGCGAGACGACTCCTTATAATTGGGCGACCACGGCAAGCCGGACGGTCTACACAGCCGGCAATGCCGTGCGCATGGCCGCGCGCGAGGCGAAGAAACAGGTTATTTCGCTGGCTGCGGATTGCCTGGAGGCGAATCCTCAGGATCTTGAGACCAGAGAAGGTTACGTTTTTGTCGCCGGCTCGCCCGAAAGGAAAATACCTTTTCGAGATATCGCCGGGATGAGCCTTTGGGCCAAACAGGGGCCGATTCTCGGCAGCGCTTCATTTATGGTGGAGGGGCCGCCCTTTGATGCCAAGAGGGCGGTGGTGATGGGCTACCCTTTCGGCGCCATGACCGCCTACATATTCGGCGTTCACATGGTCGAAGTGGAGGTGGACACGGAAACGGGGCATGTGAGAATTGTCAACTCGGTCGCCGCGCATGATGTGGGTAAAGCTATCAATCCTGCGGTGGTCGAAGGACAAATTCAGGGAGGATTTGTTCAAGGGGTGGGATATGCCTTGATGGAGGAGATGATCCTGGATGACGGGAAGGTTACGAACCCATCCATGGTGGACTATCGCATCCCCAGCGCTCTCGATGTCCCAAAAGTCATTCCTATCATCGTCGAGACCGGCGAGCCCACTGGTCCGTTTGGCGCCAAAGGCGTGGGAGAGTGTGGGTTGGTCGGGACCGCTCCGGCAATCGCCAATGCGATTTACGATGCAGTAGGCGTGAGGATCAAAGAGCTGCCGCTCACTCCGGAAAGAGTCTTACAGGCCCTTAAGAACAAGAAAACAGCGCGGACGGATTGGATTTAACAGATGATGGGAGAGGAGAAATATGAGTAAGTACATTGTGGCTGTGGACATCGGGGGGACGTTTAGCGATCTCGTCTGTCTCGATACGGTTTCGGGAGACATCAAAAATGTAAAGGTTCCTTCCACGCCTCCGACATTCATAGAAGGCGTCATGAATGCATTGAGAAAGGCAGGAATCTCGCCTTCGGAAATGATCGTCTTCAAGCACGGCTCCACTATCGCAACCAACGCGATCATTCAGAGACGAGGAGCCAAGACCGGTTTGGTTACAACCAAGGGTTTCCGCGATATCCTGGAAGCGGCTCGGGCTGACCGGCCTGAGCTGTTTGATCTTTCGTGGGATCCTAACCCTTCGCTGGTCCCGCGGCGTAACCGTTTAGGGGTAACCGAAAGAGTGGATTACGAGGGGAGCGTGGTGACTCCTCTGAGCGAACAAGAGGTCAGGCACGTAGCCCGTCTCTTCAAGAAGAGGGGAATTGAAGCTGTCGCGATCTGCTTTATCAATTCTTTCATGAACTCGGAGCACGAGCGCCGGACGAAAGAGATTCTCAAAGAGGAGATGCCGGGAACATATATCTGCCACTCTTACGAGATCTTTCCGGAGATCAAGGAATTCGAGCGCACGAGCACGACCGCGGTCAATGCCTATCTTGGTCCCATCGTGGATCGCTACCTTGCCGACCTTACCAAAGAGCTGAGGACTTGGGGCTATAAAGGCGATACTCTGATCATCCATTCCGGCGGCGGAGTGATGAGCCTGGATGTCGCCAGAGAGATCCCATCCCGGACCTGTCAGTCCGGCCCGGCCGGAGGCGTGGTGGGGGGCGCTTATATCGGTCAGATGGCGGGCTTTCCCAACGTCATTATCTTCGACATCGGCGGAACGAGCACCGATCTCGCAGTGATCTATCGTGGACAACCTCCCATGGAGTCCGGCTGGAAGGTGGAATGGAAAATTCCGATACGCTTTCCGTGCATCGATGTCCACTCGATCGGCGCCGGTGGAGGCTCCATCGCCTGGATCGACAAAGGAGGGACTCTCAAAAACGGTCCCCAGAGCGCCGGAGCCTTTCCCGGCCCTGCCTGCTACGGCCTCGGGGGTGAAGAGCCCACCAATACCGACTGCAATCTTGTTCTCGGCCGGCTCAACCCGGAGACCTTCCTGGGCGGAGAAATGACAGTCCAGCCTGACCTCGCGCTGAAGGCCATCAAAGGGAAGATTGCGGACTTTTTTGGCATGACCGTGGAAGAGGCGGCCGATGGTATCCTGCGGGTCGCCAATGCCAATATCGCCTACGCTGCCCGGCTGATCTCTGTCGAGAGAGGCTATGATCCGCGGGAGTTTGCGCTTTTTGCTTTCGGCGGAGGTGGTCCCCTGCATGCGGCGGAAGCGGCGCGGGAGCTGAAAATCCCGAAGGTTCTGGTTCCGCAGTATCCGGGTCTTGCTTCGGCCTTTGGCCAGCTCCAGGTTGAGATCCGTCAAGATTATCTTCGGCCGCTTCTGCAGCGGGCGAAAGAAGTGGATATCGCAAGGGTGAACAAAGCTTATACGGAGCTCGAGGCCAATGCCCGTGAGGCGCTGCGTCGTGAAGGCGTGGTGGAAAAAGAAATAGAGCTTGAGCGTCTTGCCGACGTCAAGTACTTCCCTCAGACCGAGTATTTCACGCTCCCGATTCCAAGCCGGGAGCTCGCGCGAGAAGATATCGACAAGCTGGTCCAGGACTTTTTAGCCCGGCATGAGCAGGAATTTGGTTATACGGTTCCGTTGGAATTCGCCGACGTCGAGGTCGTCAACGCGCGCCTGGTGGCTAAAGGGCCGGCGCCTAAGGGAGAGCTCAAAAAGCACCCGGAGAAGGGCACGGCAAAAGAAGCTCTAAAGGGAGAGCGTAAAGTATATTTCCGCGAGGCTGGAGGATGGGTGACGAGCCGGATTTATGACCGCGCTAAACTTCGCTGCGGCGCCACCTTTGATGGACCGGCCATTGTGGAACAGTCGGATTCCACGACTGTGGTCCCGCCGGCGGTCAAGGCCAGCGTGGATGAGTATCTGAATTTAATTCTTAGCCTTTAGGGCGACCGGCCGGTCGCCCCTACATATAGGAGGTTTTTCCATGTCAAAAAGAGAAGAATTTGTTGCCTCCATGGATCCAATTACGTTTGAGGTGATTCGCAACGGCTTTCGCGCCATGTGCACCCAGGCGAGTCGCCTGGTCGAGCGAGTGGCTTATGGTCCGGTGATCACCCAGGGCCATGACTATTCTGTCGGGCTTCTAACGGCCGACGGAAGGTTGGTCGCGCACGGAATTCGTGACATCACTCCTCACATGGGCACCTACGAGGCATCGCTCCAGTGCCTGCGTGAAGACATCGAAGAGATCCGCCCGGGTGATGTCTACATCATGAACGATCCCTATCGAGGCGGAACGCATACGTTGGATGTGCGTCTTATCCGGCCGGTCTTCGTGGATGGAGAGCTGTTTGCCTTTACCGTGTCTTGCTGCCATTGGTCCGACATGGGAGGCCCGGTTCCCGCTACCTTTAACCCGCAAGCGATCGAAAGCTACGCCGAAGGACTCTTTCTGCCGGTCATGCGGGTTTACGAGAAAGATAAACCGGTAAAATCCGCGATGCAGTTGATCAAGCTCAACGTCCGAGTGCCTTATGAGCGCTTCGGCGACATGGCAGCGCAGTATCGGGCGGTCAGGCTCATGGAGAGCCGGCTGCTGGAGTACGTCGAGAAGTATGGCAAGAAGACCATTCTCGATACCTTTGAGGAAACGATGAACTACTCCGAACGGATCTTTCGCAAAGAGGTTGCCGAGCTTGCCGACGGGACTTACGAGTTTGTGGATTATATCGACCATGACGAAGGACATCCGGATAAGCCGCGGGTGAAGATTCATTGTAAATTGATTATCCAGGGTGATCAGGTCACCTTTGACTGGACCGGCTCGGATCTGGCGCCGAAGGGGCCGAGCGGGCTCACTTTGCCCGCGTGTCTCTCCGCTACCTTCGATGGGACCCTTCACTGTTTTCCGCATTTGGCGCCGCTGAATCACGGCGTTATTCGCTGCATCAAAGTTATCACTCAACCCGGGAGCGCCTGTCACGTGCTCCCGCCGACACCCATGGCCGGCTACTGCGCGAGCGGCTATGAAAAGGTCGATACCGCAGCCATGTGCGCGTGGGGTTTGGCCTTTTCCAAGACCAAGCCGGAAAGAGTCTTCGCCGGAACGGTGAATCTCTCCAACTGCTGCTTCGGCGGATTCCATCCCAAGACAGGGCGCCGCTACGTGTCCTACACGTGGTTGGAGGGAGGACAGGGCGCGCGAAGCTATAAAGACGGTCCCTCGTTTGCGATGATGCTTTACGGCGCCGGGGCGACGAATCAACCCATAGAGATTCACGAGCGTTGGTATCCCTTCCTCTACACTCAATGTGAGGCGATCCAGGACTCGTGCGGTGACGGAAAATATCGGGGCGGGTTCGGCATCCACCGCAACTTCTACGTTATGGGGGACGCGGTGAACTCGATCCATGGCGATCGTGAAGAAGTCACGCCCCCGGGGCTCGGGGGCGGGACCAACGGCGGGCCGAACAAGCTCGTCCTGAACAAAGGAACGGCGGAAGAGAGAAATTTGGGCATGTATGCCTGCAACGTGAAGCTCAAGAAAGGAGATCACATCACCTTCGGCTCGAACGGCGGGGGTGGTTACGGGAATCCTCTAGAACGTGACCCCAATCTTGTCTTGGAGGACGTTATCGACGAGTTTCTCTCGCTGAAAAAGGCGCGGGACGTCTATGGGGTGGCTATTAAGGCGGTCGACGCTGAAGCCCTACTCTTTGAAATCGATTGGGGGCAAACAAAAAAACTGCGCGCAGAGCTCGCTAAAAAGCAGCCGCAGATGGGCTTTGGGCCGGGCGAAGTCCATCCCTACGGCGTGAAAGTCGTCGCCGGAGACATCCGTTAGGTTCAATCCGATGAGATACTCACCATACTGGAACGAGAAGGTGGAGACCATGCCTCTACCGCGCCTGCAGCAGCTTCAGGCGCGGAAGCTCCGCACCCAGATCGACTACCTTAAGAAAAACTCGCCTTTTTACCGAAGAAAGTTAAAGGAGGCAGGAATTGCGGCGAGCGACATCAGAACTGTCGCCGACATCGCGCGGCTTCCGTTCACGACGAAAGATGAACTGAGGGAAAGCCAGCTCAAGAAGCCTCCGCTCGGAGAGCATGCAGCGGTCCCGTTGGATCAAGTAATTCGATTCCATTCTTCGTCGGGTACGACCGGAAGACCAAGCTACGTCGGCATTACCGAGCGCGACCGAAAGCGCTGGATCGAGATCGTCGCTCGCTGCTACTGGTCTGAGGGCGTGAGGCCGACAAGCATCGTGATTATGGGATTCGGTATCGGCATGTTTGTGGGCGGCCTGCCTCTTGCCAACGCGATCGAAGCGATCGGCGCGACTTTTGTGCCGGTAGGGACGGGAGCGTCTGATCGCCTGATTGCCACAATCCAGGATCTCAAAGCGGATATCATCACCTGCACGCCTTCCTACGCATCTTATCTCGCCGACTATGCCCGAGAAAAAATGGGGATCGATCCCAAGACCCTCGGCATAAAACGAATCCTCTGCGGCGCCGAGCCCGGGGGGGGAGTGCCGGGAATCCGGGAGAGGATCGAAGAGCTTTGGGGAGCCGTCGTTACCGAGGCAACTGGGAACGCCGACGTTGTCACAGTTTATGCGGCGGAGTGCCCCCAGCGCACCGGGAACCACTTTTTGGCCGGGGACTTCGTCATTCCAGAGATTATCGATCCTGACAGCGGCGAGTCGCTCCCGATCGAGGATGGAGTCGAAGGCGAGATCGTTTTTACCCATATAGAACGGGATTGCGTCCCATTGTTGCGCTTTCGCTCCCGTGATCGGGTGGTGGTATGGAATAAACCGTGCCGGTGTCGCCGGAGCGGATTTCGTATGCGCATTGTCGGCCGCACCGATGATATGCTGATCCTGAGGGGGGTCAACGTTTTTCCCTCCGCCATCAAGGACGTGGTGTCCCAGATGCGGCCCAATACCACCGGCGAAATCCAGATACTCCTCGACCAGCCTGGACCGCGGGTTGAGCCGCCGCTTAAAATCCAGGTTGAGCACGGCACCGCGGTGGATAATCTTGAGGCCCTGAAAAGGTACGTGGAAGAAAATCTTAAAAATAAGCTGATTTTCAGCCCTGCGGTTGAGCTGGTTCCCCCGGGGACGCTGCCTCGCTTTGAGATGAAGGCAAAGCTGATCAGAAAACTCTACGAAGAACAGAGGCCGTAGAATTCATGCGCCGGGTTGCAATAGTGGCTGCGGGCGTGACGCAGTTTGGCGCCCGCAAAGCAGGTCTAAAGGATCTTATCTGGGAAGCAGGTAAGGCGGTGTTCGCGTCCAACTCTCGTCTTCGGCCGGAAGATATCGAGGGGTTGGTCGTGGGGACCGTCATGCCTGAAAGGACTGCTAATCAAAGCCATATCGCTTCGCTTGTCGCGGAGTGTCTTGGAATAAAGCCGCAGAAACTTTCCGCGCGAACCGAGCATATGTGCGCGAGCGGCAGCGTTGGAATCCGCTATGCTCAGGCTTTTATTGCCGCCGGGTTTGCGGATCTGATTATGGTTTTGGGGGTGGAAAAACTCAATCTCCCCAATATGGATGAGGCTCTTTTCAACATGGGAGCGGGCGTTGATCGGGACTGGGAGGCGTGCTACGGCGTCACGGCGCCTCCCTGTTTTGCGCTTGCCGCCCAGGCTCATATGACCCGGTACGGCACGACGGAGGAACAACTCGCTCTAGTCTCCGTCAAGAACCACAACCACGCAAAAAAGAATCCCTTTGCGCATTTTCAAAAGGGCGCTGAGGTGGAGCAGGTTCTTTGCTCGAAAATGATTGCCACTCCGCTGCGCCTCTACATGTGCTCACCTATCACGGACGGGGCCGCAGCAATCGTGCTTGCCTCGGAGGAGCGGGCAAGGGATTTAACCGACAGACCGGTCTTTATCCTGGGGAGCGGCCAGGTCGTGGAGGGATTCTCGCTTTCCGCTCTCCATGATGACTACTCCCATTGGCCGCCGATGAAAAAAGCTGCCGCTAACGCTTACGGCATGGCCGGAATCACCGCTGAAGAAATTGACGTCGCTGAGGTTCACGACTGTTTTTCGATCGCCGAGATCATCGCCTACGAGGAGCTTGGCTTCTGCGAGAAGGGGGAGGGCGGTGAGTTTGTGGCCCGGGGATGTTCGGATTATGGGGGCAAGGTCGTCGTGAATCCCCGCGGCGGGCTCATCGGCTGTGGCCATCCCCTCGGCGCAACCGGCGTCGCCCAGGCGGCGGAGATTTACTCGCAGCTCAGGGGCGAAGCGGGAGAACGGCAAGTCCGGGAAGCGAAAATCGGGCTGACTCACAACAACAGCGGGATGGGCGAGCATCTGGTTCTCATTTATGGCGCCGCATGATTATGAGCGATCTCTATTTGCGCGTTGCTGATCCCTATCCCCTCCAGTCGGCCGCCTTTAACAGCCTGAGTGAATACTACATTCACCTAAGCGAGGGGCGGTTGACGACCACGCGTTGCCGCACCTGTGACACGCTTTACTGGCCGCCGCGAAAATTCTGTCCTCAATGTGTCGGCGATCAGTTCGAATGGGTCGATCTACCGGAGCAGGGCACGGTCCACGCATTCTGCATCCAAGAGGCGGGTGTTCCGCAAGGTTTCCGCTCACCTTTGGTGCTGGGCGTTATTGAGGTAGCCGGCCTGCGGATCTTCGGTTTGATCTCCTGCTCGGATCCGAAAAAAATAACGCTCGGCCAGAAGGTGGGATTCAGGCCGATTGAGGTCTCGAGCGAACCCGGAGGCGAGAGGCGTTTCTTGCACGCGTTCGAGCCCATTGAAGACCACGCCGTCTAGCCTGCCGACGGGAACCGAGCAGAGAGGGATTAATCGCGGCGCGAGAAGCTCGTTTTTTCGGTTGAGAATTAAACTCCAGCGAGAAGGAAGTCGAGGAATGAAAGCTTTCACAAGGAAAATGCAATTAGGGCAATTCAAAGATGATCCGAGATATCTCAAAACAGTGCGACAGTTACTGGAGAGTCAAGCCTATCGTGAAAGCATGGCGGCTCACCTTTTCGGACACGCGCTGAAATACGTTCCGGAGCTTCGGTACAAGAAAGTCGTTGCTTCTCAGATCGCGGAAGAGTTGGAGCACTATGAAGATACTGTGAAGCTCTATGGCGGCTTGGGAGGCAATTTAGAAGCGCTGGTCACGGATCAGCTTGCGACAGGAAAAAAACAGGTGCCGTTGGCGGAAAGCTGGTTGGAGCTGGGCGTCGCGCAGTTTCTTTTCGATCGCGCCGGTGAGTTTCAGCTTAGCCTCTATCGGAATTGCAGCTATTCCCCTTATGCTCGCATCGTGGGAAAGATTCTGGAAGAAGAGGAGGAACACGAGGGGTTTGGGGAGCAGGTCGTCAAACAATTTTGCAAGGATAAGCGGAAGCGTCCTCTGGCGCAAAAGTTTTTCAACAAGTGGTTCGGAGTTTCCCTCCTCTCCTTCGGCCGGCCGGATAGCGCCGCCAATCGATACGCGGTCAGGGTTGGTCTCAAGAATAAAGAGAGCGGAGAGGTCATGCAGGACTATATCAACGACATTAAACCGGTGATGCGCGAGTGCGGGCTCAAATTTCCACCGAAAAATCGCATAGGGGCGGAGCTGCCGAAAGGCATCGATCTTGCGCTGTAGCGGCTGGAGCGTAAATAGTTAAAAGTGAAAAGTGAATCGTAGCCTATCCAACATTTTACTTTTCTCGTTTCACGTTCAAGGGGAATGTTCATGAAGTTTGACGTTTCCCTAAACGATGAAAGTGACACTCGAGCCGAAGGGGCGTAAGGTGGAGGGCTGCGGACGTCCGATGAGCCCG
>JACQUW010000164.1 GCA_016210115.1 Deltaproteobacteria bacterium | reverse complement strand
TGTCCGTCCTCCGCCCTCTCTGGCTCCCTGCTCCGTGCTCCCTGCTCTCTGCTATTTGCCATTCGCCATTTGCCGTCCTCTCGCCTCCAACCTCCAACCTCTGCCCTCTAGCCTCTTCCGGCTCCCTGCTCCCTGCTCCTTGCTCGTTGCTTGTCCTCAATCGTGCTGCCCCGGCCTCTGACTGCTCCCTGCTCCGTGCTCCATGCTCCCTGCTTGTCTCGTTTAACGTTTCCTGTATTTCCGTCACCAGTTCCGGCGTAAGTCTCTCATCGGCGTCAAGATGTAGAAGCCATTCGCCCCGGATCGGCAAATTCTGTTGCGTCCAATTCCGCTGAGCGGCGTAGTTCTCGAATGAATGCTGAAACACTTTAGCGCCATACTGCTCGGCGATTTCCCGCGTACGATCCGTGCTCCCCGAATCGACGACGAAGAGCTCGGACTCGAGTCCTTTGAGGCTCTCGAGACAATCCGGCAGGTTGTGCTCTTCGTTATACGTAAGGATGATCACCGAAAGGCGCACTGGATAGATCCGTTCGGTTTGGGTTCACTGAATCGCGTCTAAAACTCGTCTTAATTCGCCGCTATCTGAGATTTTGGGTCAGCGAGTGATCGGATTCTACAGTTCCACGTTTGCACAATTGTGCAAACGTGCAGCCTGTTTTTAGATCGACTGTTTATTTACCCACCCTGCGGGTTGCGTCGTTGAATTTTTCCAGAGCGTTCAGAAGCTTTCTCATTTCTTTCGGGTACTTGATGCGATAAAGCGCCGTGCGCCCGGAGCGGTCAAACCGAACAAGATCCGCTAGTCTGAGGTTGCTAAGCGTATGGCTCACCGTGGGAACGCTGCGCCTGATATGGCTTGCCAGTTGCGAAGGAGTCTGCGCTCCCGACTCGAGCAGTTTAACAATCACGCCATATGCGAGCGGGTTCCCCAGCACGCGGCATACGCGCGATTCCCTATAGCGCGTTTCTTTCACGGGAGCATGACTTCCTAAAATAGTTCACGCTGAAAAGCAGAGATCGACCGGATCCCCGCAGCGTCCGCCATGGGCAGCGGGGCAAATCACGATCGGCGAGCACGTGAGGACATGCCGATGAGTTCGGCGAACGGAGTTGAATCAGAGTGGGGTCTCTTACTTCGGCCATAAACAGCCTTATTTCAATTCCGGGATCATAGCCTCTACAAGGCCGTTATTTCGGAACGCCGCCACCTTTCACGTTTGCACAATTGTGCAAACGTGAAAATGAGGGCTGGGGCGGTGGCGGGTTGCGGGGGTGTTGGGACGATCGTTGAAACCGGTGCGGCGTACACGAGCGACCGTTCTCTCCCCGCGGGTCCGCTCGTACAGCTCAGAGAAGTTCATGCCGCCGCTTCACTAAGGGCCGGCTTTGCAATCGACGTGTAAGCCTGGATCAAACGGGCTGCCACTGCTTCCGGGGAAAACTGCGCCCGCGACAAATGCCGGCCATTTGCGCCCATGCGGGAGCGCAGTTCAGCGTCACCGACAAGCCGGATCACCGCGTTGGCTAGAGCGCCTGCCTCACAGCGCACGACGAGACCCGCGTTAGCCTCCGCAATCTCCCGATGAATGCCGACTTGATCGGAAACCACCACGGGCACCCCGGAAGCCATCGCCTCCACGGCGGCTACGCCGAAATTCTCCGAATACGAGGGCAAAACGAACAGATCCGCATCGGCAAGCAGCGCCCATTTCTCTTCACCTGAAACAAAGTCTGCCCAAACAATATCTAACTCGATTCCAAGGCGACTTGCCTCGCGTTGAAGGCGCGCCACGAAAGCGCGCTCGCCGGTCCCCGCCATTACCAGTGTTGCCCGAGGATGCCGTTCTCGCACTTTAGCAAAGGCCGGGAGCAGCAAATCCAGTCCTTTTATCGGATCCAATCGCGACAGGAAGACAATCAAAGTCCGCCCAATCAGTTGCGGATACCTGGCGCGGAACAGCCCTCGCTTCTCAATTATGACCGAGTTGGTGCTCAGGTCGACAGCATTTGGAATAATCACAGATCTCGCCACGGTCACCGACTCCGCCGCCTCCTGACGTTCCTCCTCGCTCGTGTAGTGAACCAGAGCGGCACCGGCCAAGATACGGCTCTCTATCAGACGAAGAGAGATTTTCTTCAGCCATCTGCGCCGGTTTTGCATACCCCAGCGCTTCAGCACCCCGAGCGGGCGCACGACGTAGGGGACACCACACCGACTCGCCCAATACGCCGCAGGAATGGCCGCGTACGAGAACAAGGCATGAATATGAATCAAATCATACTCCTGGAGATGCTGCGCCAGCCATCGGGTCAGAGGCCAGGAGAAAGTATAAAAACGCCCCTGCCGGGGGAAATACCAGTAGGTCACTCCGTCCTCCACGACCGGCTGGCCCAAAGGGACGTTCAGCCGCCCGTGCCCGTTGTCGTCGGTCGCGGCCACGTGTGTTTCCACACCCGCGCTGACCAGGGCTCGCGCCAGTGTCTTAATCATGACGCTCGGCCCGCCCCTAAGAGGACCGACGGATGGAATGACGTGGAGAACGCGCATCGTCGATTTTAGATTTCGGTTTTCGATTGCGGATTTCGGAGGGGCTATTGCCACTAAGGCAGCAAGACACAAAGTTTTCTCTCGATCCTTAGTGACTTAGTGCCTTTGTGGCGACTCTCGATCTAAAGTGGAACTCGACCAGCAGATTGATCTACGCCGCCACTCGAACGGACGTATAGATGAACTTGCCTTTCAGAGTCACGCGTTTCCGTGAAGGAGTGGGGATCGGTTCTCCATGCCTGCGAAGACTCCCTAGATAGCTGGAGACGGCTTCTTGGACATTACGCATCAAAACCTCAAAAGTTTCACCGGCGGTCGAGCAGCCCGGCAGATCCGGTACCTCAGCGTAGTACCCGTCCTGATCGACCGTGATCTGAATGGGATATTCCAATTGCTTCTTCGTTTTCATGTACTTTCGATTGCCTCTAGCACTTTCTTAACGTCTTTGGGATGTAAACTCTTGCGACCACCGTGAGGCCTAACCAACACCAAACGCATTCTCCCTTTAAGGAAAGTGTAGTGCGATCCTACAATGTTGTCCACAACCCACCCGTGGAATTCAAGCACGCGCCGCGCTTCGGAAAAGCGTACGTCGCGTGGGTTGACCACCATCCGTTGAATGAGCTTTTCAATTCGCGGCATGATCTCAGGCTCACAGCCGCCGTCTCGGCGTATAGATGACTCGAAAGTAGCGGCCGCCCTCTGTCCGCCCAATCACATTCCGAGGGTTCATCTTTGCCCAACGAGGGAAAAGCCCGCGCAGCCGCCAATCCCATAAAGCTAACGTTTGTACGGGTAATCAAGTTTTAGCTCGTGGCTCTTTGCTCCTACTCCTCGCCTCCAACCTCCAACGTTTAGCTTTTTCCGCCTCCCTGCCCCATGCTCCCTGCTCCCTGCTTCCTTCTGCACACCACAAAGAATGATTTCGGAACTGGCCAGAATCGGCCTACTGACGCCCATTTGATCGGCTGAAGGCCGTGAGCGGTGCAGACCTTGGTCAGAGACTTTCTGGTCCAAAAGCGGATGTGCTCCCACGTTGGATCGAAGTGGCGCTCGAAGAAAAACAATGAGACGATCACGTTCTTTATCCGGCCGTGATACGGGGTCGTGAGGATCAAAAGACCTCCCGGTCGCAGCAGCCGCGAAAACTCACCAAATATAAAATGAACATCGTAAACATGTTCGATGACTTCGGAACAAAAGATCGCGTCAAAAGCTCCGGCCGCAAACGACACCGGCTCGTGCGGCCGCACGACGCGAAACTGTACTCCTGAAAATCGCGCCGACCCATCGGCAATACGCGTCTCGGAAATATCGATAGCTGAGACTCGATAACCACGATCATAAAAAACTCCCGCAAGCGCACCGTTGCCGCAGCCGTAGTCGAGCAGTTTTACCGATTCTGGAGCGCCTAGCTCTTCAAGCGCCCTGATGGACAGCTTCTGCTTCTGCGGATTTGTAGGGTCCTGCCATACCGTAGGCTCTTCCTGATGCCTTGCCGATCCCGCCTGCTGAAGCACCGCGGTTTCCGGCGGATTAATCATGATTCTCGGCTGACCTTTCGCCGACCGGGTCCAGAAGCTAATGACTTGTCGGTAGAAAATCCAAGACGCAAAATCGAGAGTCAGCAGTCAGGCATGCACTTCGCGGAAACACCCACGTTTGCACAATTGTGCAAACGTGGGTTGGAGGATTTTGCGGTCTCTATCTGAGCGGCAGGGAATCGAGGGGGCGCCGCACCAGCGGATCGATGACCTGAGAGTCCTTCCATTGCCAATCCTGCTAACGCCCTAAAACTCCGGCGATTCCGTTGCGTGGCTTTTCTTTTGGGCATCTACGACGACCATTGAGCCCCAGCGGCTTAAAATAGCGGAGGCTAGCCAGTCCGGGATCAACTCTTCCACCTTTTCCTTAAGCCGGCACCTTGGGATTGGCAGGAGTTCCGATTTCATTCCAACGATATTTATCACGACCGGGTCGTAGTTTGGCCTGAGCAATGCTTTGAGTTCGTTCTTCGTAAATACCCTTGCATAAAAGCCGTCAGATGCATTCTGGTAAATTTTGTCCAGGGAGCGGGAAAGCAGTTGACCAAAAAATACACCACGAACAAGACCGCAGTGGACATAATACACAATGCTCCGCTTGTAATAGATCATCAAAAAGAGGCGCCCGCCAGGTCTAAGGACGCGCGTGATTTCTGCGAGGCACTGCTCTGTGGAGCTGCTGTGATGAATGACCCCCCAGCTCCAGACCATATCAAAAGAGGCGTTCGAAAACGGAAGTTGCTCGCAATCTGCCTGATCGATCCGGGCGGCCGCGAGTCCAAAGATCTCGAAGCGACGTCTGGACGCCGCGATAGCCCGCTCGGTAATGTCAATCGCGGTTAAACGGGCTCCGCCCCGCGCAAGCATTGCTGCATGCGTCCCCATCCCACAACCAACCTCAAGCACATTCTTTCCAGCCACAATCTCGGGCTTCAGAAAGCGTCCGAAAGGGGTGCCATCTGTTCCACGAGCATAATACGCCGAGGCCATAAAACGGCGATCGATCTCCTCAAACCATTCCCGAGTTCCAGGAGTAAACGCCAAGGTCCCATGCCAGTCGTAGGCCATGGGATTGTCAGCCCACCATGCTTTGTTGGCTCTTTGTGATTCAGAAAGCATTTACACCGTTTCCCCAATCCCAGGTCGGGTGACTGACTATTGTTTGGTGCGAACTCTGATGGTCAATTGATCACGCCCACCTTGGGTGATTCCACCGGTTGGCACTCCCCCCGCTTTTTCAAAATGCCTTCTATGGCTTCTAGGACTTCACTCACAGTAATTTCCGTAAGACAGATCATCCTCCGATCGCTGCACACCTGTAGAAGACATCCGGCGCAATGAGGGTTTTTGCGGAGGACGATGTGGTTAAGCCCATAAGGCTCCCACCGTCCGGGATGATCACGCGCCGAAAAAATGGCCACGCAAGGGGTACCAACGGCGGCGGCGAGGTGCATCACCCCGGTATCATTGCCGACGTAGAGAGAGCAGCGTCTTAGACCTTCGGCCGATTCCAATACGCTGAGCAAGCCTGCAAAGTTAAGAACCCTTGCCCCTAAATTATGCTTTAAGACTTCTCCCAAGGAGAAATCCTCCGAGCCTCCGAATACAATGAGACGAGAATTCGTGAACTTCGCAAGAAGATACCTGCCGATTTCGATAAAGCGCTCTAGCGGCCATCGCTTTGCGGGCATTTTCGACCCAGGACCCAATGCAATGATCAATTCATTTTTTAGCATTCCTGCTTCTTTCCACAGCGAGTCTATACGGCAAGAGTCCTTCCGAGAAATTGGGATTCCAAAATTGACGTTTTGACTGGCCAAACCGCCCGAGTCCGCCTCGGCAACAATATGGAGCAGGCGCTCCACTTCGGAGGGACAACGGCACAATCCTCCCGAGGCATCTCTACGACCGAAGATGTCTTCCGAGCCATTCAGACCATACGTCTTTGATATCCCGCATAGGAGTTGGAAAAAGAACCTGTCTCGCCAAAAATGATCCCAAGGCAGACCCCTCAAATAGAAAAGCGCTTCAGGTTTGAGTCGCCAGATCTTAATGGAAAGCGCAACTGTGTGTATCGAGGCAAGAGCCCTGGCACGTGGCGTGACGTAAAAAAGCACTTGAGAAAATATTTTGCTATCGCCCAGTATCTCTAAA
This sequence comes from Deltaproteobacteria bacterium, assembly GCA_016210115.1. Taxonomy (GTDB): domain Bacteria; phylum Desulfobacterota; class Binatia; order UBA9968; family UBA9968; genus JACQUW01. Next base: position 25,108 of record JACQUW010000164.1, on the reverse strand, counting down.
GGTGACACCAAATTACCCGGTTGGTTGGGAGTTAGTAAAATCAGCCTATGATCGGGATACGCGGCGCGGATAGCATGAATCGCCGGCAAACTGACTATGGTATCGCCAAGCTGCCCAGTGCGGAAAACGAGAATGTTTCTTTGAAGAGGCATGAACTACCAGAGGTCGGAGATCAGAGGTCGGAAGTCAGAAAAAGCAAAACAATAGCTGCTCGCACGAAACTAAAAGTACCAGAAGTCGGAAGTCGGTAAAACCAGAAGTTAGAGGTCGGAAACCACATTTCGGAATTCGGAATGCGGATTTCGGATTACAAAAGCGAGAGGTCGGAGGTCAAAAAGCACAGAACAACAGCTAGGCCCAAGCATGAGAAGGCAATAAGAAATAAAGCTACTTGAGACGGGGCAATTTTGCTGGGCTGTACCGTAATGGAAACCGGGCGAGGGGCCGTTTAACAAGCCTAGCTCGAGGCGCGCGGCCCCGGATCGCGGCTCGCGCCGGTACAATCCAGCCCGTCATTCGCCCGGCAAAAAAGACGGCCAACGCGACCAGCAGAGAAGTCCACACCGTTCCCAACAAAAAAAGGAAGTTCGGCGCCGTATTAAATGTTGTGGCAAAAAGGCTGGTGAATACGAGGCATGTCCCGATTTGATAACCGCCGAAAAGTCGCTCAGAGGTACGGCTTATTAGTATCGATAGATAACCCAGCAGCAAAGACGCCGGGACAACCGCTGCCCACCCACCCGATAAATACGCATCCTGGTAAAAATTCGACTTGGCGGAGACCACCGCCTGCTCTGACACAATTCCAGCGTCGTAGACTCGCTCCATCGCCACTCTTTCCAGATTGGGTTTTTCCGGCCAGAGGATCCGAGGCATAAGCGCAAGGTGCGCCTCCTTAAGCAGATCGAGACCATAATAAGGATGGGCGTCCGGAACGTACAGAAGGTATTTCCGGAATTGATACAAGTCATTGGCTCGACCCACCATCATCTTCCAAGTATTATCCAGACGCTCTCTAAGGGACATGTTCATTACCTCATTCATCGAGATGGCTATCGCCATATTTCTATCGACGCCCTCGTACCAGATCAGAGGCCGCAGCACCAAGCCAAAAGGATGCAAGTAGAGTGCCCAAAATAGGGCAAACGCAAATCCCCCGAAAAGCACCCGCCGAGGCATCAATGGATAAAGCAAAGCGCCCAGCGTGATCATCGTCCAGAGCACAAGGGCTTTCCATCCGCTCAGGATCTGCGACAAAAGGTTCAGGAACAGCAGCAACAGTCCCACGACCGTGTTGTTAAAGTTCCGCCGCCATGCGGCAAACACGATTTCCACCAGAACCGCCGTTGATGCGATCTGGAAAATTTTCTCGCTGAGATTAAACAGGCTCGGGACGAAGGAAACTGCTGTCCCCACTCCAAGACAAACGAGCGAGAGTACCAGTAGGCCGTAGGCGGGAAGCTCCGCGATAATGTACCTGGGCGGATCATACCGCAGGCCCGCCAGCTTCATCCCGGCAGTCACGCTCGCATGGCCCAAGAGCATCAGCGCTTGAGCCATGGCGTTCAATGATAATTCATATTTCGCAGGCTCGGCGACACGACCCCAGTAGGTATACCCGGCAAGCTCAAGAGCATTAACTGCTCCGCCCAACACGTGATAGCCGAGAAAGAAAAAATGATACATAAACGTAGGTCGAAGCAGGCGGTGAGTGATAGGTAAACTCTCATCTGACTGTTTAAACCAGGAGTTTTGAGCTATGGCAGCAACAAAAAGAGAGCCGGCCAGGGACCAAATGATCGAGATCTCGGGTTCATCTTGCCATAGAAGTCCGAGAACCGACGGGACAAAGAGAATAGCTATCCTAATGTTCATATGCCTGAACTGAAGGTTCCCTGACGAAGAGTATCGGTCTTTGGCTCGGCCAACTCACGAGGCGTACTGCCTCTTAAAGGCAGTGGAAAACCTGCCTATTGGTTATTGAGCAAGGCGAGGTCGCAAATAGAAAATCCCCGTTTGTTTGCTCTGAGAGCTTAACCTGAACTAGCCGGAAACTTTTGTCCATAACCCGAGGCTCGTAGACGAAACAGTACCCCAGTTGTGAGAACCGTTCGGCGACCGTAAGCGGAGATTCCCCAAAGTCCCGCAGCCATCCGTGGTTGACCTCAGTATAAACTAGTGGCTTGAACCGCTTCAAAGAATTCTCGGCCCCGTAAAGAAACTCCGCTTCGCCTCCTTCGATGTCGACCTTAACAAAATCAATGCGCTTGATGGGTTCTTTCTCGACAAACTTATCGAGCGTGGTTACCAGGATCTCTTCCTCCCGAACATCTTCAGGAGATTTCCAGGACCCGCCCGCGTGCCGGGCAAGCGATGACTGCCCGAGGTCTCCCGCTGGAATGTATATCTTCGTCCTTGACTCGCTGGCGCCGAGCCCTTTGCAAACGAGTTCGATGTTGTTCCTAGCGCGCGTGATAACCAAAAACCGCACAATTGCGGCCTGGACCGGCTCAAATGCGATTACTTTGCCTTCCGGCCCTACGATATTTGAGAAAAGTCGTGTATAAAAACCGAAATTCGCCCCCACGTCCAAAACGACCTGACCTTTTGAAATAAAACTGAGGAACACAAGTTTGTTCTTGTCGACATGTTTCCGGCGTAACGACAGCCATACATAGAGCGCCGGCATTTTAAGGAGCGCCTTTTCAGTGACGGTCTTGAGAATCGGTCTTTCAGTCACAAGGAAGGGTTCTCATCTGCTGCGGCCATTTTTCGCCTAAACGGCGGGGCCTGCAGTGACTTATAAAGAAACTCAATAGACTTGACGGTTCCGGCAATATCAAACTGATTCACCAACCGGTAATATTTTTTCCTCTCATCCGAGGAAGGTGTTCCCCCAGTTCGTTTTCGCATCAAACCCGCCAGTTCATTAACATCACCGCATTTGAATACAAAATCACCGCCAAGCGGCTTTGCTAAATCTTCGGCGCATCCGCACTGGTCGCTGACGAGAGCAGGCCTGCCGCAAGCCAGCGCCTCGTTCACGACCAGTCCCCACGTCTCAAGCGAATCAGACGGCAAAATCAAGCAATCGGAAGCCACATAGGCCTTGGGCATCTCTTGCTGATTAATAAAGCCTGCAAAACTGACTATCGGGCGACCGCAAAGCCTCTCAAGAGCATCTGCCTTGCTCTGCAGCTCTTGACGCAACATTCCATCGCCAACCATCAATAGGTAAAGCCGCCCTGCGGCCCCACGAGTTCGGTCCTCCAAAAGCAAGCGGCTCGCTGCTTCAAAAATGTCCAGAGGGCGTTTCTTGCAGATGAATTTTCCGCTGTAAAGAAAACAGGTCGCCTGGTCCGGGATTCTCCACGCGCGTCGCAATTCCGATCGCCTTGGATTCCATTCTTGAGCAGCCTGGGCGAAGCGCTGGTTATCGACGCAATAAGGCGCCGAAACCAGTTGGTCTTCTGAAATACCGAACTGTTGATACAATCGCCTGTTGGCGGAGCCAACGTAGAGAAAATATGAGACCCGTTGGAACAGCATGGCCAACAATATTTTGCGTGGCAGCTTTTTGAACCAGCGTGGCCGATGAAGATCGTTGCTTTCGCCGCGCAGCCAAACTGGTATGCCGGCCCGGTGCGCTTGAAAAGCAGCTTGCCAATACGCCTGTACATTCCAACCGTTGATCCACAGCGCAGTCACGCTTCGGTCGCGAAATAAAGTTGCAAGCGACCCAAGCCGCGCGCCGCGAACACTTGTGATGTCCGCCGGGTGTGGTCGAGTATCCAGAAAGCGATACGGGTATCCGTCCAACATCGGAAGGTCCCACTGGAATGTCCGGGTAAACCCGGGATCGATGCTCGGACGGCTGCCGTGATCTGAAAGATACCAGACTTCAAAATCAATTTGGTTCCGGCGGGCTAATTCTTGCCAGATGGGGACTTGATACTGGATCGGATGGGTGGTGAGGATAGCTAACGTGTGTGGAACTCCTAACTTCGCGCCCTTTGCGCCTTTGCGCGAGTCGTCTTTCTCCGACTCCAAATTCAAAGAGGTTTATCGCGCTAAGCCCGCTAAGACCGCAAAGAAAAACGTCTTTCTCCCAACTTCGCGTCCTTTTGCGTCCTTGCGCGAGCCGTCCTTCTCCGACTCCGGATTCAAAGAAATCCTCGCGCCAAGACCGCCAAGAAATTGTTCCATTAGCTGACGGCGTTGAGGATAATGAACAACTGTTTTCGTCCTAAGCCGCCGATAATCGCGCGACGCGAAGCTTGCTTCGACGGCGCTCTGCCTGCCACAAATCATACTGTGTTTGCTGAGCCAGCCAGCCTTCAGCCGTGGTATTGAAAGCGATCGACAGGCGAACAGCCATCTCAGGGCTAATCCCAGCGCGGCCGTTGAGAATGCCGGATAGCGTCTTCCGACTCACGCCCAAAGCCTTTGCTGCCTCGGTTACAGTCAAACCCAAGGGCTCCAGACAAAGCTTCCTGAGCACCTCGCCAGGATGGGGGGGATTGTGCATCAACATACTCTCACCTCAATGATAATCCTCGTAATCCACGTCTTCGGCGTTTTTTCCAACAAAAGTAAATGTTACGCGCCAGTTGCCGCTAACTCGCACCGCCCACACACCTTTTCGGGCGCCTCGCAAAGAATGCAGTTGCAACCCAGGGAGGTTCATATCTTTGACACAAGTCGAGGCGTTCAACCGAGCCAGAATCAACCCCAAGCGTTCGGCGTGTTCAGGTTTAATGCCCACCTTACTGCCCGTGCTAAAAAACCGCTCCAACCCGCGATGCTTGAAGCGCGCAATCATCCAATATGAAACTGTAACCCCTATGGTAACAGGTTACAAGGCCCTAACGTTCCTTATGCGAGTCCGCCACCGACTCCAGGATCGCCTCAAATTCTGCTGCCTGTTTAGATAGGTCAAAACACTCTTCAACCCGTTGGCGGCCGGCTTTCCCCATAGAAACTCTTCTATCTGGCGACTTCACGAGGCAACGAATCGCCTCGGCCAATTCCTGGGGGTTTTGCTTTTCCACCAGAATGCCTGTTTTCCCATCCTCCACGACCTCCCCTGCGCCGCCACTACGGGTCGCAATAACCGGCAACCCCATTGCCATCGCCTCTGCTGTGACCAAACCAAAGCCTTCTTCGTGCCGTGAAGGAAGAACAAGGACATCTATGGTCGAATAAAAACGCCTGACGTCCGGCTCCCATCCGCTGAATGTGATTCTCTCATCCACGTGATGTTTGATTGTATAATCGCGCAGCCGGCTGAGGTAAGGTTCCGTGGGTTTCCCGCCAATAACAAACCTTACATTTAAATGGTCCTGGTGAACAAGCCTTGCGGCTTCAAGAAAATCCCAATGGCCTTTGTTTTCCAACATCTGTCCAGTCATCCCCACAACCACGGAATCGTTTCCTTTTTCGGCCGCAGAATGATCACCTAATCCCCTCTTATGGTCAGAGAAATAGCCGAGATCAATTCCATTGTGGAGCATTGTTATTTTTTTTTCCTCGATCCCAAGACTCGCCAGTCTATCAAACACACTTGATGAAATCGCAATATAGTGATCCACGGCGCGCCCCCAAAAACGAACCATCCCGCGCTGAAAACAAATTGCCGGCGGAGGATCGTGCATGTGACACAGAACCGGAATGTCTAAAAGGGAAAGTATTGGAGTGAGCAGTATCAACTCGTGATGGTTGGCCGTATAGATAATGTCAGGTCGGTAAGATTTGACAAGCTTCACAAAATCCCGATAGAGACGGGGAAGCCTCGCCAGGCAATGCATCGTCATATACAGGTTGATCCAATCCAATTTTCTGGAGAACATTCCTAACCACGAATACGTGTACGGAATGCGCAGTTCATCCAATCGCCGCGAGAATTCCCCGTCCGTCCAGCGCGTAACCAGAAAATGGCTCTTTATCTTACCCGAAAGACGCTCGAAGAGGCGAAGCGTCATGATCTGCAATCCGAAGACGCGCCCGGTGGGCAGTATGGCTAACACCTTAAGCACGTGAGGCATCTCTCGCAATGATACGCTAGTATTTTCAACGACTCCGGCTTGAGCAATCATCGTTTAGCAGGACAATTCTCTATTTTTATGGATCAGCAGCCAGTTTGAATATTGGAAGTTTTCGAACTGCTGCGAATAAGCGGCAACACGCTGAAGCTCCTGCGGAAGGATTTTGTAAAACTCATAACGGAAATCTTTTGTGAAATCGAATAGATCTTTTAGAAATACTCGGGAGTCGATGTTGCACCCTCCATATTCAAACTGTATTAGTCCAATCCGTCCATCGCTCAGCAGCCGCTGCCCGCCCCTAAGAATCTCCAACTCGTGGCCCTCGACATCCAGCTTCAAATAATCGATCCTCTGGATATCCTGCTCTGAACAATAATCATCGAGGGTCCTGAGTGTGATAACCTCTTCTCTGTCCTGTGGCGTGATGCCTCGGTCCTCGAGACCCTGTCGCCGGTACAGAGAGTTCATCCCGCTACCTTCACTGAACACAAAGAGCTTTTCTTGACGCTTGGTGGAGCTTAGGCCGAAGTCGTTACACAGAACATTTGCCGGGAAGCGTTGCGATAGCAGCTTATCGAAGGTTGCCCTGCTCGGCTCAAAGCAATGTAGTCGGACTTTAGGATTAAGTTCCAACACCAGCCTCGCCCACTCGCCGACGTTGGCTCCGACATCAAAAACGACTTTGCAATCACCGACAGTCGCGCGTAGGAATCGGAACTCACCGTTCGTAGAAATGTCAGGATTGTTGATTCCATCATGGTACTGGATATATCCCTTCGCATATCTATATATCTGATTTCTGAATGCTTGGGGCAGGGCTTCTAAGACGGCCCGTAGGATCAAATTCACGGTTCGATGTCATACCCCGACGATACGGTCGCGGGGTTAATAATAGATGGGATATTGCGGGCCAGCGGGCCCAGCGGCCTCGAACATCGAGTCAATTCCGTGTCCATCACCCTCAGGGTAGGACCGCTTAGCCCGCCCAATTCACGCTCCCGAGGAACCCGACCACAATGAGATGTCCCTCTTTGCGTCTCTCCGCAATGAGCTTATCGTAAATTCGTGTGACAAATCTCAATCCGTAAGGGAAATAATACTGCCACTCAGGGGCAACCAGATTAAAGGTAGCGGTTGCGAACAATCATCTCGTCCAGAAGGCCATGAGTGACCACTCCTCAGCGTCTTTGCGCACTAATCTAGCCGGCACGCTAACCCCGGACAGGAATCGATGCGTGGTGCTTTTTCCATTCCGAGAAACAGACGATCCGCCAGAGAAACTGCTGGTATGGGTCATTGAGCCTGGACCCGCACTCGGGCCAGTCCCTGCAGTCCGAGGGCAAGCTCAACGGCACGAGATCTCCTCGCCCAAGCCTGTCGAGGGCATCGGTTACATGAGGAAGCAGGGGACCCTTGAGCCAATGGTCAAGCGGTGGTGTGAATCCTTGCTTTGGCCGTTCGAACAAAGTCTTTGACAGCCGCCTTTGAAGCGCAGCTCGCGGAAGGATCTTCGCCTGCCGGGTTGAGCGATCATAACGATACTTGATTGGGAGTTGAAGGTTCCATGCTGTTAGTTGATGGTCCAGCAGGGGTTCCCTTAACTCGAGGCCTACACTCATACCCGCCCGGTCGGCTTTCACCATGAGGTCATCCGGAAGGTAGGTCAGGAGATCGATCCGGCAGGCCCAATCTAACGGGTCCGTCACAGATGCGAGATCTTGTGACCATTCGTGGAAGTAGTCACGAAAAGGCGCCCGCATGCCGGCTCCCTGCACCGGCAGCAGTGCCGAGGTCCCATTCGAAAGGCCTGTACGGAGGGCGCTCCACTGCCCGACCCGATCCCCCTGCGCGAACGCGGAAGCCTTGTAGCGCAGAGAAGGGGCCAATGCCCCTGTCATCGCTGCAATCGGCCGGCGAAGAAATGATGGAATCGCCATCAAACCGTTCAGACGATCAACGGCGCGGTGCCAGGGGTAGCCGCAAAATGTTTCGTCGCCTCCGTCTCCGGAAAGGCCCACTTTGACGTGCGGCGCCACCAGGCGGCACAGAGCGACCATGGGAAGCGCCGAAGAGTCCGCGAAGGGTTCGTCATAAGCGGTCCAAAGGCGATCCCACACGTTAAGGACATCCTCTTCACCAATGCGAAACTCCGTGTGCTGAGTTCCAAGACGTTCGGCAACCCGGCGCGCAAATGGCGCCTCGTCCACTCTCGCGTCATTGAACCCCATGGTGAAGGTAGGCACTCGCGTTCCACTCTGTTCCTGGCAGACCGCCGTAACGAGCGCGGAGTCGATGCCACCCGACAGGAGGCTCCCTACGGGCACATCGCTGATAAGGCGGTATCGGACGGCTTCTTCGACCAGTTGCTCGTAGTCGTGCAAAAGGTCCTTTGTAGTATCAACAGCGAGCTCATCCGCTGGGGGTATTTCACTTATTGACCAATACGGTTTTTCACGCAGGTCGAAGGTACCCTCCGCCCATTTTACGCGAAGATAATGCCCGGGCCGAACCTTGCGTATGCCTTTGAAAATCGAATAGGGGGCGGGGACGTATCCGAGGCCCATATAGAGATAAGCCGATTCCGAATCTATCTCACTCCCTGCACCTGGCAGAGAACGCAGTCCGAACAGGTCCGATGCAAACCGGAATCCGTCTTTTTGCACTTCATACGCGAGAGGCTTCACGCCGTAGCGGTCCCGAGCCAGGATAAGCTCTTGGCCGGTCGTATCTAACCAGCCAAAGGCAAACATGCCGCGCAGGCGTCCCAGACAACTCACTCCCCACTGTCGTAGAGCCTGCAGTAAGACTTCACTGTCGCTCGCTGATCGAAATTTGAACCCCTCAGAAATCAATTCCTGTCGAAGCTCCTTGAAATTGTAAATTTCCCCGTTAAACACAAGCCACGCGCCTAGACCATCTTTCATGGGTTGGCTGGCTTGATCGGTCAGATCAATGATCGCAAGCCGAGTGTGACCAATAAGCCATCCGCTTCCGAACTCCAACCGACTCTGGTCCGGGCCTCGCGGATGCAATGCCTTTAGAGCGGGAATGGCCGTCCGCTTGGCTGCTTGCTCGTCGGTAAGAAGCGGGCTAATCCAGCCAAATATGCCGCACATCTTGAGAACCCCCGAATACTCTCTACGGCGCCACGGCCTTAAAACAAAACGTGCTGCGGTTCGCCTGAATGCCCCGAGCGCCCGTTTCTTGCAGCACACGCGTTATGGCTCCGAATGTCAGTGGCCTATCGTAACGCGGCGTATACATGTCAACCGTGTCCAGCACCGACCATTGCACAATTTGCTCCCACGCGTGGAATTCAGTCGAACGCGAAAAATCTGCAATCGGTACTATCTGATTTGAGAAGTTGACTCCAACTTTGCTCGCTGGCAGCATTCTGTTCACAAAGTCTTTCTTGAAGCGCAAAAGACGCGGTACCCATTTTTCTGCCCAGACGGTGAATCTTTCGGGATCGACTTGCCGGGTTAACGGACGGAGCCAGTATTTCGTGACAAACGGGGTGTACCATTTCAGGGGATAAACATCGAACAGCACCACGCCACCGGGTCTCACATAATCGAATAGTTTTGCGATGGCGCGCCTGGGATTCGCGGTGTGTTGGATAACCCCTCTGCAGAACACCACATCCACTTCTCTACGACAAACCGGGATATCGAAGAGGTCAGCGCGACACGGCACGAGATTCGGCGCGCCAAGAGCGACATTGGCGAAGAGGGCCGGGCTTGGATCTACGGTGATAACGGTCTTGCACAGGTCCACCAGGTAATCGGTAAAGCGGCCAGCACCTGAACCTATCTCCAAACACACAGTTCTATCCAGTACCGAAAGATTCCCCTGCACGAACGCGAGCAGGTGGTTATACGACGCGTTCGTGCCATTAAAACGATCGATCTGGACATTCCGATATCTCGTCCACTGCGATCCGAAGGACTTGCTGTAGTGCTCCGAGGTTCCAATAAAGTCATAGATCTCTACGGAAGCCCTTCCGCTCTCACGAAAGGAGGCGGTGATAGTTTTGAGCTCAACAGGAGCCCGCATGAAGTATTTGAATGCATCCTGCGAAGACATCAGAGCCTGGTCAACGATGACGAAGAGGCTTCCTCAACAGCCATCGGATGTCACAATTGGTTTAGACTAGCCGGGTCAGACACCACGGTTTTTCGCAACCGCCATAAGAGCCTCTGCGTACGCCAGCTTATGGATCGGCGAAGACGTAGTGCCTCAGGCAAATAGAACAATGCGCTGAACCACGCATGAATCCAGGTCAAAAAGCAACCGGAGCGAATAAACTGAACCAGACTCTTGCCCCACTTGGAAAGAAGACTGGGAAAAATCACAATCCACGGCTCGCGCATAATCGCGCACAGGATTTGGCTTCTGAGGCCGTGAAATCTCCAATCACGCGTGGAGCGGCCCTGCATCGCGCGCTCATGATACATCCGGGCATTATGGAGACGCTTCACCCTCTTGCCCATGTCCCAAAGGGTCGTGCACACGTAGGTTTCCCCGCCGGAGCGGAAAAACATATCCGGATAATACCCTACCCATTCAGTAAACACTTTCCTGGGGACCATGGTAAATCCCGTGGTAAAAACGTGGATATACTGATCGCCTCCTGTAATCGCGGTTTCAGTCGGTCCTTCGAGATTGCAGGTAACTGCTCCCAGGCTAGGCTCGGCTTCAAATGCATTGACGAGCCGCGTTATAGCGTGGGGATCAAGGAAGTACGCATCATCGTCCACGGTCATGATGTAATCCCCGTTCGTATTGGCTATCGCAAGATTTAAGGCGGGAAAGAAACCCAGGTTCTTGTGCATTCGGATCACATCGATAGTTGGAAATTCACGTCTGACATCCTCCTCCGTACCGTCCCCGCTCGGATTCACGACTACAAGGATCTCCAACCTCGGGTAGTCCTGTTCGACGCAGGACCTGAGGCAACGAAGGACAAGCTCCCTCCGGTCAAACGTAACGCACACGATAGATACTGAAAGCATCTTGAAGATTCAAAGCGCGGAGTTTCCAGTGGATCCAAAAAAGGTGACCCCGCGCGGCCCGTGGCTCGGCTATCGGTGGCGGCACAGCTCGACACAGCCCTGAAGCTTGCCGAGGACGACACTGGGCAACTGACGCCACGCATCGCGCCCCGTGGCTAGCGGCGTCAGCAAGCTGAATAATTCGAATAATAGGAGTTTAAGGTAATCGCTTGGGGAATGTTGGCCCAGAGTTCGTGTCATTACGTAATAACGATTCACCAGCTCCATGCGCCGAACTTCGCAGACGTTGTCTTTGTGCGCGCCAGGCTGACTATTGTGAAGAATACGCGCGGTGCGGGCATTAGCCAGCTTCCACCGCCGCCGCACCCGCAGAGAGAGATCCACGTCTTCCATGAGTGAATAGCCCACAAAATGATCAGCAAAGGGAGGATTCGGTAGGGCCTCCCGCCGGTACAGCGTGCAGGTGGTGTTCAGCCATCCGACGTCGACATACTCCGGCAAGGAGGGATCATCCTGGGGCAGCAGGGTCATCACAGGCCCGATGCACTGTCCGGCGTAGCTCGCCAGCTTCTGCCCGCTCATCAGGCGAAACATCCACCGGCTGACGGGGCCTGGCGAGGAGTACTGCTGATTGACGATCATTGCGTTCACACCGCCCCAGATTTTCCGGGCGTCGTCTTTCAGGAACGCCCACAGTTTCCCCACGCAGTCAGGCCCTAATTCGATATCGTCATCCATGAATAGGATATATGCCTGGGTGGAGGCCGCCACTCCCTGGTTCCGCTGAGCGGCTGCGCCGCGACGTTTGGCCTTTTCGTACACAATTCGCCCGGTATAAATGCCACGATAGGGCTTACACAGTCGTTCCACGCTGTCGTCAGCAGACGCATCCACGATAACAACTTCCTGCGGCAGCACGCCCTGCGAAAGCAGACCCCGCAAAACCACCTCTAGGACACGCACTCTACCGACGGTAGGGATGATTACGGCGATCGGGGCAAGTGTGCCCCTAGAAACCCGCGACATGTTGCCGCTGTCCAATGAGGCGCCACCTTCCCCGAGTTAAAAACTCGCTTTTCACTCGCGAAATCTCAATACCCGAGCCGGAACGCCAACAGCCACTGCATTGCCGGGTATGTCACCGGTGACCACGCTGCCTGCTCCGATAACAGCACCCCTACCGATGTGAACGCCGGGTAGCACGACCACATTGCTTCCAATCCACACTTCATCTTCAATGGTTACCGGAGCTTTTTGCATCGTCTGACTCTTCACAGACAAGCCAGGAACCTGGCCGTGATTGGCATCGGTAATGTAACAGTGCGCGCCAATCATACAATCTCGGCCGACCTCAAGCCGCTGGTGAGCATCGAAGATAGTGTAACGGTTGACATAAGTGCCGGTACGGATAACGAGCTTGTTTCCCGTAACCGGGCCGCCGCAAAGCAGGGTGACACCTCGATCCAACGCGACGCTGGCCTCTAACGTAATGTCCGGCCAATTGAACGGAATTTCAATGGCGCGCATCCAAACGTAGCCCTTGATGTTTACTCCGAGCCCGCGATAGAAAAGATTACGTAAGCGCGATGCGATGCCGTGATAGAACCGGTGAATATAGCGTAACGGCAAGTTGAGCACAGGCGCCCTCGGTGAACTACAGATTCGCCTTTCCAAATCCTGCCCTATTGCGTCACTCACGAGGCACCACCCTCCATCGCGCATGATTTGTGTCATAACTCACAGTAACCGAACTGGGATGGTTTGTTACTTTAACGGGTTGGCCACCGTCATGTTCTAACGCAAGGTTAAGTACCCAGTCCTCGTCCATTCGGAAACCCCACGTTCGCGACATGCTTGGCCACGCAGTGTAGATGTCAGGATTCCACTTAACACGAATAGCGCCGGCTATGTTATTGGCCACCAAAAACTCAACCAACTGCTTCTCGCGGCCTAGTTCATAACGCCAGATTGCAACGACAAGCCAGGTGGTGGAAATGCCAATTCCTAAAAGCGCTAGCAGCACAGGCAGACTCTTTATTGATATCCGCAACGCCGGCCAGTTGCACCAAAACCAGCCGATAAGTAAGAGACCCAGCGGAATCAAAGGATATTTCTTTCTCGAATCTAATGAAAAGCCACCACCGACCGCGTAAACAAAAGACGCACCCAACAGTAGAAGTACGATATACAACAGTAACTGTTTGTTCCGCTGAGGTGTTTCTCTCTCCCGACAGTCGTTACTCATTTGGAAAAACACCAACAACGCAATGATGAGAGCTGCACACAAGAAGGCGGCCGCAACTATCATCTTCCAATCCCACGAGAGAACAATCAGCTTTCGGCAGATCTGGCTAAGCCACGGCTGGAATACATCAATATTGCTCCACTGATAATAATAGGTGGACAAAATACTTCGAGCGTTAAAGGGAGGTATTTTCTTGGTCATGACTGAAGTTCTAAATAATTGGTATAAGCCAATGTACGTCAACCCTGCCAACATCGGACCCCACCCTGCAAATCGAGACGCCATTTGTTTCTTGAGTCTTGAGAGACTAAACTCGCCACTGGTAACCCATAGGATCGCACCGCTTGCCATAAATGAGAATGTAAGACTCTCTTGAATAAGGAGCGCAGACACTGTCAAGCCGTAGCTGATCAGGAAGGCAGTCATTTGTTGTCCGACGCAGTTGGAATACCTAAAAAGAATGAGCAAGTTAGCCCAGAACATGGCGGTTGCCAGTACGAAAGGGTACGCTCCTGCGAGCACCACGGCTCCGTATCCCCATGGGAAGGCGACCACGATCAAAGCAAGAACAAGAGACACTGTAACGCTTCCGAGCAAGAGCCAGCAAACTCTGAAGAAGAAACAAGCTGCTAGCAGGTGAGTACAAACGGCAAGGGCATGATAGAGAAGAGAATGGTAGGTAATGGCGGCTACAGTGATAGGAGTGCCCACAATCCGCCATACGCCTTGCGTTTGAAACCAATGTGCCAGCGCCGCATGGGAACCCCAAAAAGCAGAATGGTAAATATCGTCGGCAACAGGTATGTATGGCCCAAGTAACGGAAACCACGCCAGGGATCCGGCCAGTGCTATAACCAGATACGGTAGTGTTTCAAGAACCTGCTCCGTGCGTAGATGGGTTTCCGTTATTTCATCCTCTTCCATCAAACTACCACAACCAATAATTGGTACGTCCAATCACGGCAACGCTTCTCTCTTAACGCTTTTTGTTTGAACGGATAACTTAACTTATGGGCCCTATCGCCCGGTTTCCTTGCGGCAACGAGGCCGAGACCCATCAATCAACTGCCAGGTCTCAGTCCAATGTTGCGAAACAGCTTTTCAAAACGAGAGTCCCATGTGTGGTCACGCAGAGCGCGCCGGTAACCGGCCTCGCGCAACTCTTCAGCCGCTTCGGGATGCGACAGATAGAAGCGGGCTTTTTCAATAAGCTCCGCTGGCGTTCCGTAGGTATCGATCTCGCGACCGATTTCGTAGAACTCCTCAATCTCCTCCGAATAACCTGTCAGGTAACAACTCCGGCACATTGGCGCTTCGAAGTCCCGCAGGCGAACATGGGGAATAAGCCGGCTGCCCGATCGGCCGTCTGCCCAGACATTGTTAAAATTAAGAACTACTTCATATTTGCCAAGTACCTCAGGCACACTGTTGGCCCGCCCTTTCGCATAGGGCCGAAGCAGCGAACGCAGCCTGCGGGTTTGTATGGCATATATGCCCTGGCGTAGCGTCCGTAACCCGCCGCTAATCCATCCGTTCTTTGCGATATTTTCCTGCATCACAGCTAAATAAGCCGCCGCACTTCCCGCTCGGGGAGTGTCAGGGGGCACGGTATCTCCATCTCCAGCGACACCGTCGTCTTCCGTGAGCCAACCGCTTCCATATATGTCTACCGGAACGCGATTTTGCACCAGCCTTGCCAACCACCGATCACGGTCACAATACCGCTGGCCCACAAAGCAGGCTTTTGGCTCGCGAATTACTTCGGTCACCGGATGATAAATGTCCGGGTCGGCTCCCATTTGTACCCATACGGGATTCGCACCTACTTTCAGATACAGCGAGCGCGCCTGTTTTTCCGGATGCCACGAAAAGTCCACCTTAGCGGCAATCTCCGACACCCATTCAAACTGATACATGCTGTTACAGTAGAAATTTACCGTCGGTATGCCCAGGCGATGAATATCGTCAAAACCTGCCGGGTGAAAGTGGGCGTTATAAAAATAGCTGAGAAATAGATCCAGTGGTCGCTCGCTGTGAGCCCTGTAGATCTCGTCAACAGTCTGTTGAGTAATCCGAGCCCGGACTTCCGACTGTGCTTTTGTGAAGTGAGAGTGTACATGCATGAACCGACTTGCTGGAAGCAAGTCGACTTTGGACTCCACAACCTCGTGTCCGAGTCTTCGGAGGGCCGGATCAAAGTTGTCACTCCACAACCCACCATAATAATAATGTGGGTCATTCGCATGACGGACCGCGCAGAAGATTCTCACAGCTTACGAAGTGGTCCGAGATTCATTCTAAAGTCCGCCGAAGGCCGGTGTGGAAAAAACATTAATTATTAACCCTACTATATGTTGTGGTTTATCGCTTAATGAGCCTCCACCACGGAGCGCAGCCCGTGTCAAGGGAGGCGAAGCCGCCGAGCGGAGCGAGGGAACCCTTGATGCGAGCGAGCACCGTGGTCAAATGGCTGTGCGATGAGCCCAAAAACTTCCCGGATACTGATCTGGACTGCAAACCACAATCTGTAGGGGGTATCCGTTCAAAACCCGGAAGGACCGTTATTATATTGAATGCTGCGAGTTTCCCCCAAAATTAGATGCAGGCCGGATCGCCCCATCGGCTGATGAGATGTAGCTTCCTGAGCTCAAGCCCCAGCAAGATCCTGCCGACGCCCAGGTTATAGCTGAGCCAAGCAGGAGATAGAAACGGCCCTGGCTTGCGACGATTATAAAGGTGAAAACTACAGTAATCGTAGTACCTGGCAAGTAAGAAACGCAGGTTTTTGGTCGGCAAAAAAGGTATATTGCCCCATTTCAATGGTCTAATATTGACTTCGTCCGGGTGGCAAGCCTTGAGATAATGCCCATAAGTCTCTTGCTCACTAAACTGACTGATCGAGAACCACGGACTCTGCGGCTCCACATATCTAACTATATTCATATACCAAGGGGAGCAATCCCGGAAACGACATCGCATCTCACGCACAATACTTCGATTATAAATCATCTGGTGGGCAATGAACGAGTACTCTCGGTTTGCGCTAAACCCGAGCAACTGCTCGAAGACGTCAAAGTAAGGCTGATGATACTCGTTACCCGTGACATATAGCGGCTTACCACGACTATTTAAAAAGCTTACATCCCTCAAAAACACAGTGTCAGCGTCTACGACTAGGTAGTAGTCTGTGTCGACCCTATCTGCGATCCCAAGCTTTAGGATCTGCTGAAAATACCAGCCCCAGCGGTCGCCCGAAAAAGAGCCATACGAAAGCCCATCGACGACGGAATCTTCATCGACAAAGTAAGCCCCTGCGGATTCCACTTCAGCTTTGCATTCGCGGCGGCAGACAACAAGGACGCGAGCAAAGTGCACGTGGCGCCGAATGCCTTGGAGACACCCGAGCAATAGATCACGATCTTTCGGGTGATACGTGATTACGACATCGATTTTCACTGTTCAATCATGCAGGAGGCACTCGCCAAAAAACAGCTCACTTCCCACCAACATAACTCCTGGATCATGTTGCATGATGGCCTTGTACTACGCTTCGGTATACCTGGACGGGGGCTAGACTCCCAGCTTCGAAACAGATGTTTTATTGGCAGAGACGGGAATGCTTTAACAGATTATTCACGGCACCGCTTCTCTCTAAGCGCTCCACGAGCGTAGTCGTGCGCATGTTTGATTAGTGGAAGGACTGGGGCAAAGAGCTTGCTTCTGGCGGCATACCTCTTGACCTTGCGGAATCCCGACATTTTAGCAGCTAAAGGTAGTCCGATGGATTTCAGGGTATCGAGCATTTTAATAGCGGAGCAAGGATTGCCTGAGAGTTTAAGCGATATCTCAATTATCCTGAAATATACCATTGGATAAGTGAATCCGAGCTCCAACGCTTTAGAATAATGTTGGAGTGCCCTCAAATATTTACCGTTGGATAAAAACAACATCCCAGTGCAATACTGGGAGAATTTGTCTTTGTTTTCTCCCAAACTTTCAATCGCCTTCTCCCGGCCAGATTCTACAAGCTGCCTATAATTACTTACGTATATGTTGTCCTTCTTAGACACGATATTTAAGATAGGCTTCCAATTAGGGTCATCTGGAGAAAGCCCAAGCTCATGCTCCAAAATCTGCTTCTTGACGTCATCATTAAATAAATACAAGAACTCCTCAAAAATAAGAAACCAGTTCTTATTGACTCTTCCACTGGCCTCTTCCCGTATATAGTAAGAATCATGATAGTTCACCCGATGGTAGTACACTGTATCTGGGCACACATAAGCCACTAGGCCGTTCGCCAAAAAACGAAACGCCATCCCTTGGGTGTCAAAACCATGCTCGGTTGGGTAGCCCCCACACCGCTCGTGGGCCTCACGGGTTATTAAGAACGTTGAATATAACGAACACCATTTCCCGTCGAGCAACGACTCAAACGGCACACGTTGGCCGACGTCATCAAAATTTGTGATATAGGAAACATTTGCAATATCTTGGTTGTTAAACTTAATGGACTGGCTAACGCCCACGCCGTCGCATTGTTTCTCCAGCCAGTAATCCACCATTCTTTGGAGCATGCTTGGTCCAAGTACATCGTCGCTGTCTAAGCAAAAGATGATGTTGCCCTCGCTATGCTCGACGGCTGTATTTCTGGCGGCACCCCCGCCCCTATTTCTCGTGTGGAACGCGTAGTGAATATTGGGGTATTTTCCGGCGAGGGCGACAATCATATCTTTGGTCCCATCTGTCGAGCAATCGTCCACGATGACGACCTCGTAGGGGATCTGTAGTCCCTGACGGTAAATGGAAGCCACCGCCTGTTCGAGTGTCCCCTTGCTGTTGTAGCAAGGGATAATGACGGAAAGCATCTCAGGCATAGGTCTTACCATTTCTTGTCAATCAGGTCTCCGTACCAATATCCAGGCTTCAACGGGATTTGCGAATTCGTTTTGCAATCCGTTCTGACAAGACGCATAATATTCTCTCATCGGCTTGGAAAGATCAAAGTTCCGGCGTGCAAAAGACCTGCGCGTCCACGCCGTTTTGAGAAGATACACCACCCATCTCAGCCTTCCTTTTGGATGCTCGCTTTCCCCAAGGCGACGATAGTCTGGCCATGTTTTGGTGCTAAAAACCAGACTGATGTAGTTAATGTTACCCCACTGCCCAATTTCTAGAATTTCGAATCCCGCTGCGCAACACACGCTTCCCAATCCTACCGGGGTATATCCGGTGTAATGGTGGAAGGGCGTAGAATGCTGTATGTTGACGACCGGAACGGAAGTGAACAAATATCCTCCGGGAAGCATGTGGGAGAATAAACGTTCGAGCGCCGCGATCGGATCGTATAGGTGTTCTAGCGTTTGTGCACACAGCACGAAGTCAAAATCTTTCTCCGGTAAATCCAGCGTCTGGAGATCGTTTTCGCCCGTTGCCTCTTTGTAGTTAACAAAAATTACGTGGTCCGACTGAATATATTCCAGCTCCGGATCGCCCTCGTCTCCCCCGTTGTACATCAACAGCTTCCTGGGACGAATGCCGTACTTCCGTACAATCCGGTCAAACTCAAGAACGGTGATAACTCTAGGAAATGCCTTGCCTTCCCATTTCCAGCGCTTACCGTTCTTCTCCAGAGGCAGCGGAATGTAGCGGTTGAGGTACTCTGACGCGTTATTTACCAGAACGTAATTTTCGTAAATACGCCGAATGTCAACATCAGATAGCATACGCGGCATCGACTCCTCTTGCCTGGATGACAGCGGGTCGTTCCAGATCAAGGCGTATCGTTGTCGAACCTAACAAGTTGGTCTGCCGCCACTTCTCTACCAATCGTCATCTGTAAGAACAAACTCAGTGTCTATGTGATTAGTCGGGCGGATACACCTACTTGTTAACAGACACAGGGGACTAACATTCGCGCCTTGAGCCGTATACACATTCTTGTACAACCTGAACGTTGATATTAGTCCATAATTATCATGGAGCTTCGCTGCTGCTCTAAAGGGCTTCGGCAACAACAACGCACCAACGCGACTTACGGGCCCCGCCATCTTGTTTCTGCAAAAACCTGGGTGCAAGGAGATATACACCGTGGGCTTGAATTCTCCTAAGAAACCTCTCAACCTCGGTAAAACCTGATATTCGCCCCCTTCAATATCGATTTTCAGAAAGTCGATTTTTTTTATATTGTGCTTTTGGACAAAACGCTCAATAGTAAATATTTCCACCGGATAGGGCGGTTCCTCTTCTACCCCCGTGAAAATAATGTCTGAAAATAGAGAGCTCCTACCCTTCCCAAAAAGTTCCACTCCATCCGTCGTCCCGATTGCACCGTGACAAAGGGTAATCTTCTTCTTAATGCCGTCATTCAAAAGAACGTTGCGCTTCAGCGCCTTAAACGCATAAACATGCGGCTCAACTGCGTAAACATGCTTGCAAATAAACGCGCCGTATAATGTCGTTTGGCCTATATTGGCGCCTATGTCAATGAAGGTGCTGTCTTTACCCAGAAATTTGTTCAGAATAGCGAATGTTTCCGGCTCCCAGTCGTCTTCGTAAGCATTCCACATCGCTTCTTCGTAATCCCGGTAGGGACTCCTATGGTCGACTGTAACATTAAACGCTATACCGCCCTTACTAATTCCCCGCACACAACTTCCTTGCTCGCTTCGCTTACCAGCCGTGGGACTGATTGACATGTTCAAAAGTTTTCTCGTATCCTTTGTACCCAATAATCCATAAACAGCATCGGCGCATCAAAGTGTCCGTGCAACTCTTGCCATTTGCGATCCAAACCGTCATCATTGATGGTCTCTAACTCCCGCCAATCATCTATAACCCATAAAGGCAGCCCTAGTGTCTCGAAAGAACTCATCGCCACCGATCGCTTAACGATTGGAACAACGCCCAGATACATTGCTTCCCAGACCCGGTGAGTATCAAGTCCGTTGCCCGGTGGTGCAACAACGAACTTGTAATGTATCAAGTGCTGGAGATATTCATTGTTGTTTAGCCTTGGGCGAATCTCATCGCAGTATCCGTTTGACATCAATACCCGATACGCTACCTCTCTCTCGATCCGATTGGTATGAACAGCAAAACAGACGAGCGCTCTACTCAACTTTTGCTGGCGTGCTTTCTGCCTACGTAAACGATTAAACCGATTGACGATTCCGTTTTCGCAATGATGGAAATTTTCTAGCCCGATCGGAATCGGGACGATAAGTGGGTGCGCCACCGAATTGTTTTGCGCATACCATCTAAGAATCCTGGAGTCAATATACTTGACGAGCTCTTCATCGACAGCGTTATCCGAATTGTGCGTAATTAGTTTGTACGTCGTATGAATGTACGGATGCACTGTATCAAAGAATTGAGGTACAAAGTGCGTCGGGACAAACACCGTATCTCCTGGACGCATGCGTTGCACGTCGATAGCTTGCTTGGTCTCGTCATAAACATGGTCAGCGATTTTTCGAAAAGAGTCACCGCTGATGTAAGGGTAGCTAGACGGTCGTGACCCTTTTAAGTAGCGACGCGTAAGACGAAGCAGTCCCTTGCCAAATGTTACAACAAGATACTTCATGGCTGGTAGGATGTCTTGGTTCACGAAGGTCGAGTTAGGAAACAACGCCCCACCCTACAGTCTGTAATGATCATTCGTCACGATAGAGAAATGTGCTACTGTAGGGTCCACGAACTAACAGGCTGCGGAAAACTCCGGTTTGGATGCTAACAATCTCGGCATAGGAATTCTGTGACAGTGGAACAGCCGCTTGGCCTAATAAATACGCTCATAACGCGTTAGCCGCCAATCCAAGTGAGTCCCAAGAGTTCCCATTTACGCGTTATTTTAGGCGAGATCCACAAGAGTTCGCATTCTTACAAAGTTGTAGACCGCCGCCGTGAAGGTAAACACCCACCCGACTCGCAGCTGCCCTCGATGCCGGTCTTGCGCATCAGGCTCATCGTCCCAGCCATCCGAAGATCTCCTCCACCACGTTGCGCCCTTTTTTGGCTAATTTCGTATCCAGAGTGTCTGGTGGTGCGACCATCACTAGCCGTACCCCGCTCCTTCTGGATCACACGCGGGGTCACCTTCATCCCTCGGAGATCCCGGACAAAGTCCTTCACATCGTAGTTCTTATCTCCTCCAAGTGTCACTCGATGCTTTCCGGGGATCTCATCCAACATTCCCAGCGCCGCTTCCCGTTCTGCTCTGGTGGCCTGGTTAAGACAGGTGTTGACGACCAACCCGTTTCGATTCTCCATCAGCACCTGCCCCAGGTAACAAGGCTTGGCCTCTTTCCCCTTAGCCTTCTTATACAGCCTCCCCTCTGGGTTGGTGCTCGACTGGTGAGTATCATTGCTTCCTTTTTCTACTGAAAGTCTACAGTGGAGTTTTTACTCCCTTCTGAAGATCCACTCCCTTTGTCTTTGCTCTTAAAACTCTTTTGCCCCGCCCAGGCCTCAATGAGGACCCCATCCACCGTAAAGTGCTCATCGAAAAGAAGACCTTTCTGCCGTGCCGGCGAAAGCACTTGCTCAAAGAACCTCTGAGCGATCTCTCCCTCCAAAGCCGCTCGCGGTTCTTAGTGAACACGGTCGGGTCCCACACCTGATCGTCCATGTTGAGCCCGACGAACCACCGGAAAACAAGATTCTAGTCCAGCTGCTCCATCAAAAGCCGTCCGCTCCTCACGGTGTAGAGCACCTGCAAGAGCAACGCACGAAGAAGCTTCTCCGGGACAATCGAGTGTCGCCCCACCGGGGAGTAAAGCTTCTCAAATTCCCTGGACAGCGATCTGAGCGCCTCGTCAGTCATCGCCCGAATCGCTCTGAGCGGGTGGTCTTTAGGAACTCGCTGCTCCGCCGAAATATAGCTGAACATGCCGGTCTGTTTTTGATCTTCTCCACGCATGACTTAGTTCTCCCTACGGCTCGATGGCGTGGATATTATCATGGTTGTAAGACTCGGCGTTAGAAACAAATTAGTTTTTCAGCAACATGCTAGGTATAATCCAACAATAGTGTTTTATTGAATAGTGGAGACGTCGGTTGGAGACTACCGACCTCTGGACATAATTTACGTTTCAGTCGCTTCCCGGATTTGGTGGAGCTGTATAGAACCTATATTAAAAGTAAATTTCCCCGGACTTCCTTCTGGAGAATTTTACACGGTCTTTTTAATGCTGGCTTTATCACTCTATCAATTTTGGTAACGTAGGGTCCACCTTGTCGAAGGTCGGTAGCGTGTCTGCTGTAAATCATAAGAAACCCAGGTCACAGCAGGGCCGCCAGGCCGGGTGACTCAGGCTCTAGGCGCCACTGCCCTCGAACTAAGCATACGCCATCACTAATTGGAGGCACGACACCGGATCCAAAGAAATCCCCACCGACAACCGTCAGGTCGAACGCATCGGCCATCTCATCCAAAAAGTGGCCTGCATCAGTCATACTATCCGAGAACACTCCTCCGAAAGCCAGAACCGTATAACCTAACCGATAAGTGGAAGCTGGCAGTGGCAACCGCGGCAATCGACAGACAAAGGCCCCTGAGGGAGGTAATGACTCGAACCTGTCGTTCGTCAGCCTAGTATCCTGCAGAAAGACCGAAATTCCTTCTTGTGTCTTAATTGAGAGGCCAACAGTTATATTGTGTTTTCGGAAGTCCGGTACAGCTTCAAAATAAAGGTAGACGTCAACGTCTTGTCCAGAAACCGTACTGTTAAGCACATTTCCGTCGCATCCTTTAATTTGAATATCTACGACTCGGACTTCACCTGTTCCGCGTCGGCCCAAGCGTTCCCTCAGGGAAGATCTATCACTCATTGGACCACTAAGATACTGTGCGATCGCTTTGGTTTGGGCTCCGCTATATATGATCCGACCGCACTCGAGTAGAACACCTCTCTGACAAAGATTTTGCACCGATCCCATATTATGACTCACAAACAGCACCGTCCGGCCTTCTTTCGCCACATCTCCCATCTTCCCTAAACACTTCTTCTGAAACGCGGCGTCGCCGACCGCCAATACTTCGTCCACCAATAAGATCTCAGGTTCCAGATGAGCGGCGACCGCAAACGCCAATCGCACATACATCCCACTGGAATAGTGCTTCACCGGGGTATCGATGAACTTCTCTACTTCTGCAAAAGCTACAATCTCGTCGAACTTGCGCTGAATCTCGGCTTTCTTCATCCCGAGAATCGCGCCGTTGAGATAAATGTTTTCTCGCCCGGTCAGCTCCGGATGAAATCCGGTGCCTACTTCCAGCAGGCTCCCCACTCTGCCGTTGATGTCCGCGTACCCTTCCGACGGTTTGGTGATGCGGGAGAGGATCTTTAAAAGAGTGCTTTTTCCGGCTCCGTTCCGGCCAATGATGCCGACGACTTCGCCGTGGTTAACTTCGAAACTCACCCCCCGTAACGCCCACAACTCATCCGAAGAAGCAGGGGGCAGGGAGCAGGGAGCAGGGAGCGGAGAACGGAGGCTGGAGGTTGGAGGACAGGAGACCGAGGTCTGAGGTCCGAGGTCTGAGGTCTGAGAACTGGGGTCCGAGGGCGGAGAAACGGAGAACGAGGTCTGAGGTCTGATGTCGGACATCTGATCTCTGACTTCTGGCTTCGGATGTCCATTATGCAAATAACGGAACGGCGCTTGCCACAGCCGAGTCAGGACGTCGCGCAACGCGAGATAGCGCTCGCGCTCTCCGATGCGGTAGAGCTTGCCGAGGTTTTCGACCTTTATGGCGACGTTGGACATGTTATTAAAATTGGGAAAGCAGAAATTAGACCTAGCCAGGCAGAAAAATCAGACAAAAAAGAACCAGCGTCTAGTACAGCGTCAGCCCTACTGCAGCTCCAATCAGCTATCTGCCAGATTTGGGAAGACTCCAAATTCCCGCAGGCATTTCGCGATCACTTCAGCCTGAAGCTGGTAGCCGACTGGATTGGCATGCGGGTCGCGAGGCAGGAGATGAAACGGGCCGCGCCGCTGATTCGCGACGAAATAGTCGATCATTGGGCAAAAGAAAACTGATGCATCTGCAGCCGCCTGCCGTAAGCGCCTTTGAAGGGCATAGCGATCATATTTCCCCGGCTCCAGTCCGAGCTCGCGCTCAGTGTTTTCAATATAAGGGGTCCACACCTCTTCGATGGCCGGGTAGGCATGAAAGAAGAACCTTGCCCCGTTTTTACGGGCAAATGAATCCATCTGCCGCAGAAGTGCTATAAACAGCGGCCAGTTAATCTCGTCCAAAGCTTCCGGACGATAATATATCTCCGGCGCCAAGCCAAGGAGGTTTCGTTTCTCCCACCCCATGAGCTTTGCTCGCAGCTTAACGATTTCTGGATGAAAAAACCGATACAGGGCCGAATACTGAATCCACTGGCTCGGGCCGCTCCCAAATGGCTGAATGCCGCCGTTATTCGGGAAATCGGGTGGCAGCTCTTCGAGCTTTCCATCCTTCGCCAGCACAAAAACCGGCTTGGGAACTCCATAAGCTTGTCTGGAGACATTGCCGCCGAAGTCGTTTGAGCACAGGCCATAGATAACAACATCCGGCTGATAGAGGGGTATCAACTGCTGGATCCTCAACGACACCTGATCTGTTGAATAGCCCTGGACCCCCGCATTGATGACATCCGTAGCAACTCCTTCAGAACGAAGGAGCTTCTCTAGCTGGACATGGATGGTCTTGTCCTGAGGCACCGCACGGCCGACAACCGTGGAATCGCCGAAGATCATGATTCGAGTCCTGCGGGGGCCTTTCACGCGTTGGGCTGTGCGCGGTGTAAGCC
>JACQUW010000009.1 GCA_016210115.1 Deltaproteobacteria bacterium | reverse complement strand
TTTCGAAGAAAGGTGGCATTCTCCCGGGAGCTGAGGAACTGAGCTACTACCGCATCCCGACACCGTTCATTCTTGCGCTCGGCCCTACGATGGGAGCGGTGTATGTGATCTTTCTTCCCCTGGTCGGCTTCGGCCTGTTCTTCGGATTTCTCGGCAAAAAGGCGCTGCCTTATCTCGCCAAGGCCGCCGCCTATCTAACCGCGAGGACCGCAAGAGAGGAAAGATAAAGCTCGCGCTATTATCGTTAGGATCAAAATCCAAGGCGTATCGAGCATCTTCCGTTCTGTAAGCTCGGTACGCCTCCTGGGGCCGCGGGCAATGAGGTTATTCGCCCGATCGCTATTGTCTTTTGCCAAATACCCCCAGGGCTAGCGGGATTGTGGTGATCGCGCCGATAAGGAAGAGAGCCCAGCCAACCGCTTTCCGCTGATCGTCAGTAAGTCTGTCCGCAAGCAGCAACGCAAGTCCAGCCCCAAGAACTCCGCGAGTTCCAGCTATAAGCGCGATTTCCGGCAACGTCAGTTCCGTTTTTTTCATAAGCTCCTCTCGATTAATTCTGGGCACATACTGGAGGTCCTGCAATCAGGAGAATCCCCTATTCAGGTTCAAATCCCGGCTTTGCTTGACTGGCTCCTGCGCGACCAGTTTCTTCAAAAAACCTATCGTCTTTTCCTTTCCCCAGAGCGAAGTGACGGCAACAAACCACTCGGCGCTATCAGGATCCGGCCATATGAAAGCCGCTGTCCGTTCGGAGAGCCCGCGCATCCGACCTGCCTGCCGGCAGGCAGGTAACCGGCGGTGGGAATAAGTACGAACCCATTGCGCGGGTTCGGAGAGCGGGCGACGCAAGACTTCATGGTTATTCCCCCCGAAAGCACGTGCTAGCATGGTCGAAGCTCGATCGCTCGGCGCGCAAGAAAAATCGCGGCCGCCAGCTTTTAGGGCCTGCGGCTGAGAGCACGCCGAGCTTCACTGAGGAGCGAAAAATCAACGACCTGAGATGCCTCGATCGGCTTTGCAATTTTTAACGAGCGCCGAGCGAGAGCCAGATCGTTCTCTATAGCGCCGGCGCTGGCGGTGCCATCGGCGCTCAAAGCGGGAATCATCTGATCATAGACATGGGACGCCAGTACTTCATCGAGACTAAACTCTTTTCGGATAAGGGCGATCGATCGCTCCCGGTTTAGCCTAATGAATTGAAGCGTCTGCAGCAGAGCCCGGATCATGGCCTTCACCTCTCCGGACTTCTCAGCCAATCGTTTGGCGGACGTGGCCAGACCTGACCAGGGCATGTCCAAAACATCGGAGGCCTTTGCAAGGATGCGGTATCCTTCCTTCATGGCCAGGGCATCAAAAGGTGGCGTAAGAACGGCCGCCTCTACAGCTCCCGATTTGAGAGCGGCAAAGCGCGTCGACGTAGCGACCATGGAGCTCAAGGTGACTGTTGCCGGATCAACTCCGCCGCGCTCAAGCGCCGCACGGGCAAAAACCGCATCGGTCGTCACCGGCCTGTTCACAGCGACCCTCTTTCCTCGGAGGTCGGCGATGGACTTGATCGTCGGGAGGACGTGGAGAGTGAAAATGATTTTGTCGAACGTGAACATCACAACTTTAACGGGAACACCCGTAACTGCGGCACGCGTCGCCGAACCTGTCCCGGTTACATAGCCTAGTTCTCCTGCCAGAACACCCGAAATTGCCACGTCGAGCCCCATGACGACCTCTTCCACCAGGAGACCTTCATTCCGGAAAAAGCCCATGTCGCGGGCCACGTACATAGGGAAAAAAGGGATTCCTCGATTCGGCGACGCAGCGCGCACGGTTACCTGGCCACCTGCTGGAATGGCCCCGAGCGGGAGCAAGCCTAGTACAAGGCCGAGCCTGATCCCGAGGAAAACGCAATAGCTGCGAAGTCCCCGGCGCATCGGCGCCGCAAAGAATCTCACTTAAACCCCAACTCTCGCCGCACCTCGGCCAATAAGGTGAAATCCCGCGCTACCGAGACCGGTATATTGATTCTCTTTGTTTCCCGCCGAACGAATTCCCACTCGATCGATAGCTCTTCATCGCTGACAAAGCCATTCTTGCTGTAGCCCACTTTGGATAGGTCATAGACCCTGCCCGCGTCCCTCTCGCTCACCCGCACCCAGTTCATGATCACCTTCATGGTCTCTTCGCGACGGCTTTGAACAAAGCGCAGTCCCTTGAGCGCAGCCCGTATCGCCCCTTTTATAACGTCAGGTTGTCTTCTGATTTTGTCTTCGTGTGTTCCCAGCCCTCCGATCGGGTTAGCAACCACCTCGGCAGTGTTGCCCAGCAAGCGGTAACCCTGACTTTCGAGAAACACGTTTGCCGGGGCTGGCATTAAGCTTCCTTGGGCGAGATTCTTCTCCATCGCGGCAATCCGGGCCGCGGTTCCTCCCATGGCGATCAGCTTGTAATCCTCCTTCGCAAGCCCAAGGTACTGCAGATGCTTTTCGGTGAGGATCGCCTGAGAGTTGCCAAAAGCGTTCACCGCAAAAACTTTACCTTTGAGGTCCGCGGTAGTCTTAATCTCCGGCCGGACCACCAGCGAAAAAAGCGGTCGGGTGCTGAGCACGGCTACGAGCTTGAGCCCCAGCCCCTGGATCGCCCCATTTAGAACCGGCGATATGTTCACGGAAAAATCTATATTCTGGCTTCCCAGGGCAGTCGTGACTACATTCCCTCTCATCTGCACAAGCTGCGGCTCAAGCCCCTCTTCACGAAAAAACCCCTTTTCCGCCGCCACCTTGACCGGAAGCCAGCTCAAGCTCACCGCAGAATAGGAAAAGGTAACTTTCTTCAGAGCACGGCTGCTGTCTTGGGGTTGGCCTTGCGCTTGGAGCGAGAAGCTAAGGAGAAGAACAATCGCGCAAGACAAACATCGCAGCGCTCTCATGGTTTCTATCCCGATCCCCGCGGGCCCGCGTCCCTTTTATAGGGAGAAAACGTTGCGTGCCCTTCTTACTGAACGCCTAGGACCCGCAATCAGAGTCTCCATTTTACCAACTGATAGTCCTATTCTTGGCGTCGCGTCAAGATCAGATCTTCCTTCCAACCCCGCGCTCCCGCCGGCTCGGCTGATCTTCAGCGGAGGTTCGTGTAAAATAAACTAGAAAGCCGGAAGTGCGGATCCGTCGCCGCCTGTGCGGCAAGAGGAACTGTCATGAAGCACAAAGTGACACTTATCCCCGGCGTCCCTCTCCCGTCGCGGAAGGGCGAGGGTGAGGGCAAATTCGATGCGCACCACCCTCACCTCTAATCCTCTCCCTCTATGGGAAGGCGAGGAAGTTGTTTGAAGCGGTTCCGGCCTCAATACCAAAGAAAATTTTCGGATTACGGTCGGCTCCAGAGTGAAAGTTTCAATACCTGTCCCTGAGGAAACTCAGGGCCGCCTCAAGAAAGTCCCCGTCATGCCCCCAGCGCTTTTCTCAACTGGATAAACGCCTGGAGCTGAGCCGCATAGATTGCGATCTGATCATCCTGAGCCTGAAAGAGGCTCCTCTGGGTTTCGAGCAACGTCAAGTAGTCGATGGCGCCGGCATCGAAGCGCGCCTTGGCGATATTGTACGCATTCTGCGATTCCCGGACCGATTCCCTTGAGAGGGCCGCCTGGTCGTTGTTGCTCTTCAGCGCGGCAAGCGCATCTTCCACTTCCTTAAACGCGGTGAGCACGGTTTTTTGGTACTGCGCCGCCAGTTCTTTTTGGCGCGCGGTGACGCTTTCGAGATTTCCCCTCAGCCTGCCCCCGTTAAAGATCGGCGCGAGCACGCTGTTGGCTATCGAAATCGCTGAGGCCGCCGGATTGCCGAAGCCGGCGGCCATGCTGGCATCGAGTCCCAGCGTCAGCGAGGGAAAGAATGCCGCCCGGGCTGCGCCGATGTCGGCATTGGCGGCGCGAAGCGCCGCTTCCGCGCTTTTGATATCGGGACGGGCGGTCAGGACCGCGGCGGGCGGCGTGAGGTCCACCTCTGGCAATCTCAATGACGCAAAGGTTTCTTTCGGCGCCGCGAAGCTCTGCGGCGCCCTTGCAAGGAGCGTCGCAAGCGCATTTAAAGTCGTCGTTTTTTGCTCATTGAGCGATGTCAGAGACGCGCGAAAATTGTTCACGGCAACGCGCTGCTGCGACACTTCCAGCGCGGAGACGCTGCCCGCGCGATAACGCGCTTCGATGATGCGCAGAACCTCGTCGGCATTTTTTAAATTATATTCCGCAATACGAATCCGCTCATTGAGGCTGAGAGCCTGCGTATAAAAATTCGCCGTTTCGGAGGTTACAATCAGTTGCAGCGCATCGCGGTCGAACTGTGTCGCCTGAGCGCGGTATTTCGCGGCAGCTAAGTTACTGCGGTTCTTGCCCCACAAGTCGATCTCATAGCTGATGCTGCCGGCGCCGCGCGCCGCGTTGGTGTCCCTGGGGTCCTGAAAGGTCCGTGACGTTCCGCCGCTCGCCTCGATGGAAGGATAGAGAGGCGCCCCGGCAACCTTTGCTTGCGCCCGCGCCTGTTCGATCCGGTGTAAGGCGGCGTCGAGGTCGAGATTTTGCGCCAGAGCGACCTTCATCAGATAATTGAGCTCTTCGCTCCCCAGTTCCTGCCAGAAAGGCCGGCCGTTTGTCTCCGCGGCTGCGACAGTTCCCGGAGTGCTGCTCCAGCCTTCGGGAATAGCCATTTGGGGGCGCTCATATTTCGGCGCCAGGCTGCAAGCCGAAAGCGCTAGAGAAAAAATCAAACCAACGAGCGAATACTTGTGCATAGCTCACTCCGAAGCCAAAGCAATCACTGGATCGAGCCGGGCCGCTTTGCGCGCGGGCAGATAACCAAAAATCAGACCCGTCGCAGACGCGCAGGCGAAAGCAAGCACCGCGGGCGCGACCGAAAATACAACACTCATGCCGCTGTAGCGCAGAACCATTCCCGCCGCCACACCGACGGCAATACCCACAAGGCCTCCGGCGGCGCAGACGACGGCGGCTTCGATGTTGAATTGGAGTAGAATGTCGCGCATGCGCGCTCCGGTCGCCATACGGATCCCGATCTCCCGCGTGCGCTCGACCACACTCACGAGCATGATGTTCATAACGCCGATGCCTCCGACCAGCAGCGATATCGCCGCGACGGTGCCTAAAAGGAGCGTAAAGGTGTCCTGGGTCTCCATCGCGGCCTGAAGAAACGAGGCCATATTGCGGACGCTGAAGTCCTCCGTTCGATGGCGCGCCCGCAACAGGTTTTCAATCCGCTCCTGCGTCGCTTCGATATCCGCCGTATCTGAGACTTTGACGGTAATGCTGCTCAGATACTTTTTGCCGAACAGCCGGACCAGGCCCGTGTTGATCGGCACGAAGATGACGTCATCCTGGTCGCCACCCATCGGCGAGGCGCCCTTTTCAGTCATGACACCGATCACGAGAAAGGGGACGTTTTTCAGCAGGACGTACTTTCCGACCGGGCTGCCGCCCTCAGGAAAAATCGTTTTCGCTACGGTGCGGCCCAGCACGACCACAGGCGCGTAGGCCCTCACGTCCTCTGCGCTGAAAAATTGTCCGTCGGCCACGGGCCAGTCACGAGCGCGCGGAAAATCCTGCCCGGTTCCCTGAATGGAGGTTTGATAGTCCCGATTGCCGTGGCGAACCGTCATACGGCTGCTGCGCTCGGGCAGCGCGAGTTCGACATTGGGCAGGCCCCGGATAGCGATAGCGTCATCAGGCACCAGAGTCGCAATATCTCCGGCGGCGCGAATCCCGGCGGCGCCCGGCCTCACCACCATGAGGTTGGTCCCAAACGAAGTGATTCGATCAAGCACCTTTTGCCGGCTGCCTTCACCGACTGCCAACATCGCGACCACGGCCGCCACCCCGATGATGATGCCGAGTAACGTGAGAACGGTGCGAAACAGATTGACCCGCAGAGAACGCCAGGCGGCAACGAGCGCCTCCTGCAGGCTGGCGGAAAAGCTGACGCCGTTCGATCCGGCTCTGAGCGCATCGCTATCCGTTTCCGGCCTCCCTATAGCGGCCGGTCCGCTGTCTTCGACAATGTGCCCGTCCTGTATTCGCACGATCCTGCCGGCATGGCGGGCAACATTTTCCTCGTGGGTAATCAGGATGATCGTGCGGCCTTCGGCATGCAGTTGCTTGAGCAACGCCAGCACTTCGTCTCCGCTCCTGCTGTCGAGAGCGCCGGTGGGCTCGTCGGCAAGGATCACCAGCGGGTCGTTGACCAACGCACGGGCGATGGCCACCCGCTGTTGTTGCCCGCCGGAAAGCTCAGCGGGACGATGCTGGATTCGTTCACCGAGCCCGAGCCGCTGCAGCAGAGCGCTCGCCCGTTGGGAGCGCTTCTGTTTCGGCAAGCCGGCATAGACCGAAGGGATTTCCACATTTTCTCCGGCCGTGGCCGTAGCCAGGAGATTATAGCGCTGGAACACAAAGCCAAAAGTTTCGCGGCGCAACGCCGCCAAATCGTCGGCGGAAAGATAGGCCGCTTCCTTGCCCAGCACCCGGTAACTGCCTGAAGTCGGGCGATCAAGACAGCCGATAATATTCATCAGCGTGGATTTCCCCGAGCCGGATTGTCCCATGATCGCGACAAATTCTCCGCGGCCAATGACGAGAGACACGCCGTCCAAGGCGCGCACTGTCGCATCGCCGTTGGTGTAGTGCTTGTGAATATCGCTCAGTTCGAGGATAGTTCCGTTCATAGTTGCGGCCCTCGATTGAACCGGGGGGCTCTGTTTCGCCCCGCGTTGCCCAGCGCGCCCGGGGTTCCATCCGGACGATCGACAAGGATACGTTCGCCGGCCGCCAGCCCATCGGTGACCTCTGCTTGCGTGCGTGTCTGCAGGCCGACGTGAATCACACGCCGCTCGTGGCCTTTATCGGTGACGACCGTGACACGGTAGGCTTTTCCTGACCCGTTGTCCTGATCCGGAACGCGCCGCGTCAGGGCCTCGGCCGGAACGATCGTGGCGTTTTCAGCCTTGCCGAAGATGAAGAACACCTGCGTGGTCATGCCGGTCATCAACTGCCGGCGTTCATTCTTCACGTCGATAAGGACGTCATAGAGCACGACGTCATTGACGATCTGCGGCGACGGCAGAATCTGCCGGACCTTGCCTTGCCAACGCCGCTCCGGGTTGCCCAGCGTTGAGAAATAGGCGGCCATTCCCTCCTTCAGCTTCATAACGTCGGCCTCGGCGACCTGCGCGCGCACGGTCATCGTATCCAAGTTGGCGATCTGCAGGATCGTGGGCGCGCTCTGGTTGGCATTCAAAGTTTGTCCTTGGCGGGCGGGCATTGTCGTGACGGTACCCGGCATTGGCGCGTAAATCTTTGTGAAGCCCAAATTCGTGAGGTTACCTTTGAGGTTCGACTCGGTCTCCTGGATCTGTGCCTCGATGGATTTCACCTGCGCCGCGGCGACCGCGGCCTGAGATTCGCTCTCCTGCAAAACCTGTTGGCTGACGGCATCGACGGCAATCAGGCTTTGGTTTCGCTTGAGGTTTTGTTCCGCCAGCGTGAGCTGGGCTTTCTGTTGATTGAGTTGCGCCCGGAGGCTTTTGAGGCGTGCTTCGTTGGCCTCGACCTGGGCCTGATAGACGCGTGGATCAATTTCGGCGAGCAGCCGGCCAGGGGCCACCGTATCGCCGATATCGACGTGAATTTTCTTGAGCTGCCCGGAGACTTGGGTCCCAACATCAACGTATTGCTTTGACTCCAATTTGCCTTGCGACGTGACCAGTTCCTCGATTGTCCCGCGCGTGACCGTTACACCGCGAGACTGCTCTTGCCCCGGCTTCCGGGCTGCCGTCGCGTACCAGTACCAGGCGCCGATGAGCAAAAAAGCTATGACAAGCAAGCTGATGGTTTTGGTGCGCGGTCTCTTTGGCAAGCTGATTTTCCAATTCATAGGGGTGCCTTTCTCCATATCTGTTGGTAATACGAACCAGCCGGGCAGAGTCTTCGCGGAAAACCAGAGGTCCGAAGTCAGAAGTCGGATGCCGGGAGGGCCGGAATCAAAGGTCAGGGCACGCTCAGGCTCTTTCCCGCAGAGCGGGCGACAGGAAAATCCTTAAGAGACTGTGTTCGAACCCTTGACCTCTGACCTCCGACGTCTGACCTCGGGCTCCGAAGAGGTCAGGGTGAGGGGCTCCGGTCCAGCTTCAGCGACGCCCGGTAGGACTATTCCGAGGCGGCGGCCGCTTTAGGATTTCCGCCACGGCATTACGTTGGTCAGTGGGTAAGCCTTTGATGACATCTCTAATGTCTTCAGACATCCGTTTTGCCATTGCCATCCGCAACTCGTTGATTTTTGTCACCTGGCGGTCATAAGCGCGTTGATCGAACGGCTCCGCCACCAGGAGGCGAATTGCCTCGTCCCGTGCCTGCCTCATCTCTACGCGTATCGGGTCGCCGGTATCTCGAAGCTTGTCTAGCTTTTCACGAAAGCGCGTTCGTGCAGGTTCCGGCAGTTTTTCAATTTCCATTCGGAATCTTTCCTCGCGGGGCGAGCTCGCGTAAAATCTGTGCGGCCATCGGCCGAAAAGCACGCCAACGAGTAAAAGATTAACAATAATCGATAGAAGGAACACAGTTTTTAACTTTTTGTTCATAAAATCGCCTCGTCAG
The DNA here is from genome assembly GCA_016210115.1 of Deltaproteobacteria bacterium. Taxonomy (GTDB): domain Bacteria; phylum Desulfobacterota; class Binatia; order UBA9968; family UBA9968; genus JACQUW01. Next base: position 10,536 of record JACQUW010000009.1, on the reverse strand, counting down.
TATAAAGAAAGCTTTGGGCCAGGATCGGGGTCGGATCATCATTAGTTGTTTCCAGATCTGTGCTCAGCCCTACGAAAAAACCAATGAGCAGCGCGCCGGCCAGGACATAAGCCGGTCTGGGCAGGTGAAACTCGGCGAATACCTGGTTGATCCACTCGATAAGCGTAACCGACCGAACTTGCGGCGTCTGTTGCGCCTTTAGAATGATCCGCTGCGCGAGATCCGGACTGGCAGGCTCCACCCGCCGCGCCCGCAGCATTGTTTCCAGCTTCTCGTCTTCGGTCTTCGTCATAACTGCCTCACAAATAGGTTTTCATTCGTTCTTTCAATGCCGTTTTGGCGCGCATGATCAGCGACTGCAGCGCCTTTAGGCTCAATCCCATGACATCGGCGGCTTCCTGATTGCTCAAACCCTCGTCGAAGTATAGGTTCAACGCCAAGCGTTGTCTTTCGGGAAGCCCGGCAATCTCTTTTTCGAGCAATTGCTCCTGCTGCCTCCGAATCATCGCCGCCTCCGGTGTGTCGCTCTCGTCAACGAGGGACATCTCAGGATCGAGCTCGACTGGGCGCTTCTTCTTTCGCCAGTCGAGACATAAATTAACGATGATGCGATAAAACCAGGTCGTGAACTTCGTTTCTCGTTCCGCTTGCCATCTGCCCGGATCTTCCCACAATTTAAGAAAAGCCTCCTGAACGACGTCCTCCGCTGCCTCTTTGTTCTGCAAATACCCATGCGCCAGCCGGTAAAAGCGCTCGATGTGTCGCCGCACCAGGATACTGAAGGCCTCGTGGTCGCCGCTTTTGATGAGCGCAAGAAGTTCGGGATCGTCCGGGTCAATCGAGCGTGGCGGCATGGATCTTTTTGTTCAACGAAGGTGATTTCAAATGACGTTTTCATCATACAACCATCCAGCGCCTGGTCCATAGCCCGCCTGATCACATATCGAACCGCCAGCCCCGGACGGGTAAGCGCACAGGTCGCTATAGGGTGAGGCGTCACTGCGGGGCCGGGCAACTGGCCTTTAAACCATGATACGAATGAAATGAAAAAAGTATTCGGCAGGGGGCCTAGCGCGAGTTTAGTTAGCTGCCAACGGCGCGCGCGGAATCGCTAATCTCTCGGCATTCAACGGAAGGCAAGGTTCTGCTCTGAGATTTTTTTACGGATAACCAAGGCCGAGCAGGCTGAATTCCCGCCCTCCCTTGTCAGTTCATCCTTCCAGATACGCTTGCCAGTTGTCCTCGATCTTTTTCATGACTTCTTTGGAGACGTCGCAGACCTGGGGGTAAGGAACGCCTAGCGGGAGAGTCGCATCCATTCCGAGCTTCGAGGTCAAAAGGCCGGTTTTCCTCTTAAAAGCCGAAGACGGGTCAAGATGGATAGGGGTGTCGTTGAGAAAAAAGGAGTCTCTGTCGAACTGAAAGCGCGTGGCCATTGCCCACTCGACCTCATGCGGATCGTAGATATCGACGTCTTCATCCACGACAATGGCGTGTTTCACGCCGATTCGATGCGACAGAACGACGCTCAAAATCAGCCTGGGCTCGCCTTCAAACCTTTTTTTCAGTGAAACGACGGCGTGATATCTCCCACACCCGCCCGGTGTGAGATAGATGTCCTTGACTTCGGGGGCCACTTCCTTAACCGCCCGGTAAAGATCGGCGGCTTTGGGCAGGCTGGTTAGATAGACGTTTTCGCGCTGGCGGCGGCCCAGATACAGGGCCTGATACATGGGCCGGCTGCGGTGAGAGAGCGCGGTAAACTCAATCACGGGCCGCTCTCCTTCCGGTCCGTAATACTTCGAGAACTCCCCGAACGGGCCTTCTTTCTCGCGCGTGTGAGGAAGCATTCTCCCTTCCAAAACGATTTCCGCGTGCGCCGGCACCAGCAAGTCCACCGTCTCGCATTTGACCATTTCAAGAGGCTCTTTGCGCAAAGCGCCGGCCACGGCGTACTCATCCAGGTCCGGTGGACCGGTCACTACCGACGCCAGGTAAAGAGAGGGATCGCACCCGATGATGACCGCAATCTCTAAAGGCTCGTTCCGCTCTTCCGCTCTCTTAAAGTAGAGATGGAGATGCTGCAGCTCGCTCATGTAGATCCCGGCCCTGTGTTTCCCTTTGATTTGAAGGCGGTGTAGCGCGAGGTTGTACCCGAACTCCGGGTCCTTGGCGACAATAATACCGGAAGAAATATACCGGCCGCCGTCTTTTTCATTAACGACGAGGATCGGCAACATGCCGGGGAGGTCCACCTTTTCACCCGTGACGACATGCTCCTTGACCGGCCCATAACCGACCTCTATCGGCGGCTGAAGTCTTTCCACGCGTTTCAGGTATTCCTCGATGGGATTTTCCTTCTCGAGGCCAAGCGCCATGTTTATCTTTTCCCGATCCCCGAAAAGATTGGCGACCACCGGAATATCGTAGCCCTTGACTTTTTCACACAGAACCGCCGCAGGCCCTGCCTTTATAATTGCGGCTGAAATCTCCTGGTTAGGATCTATTTCCTTTTTTACTCGCAGCAGCCCGCCCGAGGTTTCTATCTTCTCCACGAATTCCCTTAAGTCTCTAAAGGCCACGCTCGTTCTCCCTCACTGAATTGATTAGCCCGATCCGAAATTCATTCGAAGCTTTACGTCAAAAACCCAGCTCCTTCCGCACTTCCCGCACCAGAGCAAAATCCACGACCTGCTCCGGCGGGATTTCCTTTTCCACTTTAGCGCTCCTTCTGCGCGCCTCGATAACCGCTTTCAGGGTCTTTTCATCCAGCTCTCCGTCGCGACTGAAGGAGGAAACGATCAGATCGTAAGAGTCGGAGGCCACCTGAGGGGACTGCGAGAGCCACTTTGCCATGATTTTTTTCGTCGCCTCAGGGTTCTCGTGGATTACACGAAGGCCGCGGAGCAACGCCCGGATGAGCCTGCGAACCAGATCCTGCTTCTCCTTCAGAGTTTTGTCCGTAACCGCCAGGCCGGATGAAGGGGAGCCGATTTTGACATCCTTGGGACCTCCGAGAATACGGAAGCCCTGCTGCGCCAATTGGACCGGACCCGGCGGCGAGATCGCCGACACGTCCACGACGCCTTTCCGCAACGCCTCTCGCCGGATCCCTTCGTCTCCCAAGGCTATCGCCTTGACGTCCTTCGGGTTGAAACCCAAGGCTTCGAGAATCGCGTGGGCGGCGAACTCGTCCGTCCCGTTGAGCTGGGATACGCCCAGTTTTTTTCCTCTCAGATCCTGAACCGTGCGGATCTCAGGGCGGGCCACCAGATGGTGGATCGGTTTTTCGGCAAGGACAGTCACGATCTTGAAGGGAAAGCCCGAGACGATCGCCCCAACGGTGCTGCCGAAGGTGAGGGTGGCCGGCGCGTCGCCGCTGTGAAGCGCCGTTGACGAGATTGCGGGCCGCATTTGGATAAGCTCCACATCCAGACGTTCGTCTCGAAAGAATCCACTGGCATGCGCAACGTAAGCGGGAAGAGACGAATAGCTGCGGCTGGAATAGGAAACGCGAACCTTCTCCTGGGCCAATGCCCCGGTCCCAATAAAAACCAACGTACCCAGGAGAGCTGAAAGCCTAAGCGTTTTCATTTTCGTTACCTCTTGGCCCTTGCCTGTCTCATCTCTTCCAAACCTTTTGCCAAACCTGGATTGACCCGGTTGTGCTCTTCGTGAATGGCGATGTTCGTCTTCATCGCCTCGGCATAACTCGCCTGGTCCATACATTCGTATACGGATTTTTTCGTATAGTGGAGAGTAAGCCCGTCATACCGGCCGATCTCCTCGGCCCAGCGCTGCGCTGCCTCCTGAAGTTCGCCGTTCGGCACCACGCGATTGATCAGGCCGATTTGCCGGGATTCCGCGGCGCTGAGATTCCTTCCCGTAATCAGCATCTCCATCGCCGGCTTCATGGGAATGGCCCGTACGAGAGCAGCGACCACGTAACGAGGCGGAAATCCCCTGAAGATTTCCGGTAAACCGATCTGGGCCTTCTCTGAGGCGATGGCGAGATCGTGCGAGAGGAGCACGGTCACGGCGCCGCCGAGACAAAAACCGTTCACCGCTGCAATGGTTATTTTGGATGAATTCCGAATCGCGTTGTTGAGTTCGAGCCCGGAGTCATCGGGTTTGGACGGATCGCCGTGAAAAAGGCTGGCGAGATAATCCATGTCATAGCCGGCCGACCATGCGACATCGCCTGCCCCCGTGGCAATCACCACTTTGATTGCCGCATCCGCCTCGACTTCCTTTAGCGCCCGGCTCCAGCCGTCGATGACCGCTCGGCTAATCGCGTTGCGCTTCGCCGGCCGGTTGACGGTTATCGTGGCGACGGCGCCTCTTTTATCCAACAGAATTGGGTCCGCCTCACTCATCTTTATTCCTCCTTATGGAATCCCTTCCTCAATAATTCATCCCCCATCATGTTCTTTTGGACTTCCAGAGTCCCGCCCGCGATCTTCCGTCCGCGGGCGAGGCGATAGAGATACTCCAGAGGATGCTCCCGGATGTATCCGTATGCGCCGAAAATCTGCAAGGCATCGCTGCTGACCTTCTCCACCATTTCACTGGCCATCGCCTTTGCCATTGAGCTCTTTAGCCGGGTGGAATCCGTCGCCGCCTGGTAGGTGAGGAGCCTCGCGGCTTCGATCTTCATCGCCATCTCCGCGAGCATCCACCGGATGCCTTGAAAGTCCCCTATCCGCCGGCCGAATTGCTTCCTGTCGCGGGCGTATTCCACCGCAAAGTCAAAAGCGCAAAGGGCGATCGAAACGGCCCAGGCGGCGCTCAAACACCTCTCTGCGTTGAAAGCTTGAATGAGCCGCTTGAAGCCGTTCTCGCCGCGCGTCAATACATTCTCCTCAGGAATCTCACAGCCGTCGAAAAAGAGCGTGTATTGACGATGGCCCGCCATGTTGATGTCGGGCTTCCCGAGCTCCAATCCAGGCGTTCCCTCATCGATCAGCACGGCGCCGATTCCTTCCTCGAACCTGACAAACGTCAGGAACGCGGCGCAGACGTCCGCATGGCTGATAAAGATCTTTCCTCCGTCCAGGATGACCTTGCCGCTCTCGGCTCTCGCTTTGGTTCTGAGCTCGGTCACGGCGGATCCCGCCTCGGCTTCAGAAATGGCTATTCCGATTTTTTTGCCCTCCCGGCAAAAGCCCGGAAGGTATCTCCTTTTAAGGCTCTCCGATCCGATCTCCGCTATGATCCGCGGCGGCCCGGCCAGTGTCAGCGCGGAGGCGGTGTCCGGACAAACCCGTCCGACCTCTTCCAGGACCAACAGCTCTTCCAAAAGCGTGAGCCCGCCCCCGCCGTATTCCTGCGGCAGGCTCACCGCGAAAAAGCCTTGATCTCGTAAGATCTTCTCGTTGGCCGCGGGGTATTCCCCTTTCCATTTGAACGCGGATGCGCGAAAGCGCTCCTCGGAAAGTTTACGCGCCGTGCTCTTGAGCAGCGCCTGATCGGACGAAAGACGAAAGTCCATACAATCTCAATGCAAAGTGCCAGATGGAGAGTTCAACGCCGTGCTCGCGCAAAGAGGGTGAACTTCACTTTTCGCTATTGACGATTGACCATTGACCATTAGGCCGGTCCCTGATCGATGGGCTCGAGCCTGAGCGTAATGCCTTTTTTCTCGAGCTCTTTGTAATATTCTTCTTTTATTGAGGGGTCTTCCTTGTCGTAGCGAAGCTTAAAGGCAAACGCATGAGGATCGTCACTCCGGGCCGCGCCGACGGGATCGTAATCTCCCCGGCTTGTCGTCGTGGCTGGGCTTTGCTCCCACCCCTTGAAGGCAAGCTGCCTGAACGGGCCTCTGCCGATATTGAAATGCTGGTGATATTCGTTCAGCCGCGGGGCAACGACTCCATAAGGTCCGATGGGGACTTTTCGCCGCCGCTCCGGATTCATCTCGTCCCCCGGCATATATAGCAGCTCATACCCCTCGCCATCCACGACGATCACGTGCGCTCCCGGCCCGTGTCGATGCGCCGTGACGTAGGTGCCTTCGGCGACCTCCAAAATATGAATCTGCGAGCTCGCATTGCCCATGTAGAGGCGCATGATCGACGTCCGGGTGCCTTTCTCCGCCCAGGTGTCCAGCGCAAAGTTCCTGATATCGGCAATAAAATTGGTCTGGAACAGCCTCAAGTTCCAGTGCTTCCCTTTCTCAGTGTAATTTTCTTCCATTGAGTAACTGTATCGGTCTTTAAAGACAAAGGGATTATTGAAGACAAAATCGAGGTTTTGATAGAGATTGATCACCTGGGCCATGTTCGTGCCGAAAAAGATCCGGCAGGGTTTGTCGCCCGAGCTGTTGAACTCCTGGTGCCAGGCATTAAGTGGGATCGCCAGCAGCGCCCCCTCCCCCCATTCGATGGTCCGTTTGGGCTCTCCTTCCTGCCAGATCGTGGTCGCGCCTGTCCCGCTCATCACGTACATCACGGCTTCGTACATGTGGCGCTCGGGCTTGAGCTCCCCTTTCGGCGGGATCTCAATCACCTGAAGGCTCACCGTCTCGTAATTTCCTAATCGCGTGTACGCGGCCTTCCCTCCCCTTCTCTCCCAATCGGCCAGGGGAAGAGTGGCAAGGTTCTCCAGATAGCTGCCTTCGTACAACGGAAGGCCTTCCCTCTGAACGAACCGACGGTAGTGGCTTCCCACCCACCATTCTTCGAATGTTTTTGGCGTCTTCGACATGATCATTACCTCAGTTATAGTGACGGTTATAAATCACTTTACATACCCCTCGCCCCTTCGACACGCTCAGGCAGGCCCTCTCCCGCAAGAGGAGAGGAAACCTAAAAAATCTCCCCTCCCTTGACGGCCCTTGACGGGAGGGGATTACGGGGAGGGTGATAGGATCGTTGAACGGCTATTTCGCTACCTTACTCGACTCCAAGGATTCTCTGGGCATTTTTGTAAAAAACTTTTTCCAGAACCTCCGGTTTAAGGCCCAGAGCGTCCCAATCCTTGAACAACCGCTCGTGAGTCAAGGCCGGATAGTCGGATCCGAACATGAATTTATCCTGCAGCCTTCCGCCTATCTCTTTCTTCAAAGCGTCGCTGAAAAACTTCGGCGACCATCCCGAAAGCTCGTTGTAAACGTTTGCCTTATGAAGAAGAACCGCGATCATCTCATCTTGCCAGGGCCAGGAAGGGTGGCAGGCGATAATGGTGAGGTCGGGAAAGTCCGCCGCCACCGCGTCGAGCAAAATCGGCTGGCAGTATTGGAGCTTGATTCCCATCCCGCCGGGAAGTCCGGCCCCTATCCCGGTTGTTCCCGTATGGAACTGAACGGGAATTTTCAGCTCCACACACTTCTCCCACAGAGGGTAGAACTGCCGATCGTTGGGAAAGAAAGCCTGAACCGCGGGCTGGAACTTAAGACCCATGAGCCCCAACCGTTTGACGGCGCGCTCTGTTTCCTGCAGCGCCATCTCCCCTTTCCAGGGATCGACGCCGGCAAATCCGCCGATAAACGCAGCGGGAAATTTCTTCACGATTGCCGCCAGTTCGTCGTTACTGAGCTTTGGCAAGCCCGAAGCATGCTCCGCGTCCCATCCCATCAGGATTCCCTTCACATCGGCCCGCACAAAATCATCCGCCATCTCTTCCGGCGTTTTGGTCTTGAGATCGAATTTGTAATATTTTTGCATCGCCTCGTTGTACTTTCCCAGCGAATCCACCATCATCTCTTTGGTATTCAGGTGCGCATGCACATCAATCGCCTTCACTGCATTCTCCTTTCTCGTAACGGGCGCGATAAATCACGCCCCTATATTCTCCTTCTGATAATGTCGCGATGCATCGCGCCCCTACGTACAAATCGTTTTATCCGCCACCCAGAGGCATTATCAGGATCTGGATCTCGTCGTAATCTCGAAGAGGCGTGTTCAGACCTTGCGGCCACAATGGGTGCTCTTTGCCGTTAAGGATAACGGCGAAATCAGAAGTGTTGACCCGGCCACTGCCGGGTTCGATAATCTTGAGCCGCGACCGCTGGGAGAGGAGCGTCAATAACGATCCCACCGTGCTGCCCTCCTGCACTTGCAACCCACCTTCCTCGGGGAAGCCCGGCAGTTCGAAATTCGAACTCACGACAATCTGCATCTACTCTCCTGCAACATGATCTGATTTTTCCTGCAGATCTTTGAGACCGAAGAGAACACGATCCGGCGAGATAGGAAGACTCTTGAACCTGATCCCGGTGGCATCGTAAACGGCATTGGCCACGGCTGCAATAACCGCCGTTGCCGCTCCTTCGCCCGCCTCTTTTGCGCCGAAGGGACCGGACGCATCATTCGTGATGATGTTGATATGATCGACGTGGGCGAGTTTCGGCACATCCGTCACCAGCGGCATCTTGTAATCGCGAAACGAGGCATTCATCACACGGCCATCGATTCGTATGAGGTTTTCATAGAGCGCCTGTCCAATGCACATAACGGTTGCGCCCAGCACCTGGCCTTTGACCAGCAAAGGATTGAGCGGGTATCCGCAGTCATGCGCGCCCCAGATCCCGGTCACCGTCACCTGCCCCGTTTCCGGGTCCACCTCCACCTCGGCGACACAAGCCGAGGGGGTGTAGGCCGGAGACATGTTTCCGCGGCCGGTGCGAAAATCAATCAGCTCGTCCCCGGATGAGTAGCTGCCCCTTCCCATAATGATTCGTCCCTGCCTGTATTCGGCCATTCGCACCAGCTCGCCAAACCCCAAGCTCCTTTGCGGCTCCTCCCGCGCATAAACCTGTCGATTGCGAAAAATCAACTCGCCGGGGGCTACGCCGAGTTTTTCAGCCGCTACCTGCGCGAGTTGCCGCCGCGCGTCTTCCGCCGCAAACTTTACCGCGTTGCCCGTCCAAAAAGTAACGCGCGACCCAAAGGTCCCTGGATCCACGGGCGTGATATCCGTATCGACCATTGCGAACCGAACATCCTCGATCTCAACCCCGAGCACCTCGGCGGCGATCATGGAGAGAACAGTGTCAGCTCCCTGTCCCACGTCGGTCGAACCCGTCGTCAGCAACACCGTTCCATCTTCTTGAACCCTCAGTTCGGCTGCCGAGGCGGAGTGGCCCATGAGACGCGCGCCGCTTACCAGAGACCCGCAGCCCATCCCGATGCCGCGATATTTGGGGAGCTTTGCGTGCTTTTCGCGCCAGCCCGAGGCTTCCACCACCGCGCCTATGCACTCCCGGAACCCGAAAGTGGTCAGGCGAAATCCGTTGGCAGTCGTCTCACCCGGCTCAGCGGCGTTTTTGAGTCTCATCTCGACCGGATCAAGCCTGAGCTTTTTAGCGATAATCTCCAGTTGGGAATCGCGAGCAAAACAGATTTGCGGAATCGTATGCCCTCGCAGCGCTCCGCAAAAACCGTTATTGGTGTAAACCCGATAAGCCTCGTATTTGACGTTCGGCAATCGGTAAGGGAGATTCAGCATCGCTCCGGGAATATACATGCTGAGCTGGCCAATGCTGGAGTAAGCACCGCCGTTGGCGATGATCCTGCAGTGTTGCGCCAAAAGCGTTCCATCCTTTTTGATCCCGGTCTTGAGCCAGATTTTCATTGGATGGCGCATGTGGCCGATCGTCAGCACCTCATCCATCGTGTGAACGAATTTCACGGGGCGGCCGCTCTTTTTGGATAAGAGGACAGCGCAAAAATCCATCGGCATCGCTTCCTGCTTGCCTCCGGAAAAACCTCCGCCGACGAAGGTTTGGATGAAGCGAATTTTCCCGGGCTCGATCCCGAGCCCCATCGACAGCTGTCTCCAGACGACATACGGGCTTTGTTTGGACGCCCAGAGCGTTATCCTGCCGGTATTGTCCCACAGGCCTACGCAGGCGTGAGGCTCGAGCATGCCCTGCTTGATGGGCTGGGTCTCAAAGAGGTCCTCCCGGACGTAATCGGAATCGGCAAAGCCGCGCTCCACGTCGCCAAAATGAAATGCCGTCTGCGATGAGATGTTCGACGCGGCATGCTCATGGAGTTGGGGCGCGCCGGGCTCCATTGCCCCTTCGGGGTCGAACACCGCCGGTAAAAGCTCGTATTCGACCCGGATGAGGTCCAATGCTTCCTCTGCCGTATCCTCATCGATGGCCGCCACTGCCGCCACTTCTTCGCCGGCGTAGCGGACCTTGTCGATAGCAAGCGGAAGATAATCCCGGGTCTGCGGCATGTTGCCATATTTGATTCCGGGAAAATCTTTGCCCGTAACCACAGCCCGAACGCCGGCTAGAGTTGCCGCCCGGCTCACGTCGACATGAACGATTTTCGCGTGCGGGTGCGGGCTGCGGAGGAGCTTGCCGTAAAGCATTCCGTTAAAAAACAGATCATCGGCATACTTCGCTTCGCCGGCGGCTTTGATCCAGGCATCCTTCTTCGGGAGAGGCTTCCCGATGATGCTGTAGTCGTGAGAGTCAACGCTCATCTAATGTCCTGTCGATAAGATTTGCTGAACGCTCCTGGCACTTCACGGCAGAGAAATCCCCCTGTATCCCCCTTTTTCAAAGTGGGATAGTACATACAG
>JACQUW010000158.1 GCA_016210115.1 Deltaproteobacteria bacterium | reverse complement strand
TGATCAACCAGTTGTGGGTTACATTCCAAATGAGTCAACGATACCCCCTTGGGTTACATTTTAGATGAGTTGATACGCCTGGTTGACAAAGAAAAATTTCTATATTAATCAAAACGATTAACCAGAAAGTCTGCTTTGGTGACTTCAGAAACTCCCGAGTCAGGGCAGCAAGCGCCAGAACAAAAGATCGAGACATTGGCCGAAGAGATCGGCCGTCTGATCCGGAACGCTGAACCAGAAAGACGGGAAGATCTCAAAGAATTGGCGTTCACTCTCATCCGCGAGGAGGCGTTCCAGGGGGCTACAGAGGACGCCAGGCGCGGAGGGACGACGCCTGGTCCCTTTAATCCATTGGGGAGCGGAGTTCTAATTTTTGTTTTGGGAGGGGGCCTCTCGTTTGTATTCGGGCCCGTGGGCCTGGTTCTGATGTTCGGTGGCTTGATCTTCATGTTGTGGGGGCTCCTGATGAGCTGGCTTAAACGTTAGAGACGATGGCGGAAAAAAAGGAAGAGAAAAAAAGAGGGATTTGGTCTCGGAGGGATTTTTTCACGCGGCTCGGTTGGAGTGGCTTTGGCATCTTCACCGGGTTCAGCCTGCTCGCCTTTCTTCGCTCGGCGTTTCCTCGTGTCCTTTTTCAACCTCCCGCCACATTTAAGGCCGGGCTTCCGTCTGATTACGCCATAGGGGAAGTCAGTGAGAAATACAAACAGGACTTTCGCGTCTGGATTGTGCGCGAGGAGCAGGGCATCTACGCCGTATTTGCCAAGTGCACTCATCTGGGCTGCACGCCTCGTTGGCTCGCCGCCGAAAACAAGTTTAAGTGCCCGTGCCACGGCAGTGGGTTTTTTAAAACCGGCACGAATTTCGAAGGTCCCGCGCCCCGGCCCCTGGACCGGTTCAAGATCAGCGTAGCCGACGACGGGCAGTTGGTGGTGGACAAGAGCAAGGTTTTCAAGATGAATCCCGGCGTTGAGCCGGATGAACAGTTCCCGGAGAGTATCCTCAAAGCTTGAGGGGATGAAGTTCATGAAAAAGTGGGAAGAGATCAAAAAAGATATTACCGACAGCCAGGTCTGGAAGTCTATTTTTCGCCACGGTTACGAGGACACTCCGCGAAACAGGGTTCTCCAGGTTACGGCCAATGTCTGGCTTCACCTCCATCCAGCGAAGGTTCGAAGACACGGGGTCAGGATGCGCTTTACCTGGTGTATGGGCGGCCTGACTTTTTTCATGTTTCTCATCACGGCGGTGACCGGCATCTATCTCATGTTTTACTACCGGCCGGTCGCGGAGTATGCCTATGCCGACATGAAATATCTTGAGTTCGATATGCCGTTTGGCATGTTGATGCGGAACATGCACCGGTGGGCTGCCCATACCATGGTTGTTTTCGTCTGGCTTCACATGTTTCGGGTGTTTCTTACGGGTTCGTATAAGCCTCCGCGGGAATTCAACTGGATCGTGGGGGTTCTCCTTCTCGTGCTGACCCTTCTGCTGAGCTTTACGGGGTATCTTCTCCCCTGGGATCAGCTTTCGATTTGGGCCGTTACGGTGGGCTCCAATATGGCGCGCGCGACGCCCTTACTGGGTCACGAGGGTCCGTTCGCCGAGCTTGTGGGCGCCAATCCCATTTATGATGCCCGCGCGTTTCTGTTCGGCGGCGGCGAGATCGGGCCGCATACGTTGCTGCGCTTTTATATCCTGCACTGCATCTTTATTCCCCTGGTTGCGAGTCTGCTGATGGCGGTCCATTTTTGGCGGATTCGGAGAGACGGCTTGTCGGGTCCTCCCCTGTAGGGCCACGGCACCAGGTCTTGAGTTAAGAGTTGGAAAATGGCTGAGACCGCTCAAGAAAAGGAAAAGCGACCAATGGTGGACGACAAAATCCACACCTGGCCCCACCTCGTGCGGATGGAGTTTCTTGTCGCTCTATTCGTGATGGTTGTCTTGATCCTTTGGTCCATAACCATCGATGCCCCTCTCGAAGAGCCGGCCAATCCGACCCGAACGCCGAATCCCTCGAAGGCGCCCTGGTACTTTTTGGGTCTTCAGGAAATGCTCGTCTATTTCGATCCGTGGCACGCCGGTGTGGTGCTCCCGAGTCTTATCATCGTCGGACTCATGATGATTCCGTTTATCGATATCAATCCCAAAGGAAACGGTTATTACACCTACAAAGAGCGAAAATACGAGCTGTGGACCTTCTTCTTGGGTTTTCATATCCTGTGGGTGAGCATGATCATTATCGGGACCTTCTTTCGCGGGCCGGGATGGAATCTCTTTTGGCCCTGGCAGCATTGGGATCCCCACAAGGTCGTCGCCCTGACAAACGTCGATCTGCCTTATCTCGTGGGATTCCGGGATTATCGCTGGTCCGCAGTGTTTGGACTGTTTTGCGTGCTGGCATATTTCGTCGTCGGGATGGGGCTCTTCTACGCCTGGGTGATCCGAGTCAAAGGAAAGGAGTTCATGCGACGCTGGGGACCCGTGCGCTTTGGGATCACCGCTTTTCTTTTCGTTACGATGCTCTCTCTTCCCGTGAAGATGTTCCTGCGCCTTGTCTTCAACGTGAAGTATATCCTAGTGACGCCGTGGCTTAACATCTGATGTTCTACGCGGCCAAAGTGTTCCAGGCGTTGGGGGTCGCGGATGTGGGCTATGCCCTTTTGGCGGGAATTTTTAAGGATTTAGCTATGGCCGATGAGATCGTCCTGACGCTTATAGGGGTCGGCGTCTTTTCATTGGGCCGTATTCTCGAGAGAAAGGTCGCGTAAAGGGGACGAGAATGGCTGTCCGAGGCATCGACGAAGCCGAAGAAAAGAAATCCTACGGGAGTGTTTTTCTTTTAGGCAGCGCTCTTCTGGTTGCTCTCGCCCTGTGGTCTTTCTGGGATGACAACATCACGCGGCGCGCCTGGAAGCGGTACCAGGCGGACTTCTACCGGCTGGATTATCGCAAGGCCAAGGCTGCGTACGATGAAGAGGACAAAAAGCTCAAAGCCGATCCGGCTTACCAGGAGCTGGTCAAGAAGCTCGCCGCGCAGCAGGCCAGCCTGAGCAAAGGCGAACTGGCGAAAAGGCTCACGGAACTGGAGCGGCAGGAGAAACAGGCCAACGTTCGCTTTACTGAGCTGGATCTGGAAGCGAAGTTTATCAAAAGCGAGCTGGAGGAGGCCTGGTATGAGTTCGACCATGCCGTGCAGCAGAAGAGAAATACCACGCCTTATCAGGAGCGAATTCGCGGCTTGGACCAAGAGCTGGTCGCGCTGACGCCCCAGCTCGAAGCGGCCCGGCAAAAGCTCCAGCAGATCAAAGAAGAGATCAAGAAAATTCACGCCGGCACCAAAGAAATCGAGTCGCAGATCGCCAAAATGGCGGCTGAGAGGGACAAATGGGTGCGGGTCATGGAGAACGCGACCATTAAATTGGGGCCGGTCTCTATCTACAAAATTGCGAGCATTCGCCAGGTGGTGCTCGATGAGTTCGATCGAAATAATTTTGACGAACCGGTTGCCAGGGTTGACCGCTGCCAGACCTGCCATATGGCTATTAATCGTCCCGGTTTTGAGAATGAACGCCAGCCGTTCCGGACGCATTCCCGTAGAGAGGTTCTGTTAGCGGATAATTCCCATCCTCCGGAGAAGGTGGGTTGTACGCCCTGTCATGAGGGGCAGGGAAGCGCCGTTAATACAGTGGAGCAGGCGCACGGAGAAGTGCATTATTGGGAGTTTCCGCTGCTTCGGAAAACCAAAGTTCAGGCGAGCTGCACATCGTGCCATCTGGATGTGCAGCGCCTTCAGGAGGCACCTCTGCTGACCCAAGGGCAACGGACGTTTGAACAGGTGGGCTGCACCGGCTGCCATCTCGTGAAAGGGTATGAGGATATCCCGAAAGTCGGACCGAGCCTGAAGCGAGTGAGCTCCAAGGTGGACCCGAGCTGGATGGTGCGATGGATCTTGAACCCGCACAACTATCTCCCGCGCACCCGGATGCCTAATTTTCTCCTGAAGGAGGACGAGGCTGTTTCTGTCGCCTCTTATCTATGGACGGGTTCCAAAGAAGAGGGAGAAAACTGGCTCAATGGGCATCCGCTGCCCTCCGGGCTCAGCCAGGAGAATAAGAAGCTGGTCGAACAGGGAAAAGCCCTCGTGGACTCGGTGGGGTGCAAAGGGTGTCACGGCTTTGCGGACGGCGAATTCTCTACTCCCGTCGGCAAGAATAAGGATCTCGTCCCAAATCTCAAAAATATCGCCGCCAAGGTCCGGCCGGCCTGGACTTATTATTGGATCAAAAATCCCCGGGAGTTTTCCCCTGAAACGCGGATGCCCAGTTTACGGCTGACCGATCAGGAGGCGCTGGCTATCACGGCCTATTTGATGACGCTGGGCAGCAAAGGCGAGCCGATACCCGGCATTGAAGAACGGCTGAATGATCCTAAGAATGCCAAGCGAGGCGAGTCGCTGGTGCGCAAATATGGCTGCTTTGGATGCCACGAGATTCAGGGGATGGAAAAGGAGTCCCGCATCGGAGTCGAGCTTACCACCTTCGGATCGAAAATTCTGGAAGAGCTTTTCTTCGGCAACCGCACTGATATCCGGAAAACCTGGGACGATTGGACCTACCATAAACTCAAAAACCCGCGCATCTACGCCACCGAACGCGTGGAACAGGTGATGCCTCAGTTTAACCTGACGGATGAGGACATTCAGGGCCTGCGCGTCCTGCTGGCCGGTTTTCGCGACAAAAGGGTGGCGCCGCGGTACGCCGCAGACCGGACTCAAAGGACGGTTCAGGTAAGGGAAGGACGAAGACTGATACACCACTACAATTGCGTGGGCTGTCATGAGATCGAGAACCGGGGCGGTTTTATTCGGAAGTATTTTGAAAATCCCTCTCTTGCGCCACCGCCGCTTAACGGCGAAGGCGAAAAGGTTCAATCCCACTGGTTGTTCGGCTTTTTGAAAAACCCGATCCCGATTCGTACCTGGCTCAACGTGCGTATGCCAACCTTCGGCCTGACGGATCAGGAAACGAATCAGCTGATCGGGTACTTCAACGGGCTTTCAAAAGTGGAAATACCTTTCGCTCATTTTGATGATCAAAAGGTGCCGAAGGAACATTTGGACGCGGCGCGGGTCCTCTTCTCAAAAGAATTTTTCAACTGCCTTAGCTGTCACCAACAGGGCGACAAAAAACCTGAGGGGCCGCCCGAAGGCTGGGCTCCGGATCTCACCCTGGCGCGCCAACGTCTAAGCCCCAACTGGATCGTCAAGTGGCTGCAAGACCCCCAAAAGGTTCAGCCCGGGACCAAGATGCCCTCATTCTACCCCGGCGGGCCGGATAATGTTTTAGGGGGAAAGGACGACAAACAAATCCAGGCATTACGAGATTACATAATGACATTAGGAAAAAACGGGGGATCGCTAACCCCCCCAGGAAAGGTCGCCAGACGTTGAATGAATTGGCGGGGTAAAACGTCTTAGATGAAAGGAAAAGGAGATTGTTATGAAAAAGAAAGCTGTTCTATCCTTTTTGTCAGCCGCGTTGCTTGTCCTTCCCTCGGCTCTTTTGGCTTATCAAGGTGGAGCCGTCAGTGACGGCGGGACTATAGCGGGAGTTGTGAAGTTCAAGGGTGCCGCGCCTGCTCCAAAGAAGCTGGACATCAACAAGGATAAGGAGGTCTGCGGCAAGACGGACAAGGTTGATCCATCACTGATCGTTTCCGGTGGAAATCTGGTCAATGCCGTTGTCTCTATCACGGATGTCAAAAAAGGGAAAAAAATCGACGTTCAGAAAGTCACTCTGGATCAAAAGGGCTGTGAGTATCAGCCGCATGTCCTGGCTTTTCCCGCAGGGACTACCGTGGAAATCTTAAACCCTGATGGCATTCTCCATAACGTCCACTCTTACAGTAAGGTGAATAGTCCATTCAACGTTGCCCAGCCGAAGTTCAAGAAATCCATGACTCAGAAAATCGAAAAACCGGAGATCATCAATGTGAAGTGCGACGTCCATGGTTGGATGAACGGCTGGTTTTTTGTGACGGAGCACCCGTACGTCAGCGTCACGGACAAATCGGGAGCCTTTAAGCTCACGGATGTCCCGGCCGGCACTTACAACGTTGAGGTCTGGCACGAGACGCTCGGTAAGACAAGCCAGAAGGTGACCGTCAAGCCCAAAGAAGAGGCCAAGGTCAATTTCGAGATCGCGAAGAAGTAGCCCTGTGTTTGGTAGGGGCGGGTTTCAAACCCGCCCCTACCTATCCTCTATTTTGCTCTTGTAGAAGTTCCAGGCGCGTTCCAAGTCCACCGGAGGCAGGGCCTCGACCTGTCTCGATCCGCATTCCTCGGCGTTTAGCGGGATAGGCCTTCCGACCTGGAGCGCTCCAAACAGAAAATCCGCCGCTTCTTCAAGGTAGATGGCCATCATCACGGCTTCCGGTATGGACCTCCCCACCGTGACCTGGCCATTTCCGCGGAGGAGGACAGCAGGTTTCTTGGCTAAGCTTCGAACCACGTCATTTCCGAGCTCCAGAGTCGAGATGAGATCAGGCTTTGGAAAAACAGGTACACCCCCGGAAAAGAAACTGCCATGGCTGTGGACAGGCTCAATTCGCCTGTCCGTTACAGAAAAATAGCCAGACCTGCGAGCATGAATCCGTGTGATGGCTTGGATCTCAGGCCGCTGTTTGAAGACGGCGACGTGAAGAGCCGCCTCAAACGGAGGAGGGGAGTTGCCCTCGACAATTTCGCCTTCCAAATTCAGAACCAGCAGATCCTTTTCATTCACGAGCGCAAGACTGATCCTCGGAGTTAATATGAACAGCTCCGAGTCGGGAATTCGGGCGCTCACGTGCCCGAAGCCATGGACCAAGCCTTCATGGGTGAGGATCCTGCACGCGGTAATGAGATCCTTATTTATATTAGCGTTTTTCATAAGCTCCTTTAAATTTTCGGCGACTTGTGATAATCAACTTCGGATATGTGAAAACCGACTTTAAAAAAGCGGGGTGAGATGAATCTCAGCCGGATTAAGGAGGGTAATGTTTCATGGTGGAGAGTAAAAAGCAACATCTAGTTGCGGTGGTCGGGGCTGGGCCCGCGGGCATTTACGCTACGCGGAAGCTCAACGAAGCGGGGCACGTGGTCCTGTTGCTTAACCGGGATATCAAGCCGGGCGGCCTGGCCGAATACGGGATATTCCTGGACAAAGAAAAAATGAAGGAGGGGTTGCGGAAGCAGTTCAAGAGGATTCTCGCCGATCCCAAAGTGTTTTACTTCGGCCACGTGACCGTTGGCCAGGGAAAGAGTATCGCTCTTGAAGACCTCCAGAAAATTGGGTTTAGCGCGGTTATCGTGTCCGCCGGAGCCCAAGGGACCAAAAAGCTGGGAATTCCGGGCGAGGAGTGCCTGGGTGTGTATCACGCCAAAGATGTCGTGTATCACTACAACAAGCTGCCTCCTTTTAGCCAGCGCCCCTTCGAAGTTGGAGAGAGAGTAGCGGTCATCGGCATGGGCAACGTCATGGTCGACGTGGCGAACTGGCTGCTCAATTACAAGAAAGTCAAAGAGGTGACAATCGTTGCTCGTCGAGGCCCGAAAGAGAAGGCCTATGATGACAGCGAATTCGAGGTGATCGAAGATTACCTGGATCACGAGGATATGCGGAGAGAGCTCCAGAGGATCAGACCGAACCTGGAGGCGGTTGGGCAGAACGTGGATGAGATCCTCACCGGATACCAGAAGACGGAGTCGCCCTCCGATCACATACTGCGCTTCCGCTATCTCTGCTCGCCGCACCGCGTTATCCCCAGTGCCGACGGGAGCGTTGGAGCGCTCGAGATCGAATTCAACGAGCTTGTATTGGATGGGCAGAAGACCGTAGCGAAAGGACTCGGCCGTTATAGTCAGATCGATCTGGACTGCGTCATCTATGCCATTGGCGATCAAGTCGACGCCGGGATCGGCTTGCCGTTTTCTCGGGGCGCCTTTGTCACAAATCCCGAGAAACTTCCCGGCGACCCGAATCCGGCTTCCTATCAGGCTTTCGACCCGGAGGCGAAAAAGGTCCTCGAAGGGATCTATCTGGTAGGGTGGTCTAGAAACGCAAGCGTGGGCTTGGTCGGCGTTGCCAAGCAGGATGCAGAGCGCGGGATGAAAGTGATTAATCAAAATCTGGCCAAAAAGCAAGGTTTTTCCGTGGAAGAGATCAGCCAGAAGATCGAATCCCTCACGGCCGTTCTGGAGAAAAGCCGCGTTCCTTTTGTCACCAAGGCGGACGTGGAGCTCCTTGAAGCTGTTGAGAAAGAAGAGGCCCGCAAACGTAAGACCTGGGAGTACAAGTTCAGCGCGGATGAGGAGATGTTCTCGGTCATCTCAGCGCAAAAGGCGGCGCGCAGCGGAGCTTCAGCCCAGGCGGCGCTGGCTGTAGGAGAAATGGCGAAGCTGGAGCAGTCCTAGCTTTACTTCTTGATCGTGCGTTTTTCGTAAGGCGGGGCTGTGGGTCGGCATCCGGCGATCTTCAGCCCCTCCCTTACGCCCCTTATCCTTCCTTTTCACAGATCAACACGGACGAAACAGCCCGATTAGACCAGAAGAGTAGACCATTCAGCTCTTGCCCACCTCTTCTAAATAGCCCCCGGCTACACAAAAGCGCGCAAGAATCCCGAAAGCTTTTGGGCCAAAGGCGCCAACGCCGAAGAGCATAAGGTCCGCGAGCAAAGTCAATCCTCAGCCCTGAACCCCAAACCTCACCGTCGCCCAGACTGAGTCTTCCCCCAGCCGGCTTATTGTTCGTGGTCTGGAGCCAGTGGATATTAACCGTAAAGGTCTTGTTTAGCCCGATCTTAGATAGTCCAACAGCAGGAGTGCTGCATTGCAGACTGCAAACAACAGGTATCTTATTTCGTGTGGGAAAGGTGGGTCTTTTCCGTGTCCCCCTCCGACCGCTATGGACGGCACTCCGCCAATCGACAATCTTGCCCAGCGGGTTGCTTCAGTAGGATATGAGCAGGTCTATCCTCCTGTTGTTCCGACAGTGTCCAATCCAATCCCTCTCCAAAATGGCAATGTTGTTTACGTCATCCATCAGGATCTGAGTCTTGAGGCGCCTCACTTCTTAACACGTCGTCGCGGTGCCTATGTGCGTACGTCGGAGTTCAGTCAGACATTCCAGGCGCAATTAGCCAGTTGGGAAGAGCTACAGTTTTTGGCAAACCGCCGAACTCAGGCGACCGATCGGCGCCGGTTTCTATATGACCGCGCGCGCACGAGGTGTAACAGAATGTTACCATGGTCAGACATGAGGAATCGCGCGGCTCTTTGCGTTTGGACAGGTCCTTCATTTCCCGCCCGCCGGCTGATCGAATTATCTCATTTGCAGGAAACGATGGAGAGAGTCGGAGTTCTGTGTCAGCGGAGGCGTAAGTTTGCAGGACTCGTTGGTCTATGCCGAAACCGGTTACCGCAACCATTATATTGAGGGGACGGCATACGGAACATACTTCTCCTGTAGAAATCTTTTACCCGGAGATGCCACCCAGGTTCACTTTGGTTCATTGCTCGGGAGCCTATTAAGCCCGATTAGGTCTGGCTGCAAATTTCTCGTTGCATGTGGGTTTGGTGGCATGCTTCACGTCAAGGCGATGCTCCTGGAGATGTACGGCAAATCATTTGTTTGGGCCCCCGGTTTTGATATTCCGTGCAGAGAACATGAGGAAATCGTCGTCGAAGATGAGACACCACTGGAAATTATGAGGGGCAACATTGGTCCTTTTTGTGTTAACCTTTTTAAAGCAATGACGTTTGCCGCGGGTTACCGTGAGGCATTCACGGGGAACGATGACGCAATCATCAAATGTGGCCTAAAGTCTTTAAGCAAAGATGAAACGTTCCTATCCGTTTAGTGTCAGTGCATTTCGGCGTGCGAGGCAGCACATGATTATCGGCTGGGGTACCGACGCCAGACACGACAATCTCGGCAATCTATTCCTGGACCGCAAGCGGCGACAATGCTAAAATTCAGACGGTCTGGGGTTTCCTCAGCCCTTCAACTCACCGAGTGTGTCTGCCACTGATTTCTGCAACTCCTCGTCCGAAACTAGAGCCGAATTCGTCCCCAAAACCACAGCGTACGCGTTTTCGCGCGCGGAGTTCCTGCTGCAGACGAAAAAATCATGACTCAAAGAAGCGGTACCCAAGTTGAGTCGCTCAACGTCTCGGTCGATTAGTTTCCCATCTTTTGCCCCAGTGAGTAAATGAGTGTCCGAAATCAGCAGCCAAATTTGGAGGACATCGTCAGAAACATCCGGCAAAGATTTGAGTCCGCCATCAGGCCCTATTTTTTGAAACTATCTCCCGCCCCTGGCAAAGTCTTTTGCCCCATAGTAGGAGTTCAGGGGACATAATGCTAATTTTGTCTTTTCCAGACGCCAGCTCAGGCTTCCCTTTCTAGACAATTTTGGCAGGGACACGCCCGCTTCTTGGTCGGATAGCGCCTCTAGATCCGTGATTCACGCCACTGGTTTCCGCAACGGATTTTTCTCATCGCACGCCTGAGAGGTCCGGCCGCTCTGTCCGTGCGTGATGTCCGCCTACGCGATCCCCGGCATTGCCAAGCGACGCTGGCGCCT
>JACQUW010000157.1 GCA_016210115.1 Deltaproteobacteria bacterium | reverse complement strand
GCAGATGGACATCAAGATCAGCGGAGTCAATCGTGAGATTATGCGGGAAGCGCTCTATCAGGCGAGAGAGGGAAGGATCGGGATTCTCGAGATCATGGACCGAACGATTTCGGCGCCACGTCAGGAGATCTCAGGACACGCTCCACGAATCATCACCTTGAAAGTAAGACCGGAAAAGATTCGTGAGATCATCGGCCCGGGCGGCAAAGAGTTCCGTGGGATCGTCGAAGAAACGGGTGTCAAGATCGACGTCGAGGACGACGGCACGGTTATGATTGCCTCGAGCGATGAAACGGCTTCCCGCAGAGCCGTGGAGATGGTGCAACGCATTACGGCGGAAGCGGAGATCGGAAAAATTTACAAAGGACGGGTCAGGAAGATCGTCGATTTCGGCGCTTTTGTGGAGATTTTACCGGGTACCGATGGCTTGGTTCACATTTCCCAACTGGCCCCGGAGCGGGTGCGCAGCGTTAGTGACGTGTTGAAGGAAGGGGATGAGGTGCTGGTCAAGGTCCTGGAAATTGACAAGCAGGGGAAGATTAAGCTGAGCCGCAAAGAAGCTCTGGCAGAAACAGGTAAATCTCCACCGACCCGGGACACAAGAACGCGCGCTGAGGGCTCGTCTTCCCGCAACGGGTAGACGCTCCGGCTTTCGCATTGATCGGTTGATCTCTTGCCCCGAGCGTTTATCGATTCGATCTCGGTGGCGTTTTCTATTATGTTTCGCAAAACTGTCCTTGATAACGGCATTCGCGTTTTGTCAGAGGAGCTCGATACCACCCGCTCCGTCAGCCTCGGGTTTTGGGTGGAGAACGGCTCCCGACATGAGTTGGCCCATCAGAACGGAATCTCGCATTTCATCGAGCACCTCTTTTTTAAAGGAACCAGCAGCCGCAGCGCCGCCCGAATCGCGGAAGAAATCGATGCCGTGGGGGGCGTGCTCAATGCTTTTACGGGCAAAGAGTATACCTGCTATTACGTCAAAGTATTGGACGAGAACCTGCCCCTGGCGATCGATCTCCTGACGGACATCTTTCTTCACTCGGTGTTCGACCGTGAGGAAATTGAGCGGGAGAGATCGGTCATTTTGCAGGAAATCTCTCAGGTCGAAGATGCGCCCGAAGATTACGTGCATGACCTATTCAACCGTGATTTTTTCAGGGATCACTCTCTCGGCCTCCCGATCTGTGGCGCGGCCGCGACGGTCTCGCGTTTTCACCGTGAAGACTTTCTCCAGTTTGTTCAGGACCGCTATCTGCCGGGCCGCGTGATTGTCGCTGCAGCGGGTCACCTCCAGCACGAGGACCTGGTTAGGGAGATCAGCCGGAAATTGGGTAACCGGGAGCTCGACTCCAGGGGGGGAGATCGAGAGACCGCTAATCAGGACAGTCCCGTTCTCCAGAGCGGGGTATTCTATCATTCCAAGCCGCTCGAACAGGCGCACCTCTGTGTCGGGCTCGCCGGGCTGCGCCAATCCGATCCTCTTCGGTACGCGGCCTACATCCTGAACACTATTCTGGGAGGCGGTATGAGCTCGCGGCTGTTTCAGGAAATCCGCGAGAAACGGGGCCGCGCGTATTCGGTTTACTCTTTTTTGGCGGCTTACAAGGATGTGGGCTATCAGGGGGTCTATGCCGCAACGAGCGTCGAGTGGTTAGAGGAGGTGGCGGATCTGATCACAGAAGAGATGAAGAAGCTTGCGGCCGGGCAGATCGGTCAGGAAGAGTTTGAGCGGACAAAGAATCAGTTGATTGGCAACATGATATTGGGACTTGAATCCTCAGACTCCTGGATGAGCCACATCGCCAGAAACGAGATCTATTTCGGCAAGGCCATTTCACTCGAGGATCTCTCCCGGGAAATACGTTCGGTTTCTCTCGAGGAAGTCATGGATCTGGCCCGCGCCATCTTTCGACCGGAAGCGATGGCCCTGACGCTCTTGGGTGATTTCAAAGAAAAACCCCCAGTAAAATCGTTCAGCACGTGACATTAGAATCTGACTCTGGTAAAAGCCCGTGCCACAGACTTACGTCCGTTGTTTTGGGGCACTGCCCATCGGGAAAGTCTCATAATATGGGTCAGTGCGCGCTGGCGCGGTGATCCGGTTAAGTGTTAAATCTCGGGCGGCTGTGGAGGAGGTCCAGGTTCAAATAAGGCGGGTTCGTCCGGGGAAAGATCCTCTCCCCCTGCCAGCCTACATGACCGACGGGGCAGCGGCGATGGATCTCGCTGCGGACCTGCAAGAGGAGATGATTCTCGGCCCTCAGGAACGCGCTCTGGTCCCTACTGGGATTTCCATAGCGCTCCCGGCGGGTTACGAAGCTCAGATCCGGCCCCGAAGCGGTCTCGCGCTAAGAAACGGCCTCACACTCGGTAACAGCCCCGGAACAATCGACTCCGACTACCGGGGAGAAATCCAGGTCCTTCTTATTAATCTCGGGAGGGATCCGGTGGTCATCCGTCGCGGTGAAAGGGTTGCGCAGATGGTGATTCAGCGGGTTTACAAGGTCACCTGGCGCGAGGTCGATGAACTGCCCTCTTCCGGCAGGCATGAGGGCGGCTTCGGACACACAGACGAAAATAAGTAGTCAATGGTTAATGGTCAATGGTAAAAAGCCAATGGGCGGAGGGGGTGGGGACAATTTACTATTGACCAATGACTATTGACCATTGACTATTTGCTGATTTTTTATGATTGAGCGTTACACTCATCCGGAGATGGGACGGATCTGGTCCGAGCAAAACCAGTTTCAAAAGTGGCTGGACGTTGAAATTCTTGCTACGGAAGCTTTGTCGCGTCTCGGAAAAGTCCCGTCGCGCGCCGTCGAGCGCATTAGAAAGAACGCCCGGTTTGACGTGGGTCAAATTCGGAAGATCGAAAAAGAAGTCCGGCATGAGATGATCGCGTTTCTGAGCTGCGTGGCCGGTTCTTTAGGGGATGACGCCCGCTTTGTTCACGTGGGCATGACCTCCTCCGACGTTATGGATACGGCCTTGGCCTTGCAGCTCAAAGAGGCTTCGGCGCTCCTGGTGAAAGATGTGCGGGAGCTTCTCGCGGTCCTGAAGCGGCAAGCCTTCAGGTTCAAGGACGTGCCGATGATAGGCCGTACCCATGGAGTCCACGCTGAGCCGATCACGTTCGGGCTTAAGCTCGCTCTTTGGTATGAGGAAACAAAGCGAAATCTGGTCCGAGTCGAGCGCGCTACGGATGACGTCTGCGTGGGCAAGATCTCGGGGGCGGTAGGAACCTTTACGGAGATTTCCCCGAGAGTGGAGGCCTATGTGTGTAAAAAGGGCGGTCTCAAACCGGCCCCTATCTCTAACCAGATAGTTCAGAGAGATCGCCACGCTTTCTTTTTTGCCGTCTTGGCTGTGCTGGCCAGCTCCCTGGAAAAGTTCGCCGTAGAGATACGCCATCTTCAGCGCACCGAGGTCCTGGAGGCCGAGGAGCCTTTTACCCGAGGACAGAAGGGCTCGTCAGCGATGCCGCACAAAAGGAATCCCATCCTATCGGAAAACGTCTCAGGTCTGGCACGCCTTGTTCGTTCGTATGCCGTAGCGGCGCTTGAAAACATTCCGCTCTGGCACGAGCGGGATATCAGCCATTCTTCGGTGGAGCGGGTCATCGCTCCAGACGCAACGATTGCCCTCGATTTTATGCTGCGCCGGATGACCCATATCCTAGGTGATCTCTGCGTTTACCCTGAGGCGATGAAGCGCAATCTGGAAAAGAGCGGTGGAGCGTTCTTCTCGCAGCGGGTGCTGCTGCGACTTGTGGAGAAGGGTCTCTCGCGCGACGAGGCTTATCGAATCGTCCAGCGCCATGCCCTCAAAGCGGGTAAGAATGGGACCGATCTCAGAGGCAAACTGCTTGAGGACCCGGAGGTCCGCCGCTACCTCCCGTTACGGGAAATTGAGCAAATCTGGGATATGAAACATTATCTAAGAAACGTCGACCTGATCTTCAACAGGGTCTTTCGCTGATCAGCGCGCCGGAGGAAAGGGAAAAGAAATGAAAAAGGGCGAAGCGTTTTACGAGGGAAAAGCCAAAATCCTCTATTCAACCGACGATCCGGATCTCATCATCCAGCATTTCAAAGATGACGCGACCGCCTTTAACGCCCAGAAGCGCGGGACCATCCGGGAAAAGGGGGTCATGAATAACAGGATATCCGAGGTACTTTTCAAGTACCTGGAGGCGGAAGGAGTGCCGACCCACTTTGTCCAGCGGCTGACGGATCGAGACATGGTGGTGCGCAGGCTCCAAATCATACCGGTAGAGGTGATCGTGAGGAATTTGGTTGCCGGGAGTCTCGCGAAGCGCCTGGGATTGGAGGAGGGAATTCCCCTCTCCAGGCCGGTTCTCGAGCATTGTTATAAGAACGATGCTTTGGGCGACCCGATGGTCAATACGTTCCATATCCTCGCCCTTAAATGGGCGAGCGAGAGCGAGCTCAAAGAGATCGAGAAGCTGGCATTCCAGACCAATGAGCTGCTCCGGGTTTTCTTTGACCGGCGTAACCTTATTTTGGTCGATTTTAAGCTGGAGTTCGGTCGCCATCGGGGGAAGATTTTGCTTGGCGACGAGATCTGTCCGGATACGTGCCGAATTTGGGAAAAGGGGACGCTTGAGAAGTTGGACAAGGATCGCTTCCGGCGCGATCTGGGTAAAGTTGAAGATGCCTATCAGGAGGTCTGTCGGCGGGTTTGCAGTGAATAGGAGGCGGAAGGACGAACTTTTCTATGCGGGTTAGAGTCTTTGTCTCTCTAAAAAACGGTGTCTTAGATCCCCAAGGGAAGGCGGTGGAGCGATCTCTTCACGCCCTTGGCTATAAGGAGGTCAACGACGTCAGGATGGGGAAGTACATCGAGCTCACCATCGAGAACCTATCACGCGAGGAGGCTGACGCGCGAATCCGCCAAATGTGCGAAAAGCTGCTCGCCAACCCGGTCATCGAAGATTATCGCTACGAAATCCAGGAGTAGGCTATGCGCTGGGGCGTGGTTGTTTTTCCTGGTTCCTGTGACGAAAGCGATGTCCAGTATTGCCTCGAGCATGTCCTCGAGCAGCAAGTTGAGCCTCTCTGGCACAACGACCAGTTAAGCGGTGAGTTCGACTGCATTGTACTGCCGGGAGGGTTTTCCTATGGGGATTATCTTCGGGCCGGTGCGATGGCGCGTTTTTCCCCGATTATGCACGGAATCATGGATTTCGCCGAGCGAGGAGGGCTTGTCTTGGGGATCTGCAACGGCTTTCAAATCCTCTGCCAGGCTGGTCTCTTACCCGGAGCGCTCACGCGTAACACCTGCCTGCAATTCGTCTGCCGCCACGTTTCTCTGCGTTTGGAAGAGACTGATACTCCGTTCACATGCGCCGGGAAAAAAGGGCAACTGCTCAAGCTACCCGTCAAGCACGGCGAGGGGTGCTATTACGCCGATCCGGCGACCCTGGAAAGACTGCAAAGCAATCGTCAGGTCTTGCTGCGCTACGTCGATTCTAAAGGCAAGGTCTCGCCTTCGGCAAACCCGAACGGCTCTGTGGAGAATATCGCGGGTATTTGCAACGAAGAGAGAAATATTTTCGGCTTGATGCCTCACCCCGAAGATGCGGGGGAGAAACTGCTCGGCAGCGAGGACGGGCTGAAAATTTTTTCGTCCGTGATCGCCGCCTGTAATAAACGGCGTTGACGGATGGGGGAAACTGACGTGGTGGCGCATAGAGAAATACGGTCCGGTGACCCTATCCTTACGCCCGAGATCATTGCCGCTCACGGTTTCACAGAGAAAGAATACCGGAGGATCATTGAGATTTTAGGGCGGGAGCCTAACTACACCGAGCTGGGAGTCTTTTCCGTTATGTGGTCGGAGCACTGCAGTTATAAGAGCTCCAGAAGCCTGCTGAAGCTGCTGCCCACAGAGGGTCCATCGGTGCTCCAGGGACCGGGAGAAAACGCGGGCATTGTTGACATCGGCGATGGACTGGCTGCGGTTTTCAAAATGGAAAGCCACAATCATCCTTCGTTCATTGAGCCGTATCAGGGTGCGGCGACGGGCGTCGGAGGCATTCTCCGAGATGTTTTTACGATGGGCGCGCGTCCCATCGCCTCTTTGAATTCACTGCGATTTGGAAGCTTCGACCATCCCCGGACGGCATACCTCCTAAGAGGCGTGGTCGCGGGAATCGGAGGATACGGCAACTGCGTGGGAGTCCCCACAGTCGGAGGCGAGACTTTTTTTGACGAGTCCTATAATGCCAACATTTTGGTGAATGCCTTTACTCTTGGGATCGCCAAAAAAAACCGCATCTTCAAAGGCAAGGCGAAAGGCATCGGCAACCCCCTGATCTATGTCGGAGCGAAGACCGGGCGGGACGGGATCCACGGAGCGACCATGGCATCGGAGGCTTTCTCCCAGGAATCCGAGCAGCGAAGGCCCACGGTTCAGGTGGGAGACCCTTTCACGGAAAAGCTCCTGCTGGAAGCGTGTCTTGAACTAATGGAGAAAAATTATCTCATTGGCATCCAGGATATGGGCGCTGCAGGCCTCACGAGCTCAGCGGCAGAGATGGCCGCCAGAGGAGAATCCGGGGTGGAGTTGGACCTCTCTCGAGTTCCCCTGCGGGAACGAGGGATGACTCCCTATGAGATGCTTTTATCAGAATCGCAGGAACGCATGCTTCTGGTGGCCAGGAAGGGGTGCGAAGAGGAAGTGAAGCGGATCTTTGCGCGTTGGGATCTCGATGCCGTGGTTGTAGGCAAGGTCACCCGGGATGGCCAGTTTCGCGCCTTCTTTGATGGCCAGGAGGTGGTGGCAATTCCAGTTGCGGCTCTGACCACAGATGCCCCGGTTTATAACCGTCCGGCGGAGCGGCCCGCAATTCAGGATGAATTGCAAAAGCTCGATTTATCAAAAATCGAAGAGCCCAACGATCTGGATCAGACCCTGAAAACTCTTCTGAGCGTCCCCAATATCGCGTCCAAAGAGTGGATTTACCGGCAGTACGACTACCTTGTGCGGAGCAATACGGTCGTGGCTCCCGGCGCCGACGCCGCGGTGATCCGGATCAAAGGGACCACGAAAGGGCTTGCGCTCACGGTGGATGGAAACGGACGCTATTGCTATCTCGATCCTTATGTTGGAGGAATTCTGGCCGTGGCAGAGGCGGCGCGCAATCTTGTTTGCGTTGGGGCCCGGCCCCTGGGGTTGACCGATTGCCTGAACTTTGGCAGCCCCGAGAGGCCGGACGTCATGTGGCAGTTCAGTCAAGTCATTCAGGGCATGCGGGACGGCTGCGTCGCGTTAGGCGTGCCGGTTGTCAGTGGTAACGTAAGCTTTTATAATGAGACTGAAGGGGTGCCGATATTTCCAACGCCCACTGTCGGGATGGTCGGTCTCATCCCCAAGGTGGCGCAGCACATAACACCGTGGTTTAAAGCCCCCGGCGATTTCGTCGTGTTGTTGGGCCGCACGCGCGAGGAACTCGGGGGGAGCGAGTATCTCAAAAGCATTCATGGTTTGGTTAAAGGAACTCCTCCGTGGATCGATCTGAGGACGGAGCGGGCGGTGCAACAATCCTGTTCCAAAGCGATTGAGAAAGGGATCCTTCGCTCGGCCCATGACGTTTCAGACGGCGGCTTGGCCGTGGCGCTGGCGGAATGTTGCATCGGAGGGCCTGAGAAGGCTGTCGGTGCAAGGATCGAGCTGCGTGAATTGATGCGTGGGGACGCTGTGCTTTTCGGAGAGTCCCAGTCACGCATCATTGTTTCGGTTAAGGAGAAGGACTTAAATCGTCTGAAGGACATCGCTAGCCGCGAAGGAGCGCCCCTGCAGCTCATCGGAGAAGTAGGCGGTTCGCGGCTGATCGTTCAGCCCTGGATTCAGGCGCCGGTGGAGGAGTTGAAGGGGATCTGGATCAATGCTTTGGAGCGGCGCCTTGAACTCACGGACCAAGCGCATTAAGGTTGACTGGCCGGATATTCGGTTCAAATTGGTTGCACACAATGCTGGATAAGTTTCGTGAAGAGTGCGCAGTCGTGGGGGTCTACGGCCACCCGGAGGCGGCCAACATGGTCTACCTGGGCCTCTATGCCCTTCAACACCGGGGACAGGAGTCCTCGGGTATTGTGTCCTCTGATGGCAAGGGCCTTATCTCGCACCGGCAGATGGGGCTTGTCGCCGATATCTTCAATGAGGATGTCATCAAGCAAATGGACGGCTCCATTGCCATCGGCCATAACCGCTATTCCACCTCGGGTCAAAGCCATCTGAAAAATACTCAGCCTTTTGTGGTCGAGTACGCTCACGGGCCTATAGCGATTTCCCATAATGGTAATCTCGTCAATGCGGAGATCCTGCGCGAAGAGCTTGAAGAGTCAGGTTCGATTTTTCAATCGACTTCCGACACGGAGGTGATTATTCATCTGATCGCCACTTCCCGTGAATCCAGTCTGATGGGCCGCATTGTGGAGGCTTTAAGCCGGGTCCGTGGGGCTTACTCCCTGCTCTTTCTGACTTTGGACCGGATGATTGCCGCCCGCGATCCGAGGGGTTTTCGGCCTCTGGTTTTGGGAAAATTCAAGACCGGCAAAGGCCATAGTGGTTATGTGGTGGCTTCTGAGACCTGCGCGCTGGATCTGATCGAAGCGGAATACATGAGAGAAGTGGAGCCCGGTGAGATCTTGTCTTTCGGTCCCAAGGGGATGGAATCGTTGAAGCCGTTTCCTCCCGCTCCCCACGCGAAGTGCATTTTTGAATACATTTACTTCTCCCGTCCAGACAGCAATCTGTACGGACGGAATGTCTATCAGGTCCGAAAGGAACTGGGCCGCCAGCTTGCTCGGGAGAACCCGGTCGAAGCGGATCTGGTCACACCGGTGCCCGATTCCGGAGTGCCGGCGGCTATTGGCTATGCTCAGGAATCGGGGCTCCCGCTCGAGTTTGGCTTGATTCGTAATCACTATGTAGGACGAACTTTCATCGAGCCGCAACAATCCATTCGGCACTTCGGCGTAAAGATCAAGCTCAATGCTCAGCGCGAGGTGTTGAGACGGAAAAGGGTTGTGGTCGTCGATGATTCGATTGTGCGGGGCACGACGAGCCGCAAGATTATCCGAATGCTCCGGGACGCGGGCGCCAAAGAGGTCCATATGCGGATCAGCTCGCCTCCGACGAGCAGTCCCTGCTACTACGGAATCGATACCCCTACCCGGAGCGAGCTGATCGCTTCAGCCAGCGCGGTGGATGAGATCCGCAGGTTCATTGAGGCCGATAGTCTCGCCTATCTTAGCCGGGAAGGAATGTACAGCTTTCTCGATGGGCGAAGCGACGGATTCTGCGACGCCTGCTTCAGCGGCAATTATCCCATCCATTTCGACGACGAAGGCCACGTCCGGCAGCTGCATCTTTTCGAGGCAACGCAGCAGCGCTGAGGCCGTCTCCCATCTGATCGGCCGCCATTCCTCATTATAATAAAAGAAAACCGGTCGTCAGGGGAAGCCCTCCGGCCGCAGCCGATAGGCCTCTGGCTGGAGGGCCGCCCCTTCGGTCCAAGCTTTAACGGTCAAAACTGAAACAAGTTTTCTGGAACTTCCTACTTCAAGTGCTTTGCGAAAAACTCCGTGGTTCGCCGCCAGGCCAGATTCGCCGCCTCGGGGTTGTAGTAGGGGCCTTTCTCATTCCCGAACGCGTGATTGGCGTTGTACCAGTAGACTTCGTAATTGACCTTGCCCTCTTTGAGCCTGGCTTCCAGCGCGCGGGCCTGGTCGGGAGCAAAGAACTGATCCTGCTCGGCAAAATGGAGCTGGATTGGGGCGGAAATGGTTTTGACGTCAGCCGCACCTTCGGGAGGAAACCCATACCAGGATGAGGCGGCATCCAACTCCTTTACGAAAACGGCCGAAAGCACTGCAAGCGCTCCGCCCATGCAATAGCCGACCACTCCGACTTTGCGACCGCCTTTTTTCAGATACTGAACGGCTCCCCGAATGTCCTGACCCGCCGCATCGCCGAAATTAAGATTGGTCATCAGGTGATTGGCCTCCGCCATATCGACGGTGACTTTGCCTCTGTAAAGGTCGGGGACCACGGCCCGGTACCCGAGATCCGCGAGCCGGTCAGCGACGCCTTTGATCTGATCGTTTAGCCCCCACCACTCTTGAACGACCACAACTGCGGGAGCATCATCACCGGCAGCGGGTCTGGTATAATAACCCGAACAGTCTTTACTGTCGGGTCGCTTGAAGGTAATCATCTCTCCCATAACTCCCTCCTTTTCAATCACCCTTCCCCTTAATCCCCTCCCGTCAAGGCAGGGGAGACTTTTGAAGTTCCCTCTCCTGTTACGGGAGAGGACCAGGGTGAGGGGTACGTAAATTTATGTATGGCATCCTTGGCATATAGGGTAGCAGTCCTGCGTCCGTAACTAATGAACGGGGGCAGCAATGTCAATATGGGGAGGTAGGGGCGCATGGAATACGCCCTCGGAGGTATGGCAATGCGACGTAGGCGTAATACGCCCTACAGATTGCCGCGCCGCGCCTCCGCCGCGATGTAGTCACAGACCCGGAAAGCGTTGGCCTGAATCGTCAGCGCTGGGTTCAGGCCCCCGGAGGTTACGAAAACGCTCGCATCAATAATGAAGAGATTGGCGACATCGTGCGAGCGGCACCACCGGTCGACCACCGAGGATTTGGGATCGTTCCCCATGCGGCAAGTGCCCATCTGGTGATTGTGGAGCTTTCGGACACGCGACTCCGGCACGATAACACGACTTGCGCCCGCTGCCTCAAAGATCTCGCGCGACCGCTCCGCAAGAAATCTCGCAAGGCGAACATCATTCTCATGGCTCGTGTAAGTGATGCGCGCGACGCTGAGACCAAACCGGTCCCGGACCGCCGGATCAAGATCCACCCGATTGTTCTCTACCGGAAGACTTTCTGCCGTACAGTGACTGTGGAGGTAATGGCGCCAGGTCGAGCGCATGGACTCCTTGTGCCTGAGACCCCAGCGCGCTCCATGGATATCGCGAAGCGCATAGTCGATCGGATCGCCACCATGAGCCCGCGGATGCATGAAGCCGCCGCGAATGAAACCTCTTCTGGTATCGGTCTCGTAAAAGTCCTGGAGCACCCGCGTGCTTGGCGAGCCCTGGTGACCATCCAGGGGTTCGGGAAAAATCGCGATTACGATCGGCCCTGGAGCGTGCAGCATAAGGTTTTTACCGACGAGACCGCTCGAATTCGCGAGTCCCTGCGGGAATTGTGAAGATTGCGAGAGAAGCAAAAGACGCGGAGTTTCGACACCGCCCGCAGCCAGCAGGATGAGACGGGCGGCCTGGAATTGCTCCTCGCCTCTCTCGTCCAGATAAATGACCCCGGTCGCGCGGCCCTGGCCGTTCACCGATACTTTCCGGCTCATTGAGTGGGGGCGAACTTGGCATCGGCCCGTGGCAAGAGCGGCCGGCAGGAGGGCTTCCATCGTGCTGGATTTGGCTCCCACGGGGCAACCGTAGCCCGAGCAAAATCCTTTGTTTATGCACGCCGGCCTGCTTTTGTATGGACGGGAAAGGATGGCCACAGGCGTTGGAAACGGGTGTAGCCCCAGGAGTCTCCCTCCCTTTTCCAGGAGCGCTCCGGCGCTATTGCGTGGCAGCGGGGGCAGAGGAAAGTCATGTTTGCGTGGAGGATCGAAGGGATTCGACCATCCTTTGCCCGAGACGCCAATCGTCCACTCGGCCCTTTCGTAGTAGGGTTCCATCTCCTGGTAGCTGATGGGCCAGTCCTCAATGGAAGCTCCGGCAACTGTGCCTTCGGCTGATCCGACGCGGAAGTCGGATTCATGAAAGCGCCAGGACAGAGCGCTGTAATGGATCGTGCCGGCGCCGACGCACATGGCATTGGAAAAAAGCTGAACCTCGTCAGAAAGCCTTTCGGCGGGTGTCTGTTCATCAGGACGCCACGTTCGCGGCTCCTCCTTGACCGTTGGCCAGAGGAAATGGCGGTGCTTAAAGACGATCTCGTCTTCTACGAAATCGGACCGCTTATACCATGGCCCGCGCTCCAGAACCACGACCGACATTCCGGCCTCGCTCAACTCTTTTGCTGCAACGAGGCCGGAAGCCCCCGCGCCGACAATGCAGACGTCCACGAGTTCGCGCTTGGACATATCAGTCGCTGCTCTTTTTCGTCTGAGGTTCGAATTCGTCGGCGATGTGCCCGTCGTACCAGCCGAAGGGCGGCCGGTAGCCTTCCGGATAAGAAGGGCCCGGAAAACCGATCATCTTCCAGCTCACACCGTCGCGATTCCCGTTGTGGCGCGGGTCACCGTAAAAACCCTGCATGGTGTGCTCGAGGAGTCGGGTGAAGAAGGGGCTCCGGCTCTTTTCCAGAAGCGTGAGAATCCTATCCTGCTGTTCAGGCTGCAATGATATGAAAGCGCTCGAACCAAAAGTCTCGCGGGCCAGTCCGTCCAGCTCTAAGATTCCCTGCAGGTAGAGCGTTGCGTGTTCGGTGTCGTAGGTCTCGATCGCGTGTTCTATGTAGTTCACCACGCCAGCCTCGAGAGCTCCGGGATCTTTGTCGGTCGGGATGATTCGGGCGGTTGCGGCTTCGATGGTTGATCTGTGGTGACTACTGAAAATTGGCATCCGATGGTCTGCGGTTCAGGTCTCGCTGGCTTCGCGCAATTTATCCGGTTTTAGCACGAGCATCGAGCCGCCTTTGAGGCGAACCATGACTCCCTCGTGCTTCAAGTCCGCCAGGAGGCGGCTCACGGTCTCGCGCGAAGCGCCGATGGCATCCCCGATCTCCTGGTGGGTCATATTGACGGGAAGGCGAATGCCTTCTCGGGTCATCTCGCTTCGACGCTTTGCCACGAGCAGGAGCCATTGCGCGAGCTTGGCCCGCGTGCTCGGAGCCAGCGTAAGAATGCGGGTCTGTTCCCAGGCCTTATGCAATTCCATACTCAACGCTTCCGCAACTCGGATCGAGGCTACCGAATGAGTGCCGAGAAATTCAAGAAAATGGCGCCGTGGAAAGAAGCTGATTTCAGATCGCGTGACCGTTTTTGCGGTCGTCTGATGTGCTATATTTGCGACTACGCTGCTAAGCCCGAGCACTTCCCCCGGCTCGACGAGCCGCAGGTTGAGATTTTTGCCTTCCCGAGAGCCAACACACAATTTCGCGCTGCCCCCGCACAGTACAAACAAACCGCGCGGCAGCTCGCCTTCCGTAAACAGCACTGCCCCTTTCGGGTAATAATCGGTTTGGCGAATTGCGTTCAGGTCGTGGTACGCCCGGGTTGGAAGCCGGCAGAACAGCAGATCTTCCTTCAATGCGCAACTAAGGCAACTTTCGATAGCCATAATCCATTCCCCACCTCATTCCATCGACGTCAAACAGGTTAGCAATCTCAGCGGGTGAAAAATGCTTTAAATTTCGTTATTGCCTGTCTGCCGGCCTCGACGGCACGCAGGCGAGGCTATTAGAACGCGTTCCGGCGACATTCCTCCGAAAGCGGCGGCAGTCGAAGCGAGCCTCGGGGCGCAAGGCTTCGGGCCGCGGCCGACCTGCCTGTGCGCCCGCCTGCCAGGGCG
>JACQUW010000145.1 GCA_016210115.1 Deltaproteobacteria bacterium | reverse complement strand
TGGGGCGGTATCTCCAATGATCGGCAAAGCTCACCGATGGTACCAGTAACGTTGCCAATAAAACCGCAAATAGTACCCTTTTCATAAGCGACCTCCTTCACGTCCTTTTAGACGTTTCAGAGTTCAGAATGGATTACCTGAATTCAGGCTCTCCTAGCCTTTTCCGTCTAAGGCCTCTAAAAAATCCACCGCAGAGAGGAGATCCATCGTCCTGAAAAACTCCATATTCTGTTCGATAACCGCTATCTCAGCCAATTTTTGATTGGCCGGATGTTCCTTGGAATGCCAAACAGCTCCGGCGAAGCTCACAACCAGAAGAAAGGCGACAACCGCGGCCCAGGCCGGCCTCCACACAGGAAACCAAGCGAAAAACGCTCCGAGCCATGATCTCTCGTCCTCTAAGTCAGCCAATTTGTAACGCATTTCCCTGGAATAGCTCTCCCAAAAAGCAGCGGAAGGCTCATCGGTTTTTGCGGCTACTTGAAGCATCGCGCTCAGCTCCTGTAAGAAACGCCGGCACGAGCGGCAAACTATCAGATGTGCTGCAACTTTGTTCCGATCCTCCCCCTCACACTCCCCATAATAGTAGAGCACCAAATCTTGCTCGAAGTTTTTGCACGTCTGCATCATCGCGGCATCCTGCGCTGGTTCCGGTTGGACCCTTTCGTCTACGATTCTGTCACATTGGACGGTATTTGCCGGCAAAGGTTTACCCGCCGGGCGCTTCGGTGACTCTCCGTGTGAGCATAATAAGGCTACTGAGTAGACTGGCCGGCTCGCGCTGAGGAGCAGGCCCGCTCGCTTAACTTCGCTTTCGACATTGACGCACTGCCTTCGTGATGGGACAATATGATTTTTTCGACGAACATCGTGCGCGTCATTGACGAGAAAAGGCGATTCTTAGGGGACAACCATGGCCTACACAGAGCAGGTGGTCGAATTCGTGGTCCAGACCAGATTCGAGGAGATTCCCGCGAAGGCTATCGATGTGGCGAAGCAGGCGGTAATCGATTCTGTGGGAGTCTGTTTGGCTGGAAGCCGAGAAGATCCGGCGAAAATCTCTGGAGAACTCGCTCAAGAAGAGATCCAAAACGGCGACGCCACTGTTTTCGGCCAGGGTTTTAAGACCTCAGCTTCGATGGCTGCGTTGGTAAATGGCACAGCCGGTCATGCTTTGGACTATGACCATAGCTTTGTGCTGATGGGCCAGCCGACCGCCGGGTTGGCGCCGGCGGTTTTTGCTCTCTGTGAAGCCATCGGGGCCAGCGGGAGGGATTTTCTCGAAGCCTATGTCGTGGGTTTCGAGCTGACAGCGAAACTCGCCTGGTCGATGCCGGGACATTCGAGCAAGGGCGGCTGGCATGCCACCGGAACTCTGGGTTCTTTGGGCGCCACGGCCGCTTGTTCGAGACTCCTGGGATTACCGCCTGATAGAGTGCGGATGGCACTGGGAATCGCGACTTCGATGGCGAGCGGAGTGGTTTGGAACTTCGGCACGATGACCAAACCGCTTCATGCGGGGCTGGCGGCAAGAAACGGCGTGCTGGCCGCTAAACTGGCAGCCAAAAGCTTCAGCGGCAATAGTTCGATACTGGAGGTAACAAACGGTTTCCATGAAAGTTTTTCCGGTTCCTTTCCCCACAATCTGGCTCCCCTGTCTAGCCTTGGGAGCTCTTACGAGCTCGTGGAGAGGGGGATCAAATTCAAGGCCTACCCGTGCGGCGGCTTGACCCACTCAGCCATCGATGCGGTGCTGGCGATGCGAAACGAGCACGGCCTCGCTCAACAGATGGTAGATCAAATCAAGGTAAAGGTGACTCTGTACACCCACAGCAGGATTGTCTACCGGATACCGGAGACCGGTCTCCAGGGAAAATTCAGTATGGCGTATATCGTGGCGCGCGCGCTGATCGATGGCCGGGTCACCCTGGACTCATTCACGGACGAAGCAGTTCGCGACCCCGCTGTCCTCAGCTTGGCGGAGAGAGTCCATATGGAGCTGGACCCGGATCTAGAGGAAAATGAGGATGGGAGCCGGCCCTGCAGCGTTGAAATCCGCCTGAAGGACGGCCGCATTCTGTCACGGCAGGTGGATTATCCCAAAGGAACCAGGAATTCGCCTATGAGTACAGACGAGCTCAGGCAAAAATTCGTCGATTGCGCAAGCCGGCTATTGACTGAGAACTCACTCAATCGTGTCGCCGGGATGCTGGATGAGCTGGAAAGCCAGAAAAGCCTTGCGCCGCTTTGCCAGCTCCTTCAGGGAAACAACTGAGCCGCTGGCGGCTTCACCGTCAAGGGTGACTCAAAACCTCATGGTCGTCCCTCCGAAAGCACCTGGCGAGCTTGGTCGAAGGGCCTCGGCGCGCAAGGCTTCGGGCCGCGGCCGATGAGCAGCTACCTGATCATGACTGAGCTCCGCAAGATCCTTCCCTTTCCCACGCAGCGGGAAAAGATCCAGCGGCTGGTTAAAACAAGCCCCTCGCCTTCTCTCGCCCGATCCAATCTTGCCCGGCTGGTGGAAAGCGGAGGAGCCGGAGCGCTAAAAAATTTTCCGGAGGATTATTACCTTTCCCTCATTCGTCTCCTCGGCGGAAGCGCTTACCTCAGCGATGTTCTCATACGTGAAGGCGAGAGATGGCCGGACCTTTTTCTCCGGCAAATTGCTATTGAGGCCAACAGCGCGGCGGATCATGTTGCAGCGCTGGCGCCTGTCCTCCAAGAAAATCCCTCGCTGGAGAGTTTCGCCTCCGCGCTTCGCCGGTACAAACAAAGGGAGTATCTCCGCATCGGAGCCCGGGACCTGTTACCTTCGACGTCCGTGGAAGAGACGATGCGAGAGCTTACCGCTTTGGCGGAAGCATCCCTTGAGATCGCTTACCGATTTTCGCGCCGGGAGGTGGAAAGAGATTATGGGAAGCTCATTCTTCCGAGTGCGGAGCGAAACAACCGCTTCGTCATCCTCGGCATGGGAAAGCTCGGCGGCGAGGAGCTGAAT
This sequence comes from Deltaproteobacteria bacterium, assembly GCA_016210115.1. Lineage (GTDB taxonomy): Bacteria > Desulfobacterota > Binatia > UBA9968 > UBA9968 > JACQUW01. The sequence continues at coordinate 12,693 of JACQUW010000145.1, read as the reverse complement.
TTTAGCTCCGATGTCGATCTTATCTATTTTTACGAGGAAGAGGACGGCGAAAGCGCAGGCGGCGCGAAGGGCCGAATTGCTCCGCGCGGCTTTTTTGAACATGTAGCGGAGAAGATCACTCGCGCCGTAGGAGAAGTGACAGAGGAAGGGTTTGTCTTTCGCACCGACCTCCGGCTCAGACCTCTCGGGCGCAACGGGCCGCTCGTTCAGCCCGTGGCCTCCGCGGCTCTTTATTACGAATCTTGGGGACAATGCTGGGAGCGGTCCGCTCTGATCAAGGCGAGGCCGGTTGCGGGCGATAAGGACCTCGGGGCCGAGTTCCTGCGTGAAGTGGAGCCTTTCATCTATCGCCGTTATCTAGACTTTACGACGGTTGAAGAACTGCGGCATATGAAGATGAGAATTGAAAAAGAGCTCTTGCTCCCGCAGGACGGAGCTCGGAACCTGAAACTGGGACGCGGGGGGATACGGGAGATTGAATTTTTTACCCAGGCCCTGCAACTTCTAAACGGCGGGTACCACCCGGGGATTCGGGAGCACAACACACTCCGGGCGCTCTCGTCTCTGGCTCATCATGACCTGATACCGTTCACGGAGGCGGCTGGATTGAGTGAGGCTTATCGGTTTCTCAGGCAAGTGGAGCACAAGATCCAGATGCTCCAGGAGGCACACGCTCATTCGATACCGGAGGGACGGAAGGAAGAGCTGGCCCTCTCCCGCCGTCTTGGCTATTCCCCTTCGCCGGGGAAATCCGAGCGAAGGATCTTCTGGCGCGATTACCGGCGACACACGGTTTTTGTGCGGCGCGCCTTTGACCGGTTGTTTTACAGCGCTCAGAAAGAGATTCGCTCCGGACGCGCCTCCACTCTGGAAGAGATGTGGAGCGATCTCGATCAGGAAAAACTCATCATAGAGCAGCTCGCGCAGCTCGGCTTTGAAGATCCCGAGACGGCCTACCGGAATTTGCTTGCTGTGCGGGACGGGGAGGAGTATGCGCCGCCCAGCCCCCGAAGACTCAAAGTCATGCGGGCCTTGGGACCGGCGTTACTTGCCGAGACCACCCGATCTGGCTCTCCGGACCAGGCATTGTTCAATCTGGCCGAGTTCAGCCATCGGGTGGGAGCCCGGACGGGTTTCCTCTCGCTCTTAGCGGAAAATCCCAAGACTATGCGCCTTTTGATCACCCTGTTCGCCAACAGCCAGTTCTTGACGGATCTCTTTCTCAAACGCCCGGAGCTGCTCGATACGCTGATCCGCGTAGATCTGACTCAGATGAAAAAGAGCAAAGAGCAGATGAGAGATGAGCTGCGCATGTCCCTGAGCGAGGCGGCCGATGTCCAGGCGCAGCTCAATGCGCTGCGCCGTTACAGGGCGGAGGAATTCATACGCATCGGCCTCCACGATCTGGGAGGGAGTCTGGAGCTGGCGGAGGTCATCGGGCAACTCTCCGATCTCGCTGATACCTGCCTTGAGGACGCGTTATCTCTTGCCGCTGGGGAAATAGAAAAGAGTTTCGGGAAAATCGACGGAGGGAGATTTGCGGTGGTCGGTATGGGGAAGCTCGGAGGACGGGAAATCGATTACAACTCCGACCTCGATCTGATCTTTATCTATGCGGCTCCCGAAATTCAGAGCAGCGGGGGCAAATCGGGGAGCCTCGCGGCCCATGAATATTACGTCAGGCTGGGCCAGAAGCTGATCACCTATCTCACCGCTCCCACAGAAGAAGGTGTGGCTTACAAGCTTGACTTGAGACTTCGTCCCTCAGGGAGATCGGGTCCCCTCGTTTCATCCGTCGAGGCGTTTCGGTACTATCATCAAACCAGCTCCGCGCTATGGGAGCGGCAGGCGCTGACAAAGTCCAGGTTCGTCGCAGGAGATGCAGAGCTGGGCAAGGAGGCCGAAAAGATAACCGAGAGTTTCGCGTACGCGAGAGACTTCACCGGTGACGATATCGCGGCGATTCATCACTTGCGCATGCGGATGGAAAAGGAGCTCGCAAAGGAAGACCCGGCTCATTTTGATTTAAAGAAGGGGAAGGGAGGAATGGTGGACATCGAGTTTGTCACTCAGATGCTCCAGCTCTGTCACGGGTTCCGTCTGCCACAGGTCCGCCAGAGAAGCACAATGGATGCCTTGAGCGCGCTGCGGGAAAATCAGGTCCTCAATAAGAGCGAATACCGGCTGCTCTCGGAAGGCTATCTTTTTTTGCGCCGTTTGGACCACCGTCTCAGATTGGAGCGCGACCAGTCCATCGATATCCTCGAGCGGGAACCGGTGCGACTTCGAAGCGTCGCTCAGGCGCTCGGCTACAAGACATCCAGCAGACGACAAAAGCAGTCCGAGAAAGACCCTGGCGAGCGCTTGCTCCGGGATTACGAGCTGTGGCGCGAGCGCATCCGCGCCTGCTACGACCGTCATTTTTCGCCCCGCCAAGAATCTCCACAAGAGCAAGGATGAATGCGTTTCCAAGCGAGAGGACGCGCCTGCGCGGGCTCTCCGAACGGGCAGCAGCTTTTATCTTGTCCGAGGGGTGTAGGGCGGAGGGCCGCGGACGTCTGATGAGCCCGGCTCGGCTCATGGTACCTGCCCATCGGCCGCGGCCGGGAGTCCTGCACCCCGAGGCCCCGTTCCACTGCGCTGCTTTCGAAAGGCTTTAGTTCCGGACATTTAATTTCGGATCCGTACGAATTTTTTGACTGCTTGGATAAACTGTGGTACGTTGCATTCGATGAAAACAATTATCCTAAAAAGTTTGGCCATAGTTTTATTGTCTTCGCACCTCTTGCTTTCGTCTTTAGAGGCTGCCGACTCTGGTCAGGCTGAGCCGCCCTCACAACCGACTGAGCCTTCCATCGGCGAAGAATTTGGTTGGGGTCTCGGGGCTGCTGTGGCAAGCCTGTTCTATGCCCCGGCGAAGGTCACCTATGCCGGTCTTGGCCTGATTACAAGCGGCCTGGGCTTTGTTCTGAGCGGGGGCAACAGTGAAGTCGCAGCCAGCATTATGGATCCGGCGGTTCGGGGCAACTACGTGGTGACCCCGCGCCACCTGAAAGGTGAGGAGCCTCTCATCTTCGTCGGGCCAATCCACACAACAGAAAGCCAGCCGCCAGAGCAGGCCCGTAAACCATAGCCAGCTCGCAACCTCGGGACGAGCGCAGAAACTGCCGAAATCCGGGTTTTTCCGATCAGCCTAACAGCTCAGTCGGGATCATCCACTTCTGAGTTGCGGCCGGGGGGCTTGCCTCTTTGCGATCCAACACAGACGCCCCGCTTTGAAGACGTGATAAACTTTAAGAGCGCGGCCACCTCTTGCGAACGCGCGCCGCTCGCCTCAACCTCTTGGACGGCGAGGGCAAGATTCCTGCCTTGGCGGAACAAAATTCGAAACGCTTCTTTAAGCTCCCGGATCTTCCTCTCTTCAAATCCGGCGCGCCTCAGGCCGACGACGTTCAACCCGCGCACCGTGTGCTGCCAATCCACGATAGTATACGGCGGCACGTCGCGGCTGGTCCCGCTGAGACCCCGCATGAGCGAAAGCTCCCCCACGCGGACAAACTGATGCACCACACAGTGGCCGGAGATAAACGCGCGATCGCCGACTTCGACATGGCCGCCGAGGAGCGCGCCGTTGGCGAGGACGATGTGATCGCCGAGACGGCAATTATGGCCGACATGCGAGCCGGCCATAAGAAAGTTTTGCTCGCCGATGAGTGTGGCCGAGCCGGCTCCGGTTCCGCGGTGCACCTGAACGTGTTCGCGAAAAATGTTGCGGTCGCCGATTTTGAGGTAACTCTCTTCCCCGCGGTAGGCTTTGTCTTGAGGAGGGCCGCCAAGCACAGCTCCCGGATGAATCTCGTTGTGGTCGCCAATTTCGGTCCAGCCACTAATGTAAGCATGCCCCATGACGATCGTGCCGCGACCAATCCTGACTTTTCCGCTTACGACCACGTAAGGACCGATTTCAGCCTCGGGATGGATCGCCGCTCCGGGATCAATGACCGCTGTTGGATGGATGGCCATCAGGAAGAGTTTTCCTTGTCTTCGTCGCTTTCGTTTTCTTGATCCCGCTTTAGTTTCTTTCCGGGAATCCGGTATTTCCCCTCAGTCCAGGCCCCGAGATCGATCAGCCGGCAGCGCTCGGAGCAAAACGGGCGGTGCGGATTTCCTTCCCACGAAACCTCAGCCCGGCAGATGGGGCAGCGAACGACATGCGGCATGGAGCAAGCCCTCACGTTTCCAAAGTTGCCGGAGCAAAGAGCTCTTCAACGGCGAGTTTCTTTTCCATCAAGCCCTGATCCAGAGAATATCCCATAAAGCGTTCCAGGTTGGAGCGATTTTTATTGACGCCATACGGCCAGGGATCTTCTCCAAGAACTCTACTCTCTTCTTCGAACAAATGGCGTCCCCAGGCCAGGCGCGACCAGTTGGGATCGTCATAGTAGCGCCGGCAAGCCTCCTTCGCCTCCTCAAAGGCGGCCATGATATTGCGCGCAACCCATGGATCCCGGCGCAAGACTTCGTCCTTGAAGGCCACCACATGCATGATGGGATAGAACCCATTCTTGCGAAAATACTTGATTTCCTCCTGCTTGGCATCAGGGAACAGGCGGCGGATTTTCTCCGAGCCGCGGAGAATTGGCTCGGGCGGATGAGGCATCATTAGAGCGTCGATCTCACCCCGCTCGAGCATAAAGCCGATCTTCTTTCCGGGCGGGATCAGCTCAATTGTAACTCCCTCTTGCGGTTTAAAGGGGAGCGTCTCCTCTTTGACGACAAGCCAGCGAATTTCGCGCCATTCGACTCCATACTCGCTCCGCAGGTCGCCCTTGGCGAGAACCGAGAGCGTGGTTTGAAAAGTGCTGAGTCCTACTTTTCGACCGATCAAATCGCCGGGTGATTGGATACCCGCCTCCACGTTGACCCACATCTGCGAGAGGCTGAAAAGCCTGCGGGGAAAAACCGGCACGGCTGTAAACGGCAGGCCCCGGCTCCTGGCCATGAGGTAGGAAGACAGGGAAAGCTCGCAAATGTCGAACTCCTCTTTCTGCAGCATCCGTTCATGGCGATCGGCGCCATGCCGCAAAGGATGGGATTGTCCCACCTCGAGTACGGTCAGATCGATATCGTCGGCCGAAATCGTGCCGTCAAAAAAAGGAATGTGCCGATCATAATGCGAAAGCGCCATTGTGAGCTTGGTCTTAGCCATCGGTTAGCCCCCCTGTGAGAAGTCAGCTTTTCCTATCCTATTTACCCTTTGCCATCTAACCTGACAACGCGGCTTCAATTTTGAGGTTATCGGATCGCGCTTTGGAAAGTCAAATAAGGCAGCAAATTTTTCTGAGCCACAAGCCCTGGAACAACTCCCCTCCGTCACTAATTTTTGGCACCTGATCACTCGCGGTGCTTCAGGTAAGTGTAGAGGAGCTTCAGAACGGATGGCTCTTGACTTGTAATTGTATTCCATGAGACGTACGGCGAACTTTGGTTGGGGATCGGGAAGTGGCAACCGGCTGTCATGTGATCGCTGGGGGCAACATTAATGAAGCTCTCAAAATAGCGCCAAAAATCCTCCAACATGGCCTTGAGCGGATAGAGATGACTACCAAAGTTTAGCTATGCAATGTAAGAAACAACGTTCCAACTCTTCGGGCTTGCCCAAACTCAAATCCTGTCTTGGCATCCTTCGGTCGAAGGTGTAAGCTACAACTATGTCAAACGGGAATCTGCTTTCACGTATTACCGCTGATACCGAGATTTGCCACGGGAAGCCTTGCGTGCGTGGCCTGCGTTACCCGGTGGAACCATTCTGGAACACCTGGCCGGGGGAGATTCGATCGCGGACCTGCTGGCGGAGTTTTCTGACATGGAGCGGGAGGACATCCTTGCCTGCCTTGACTTTTCGTGGCGGATGCTGGCCCACCAGGAGTGTGCGTCTCGCGCTCACATGAAATTCCTCGTCCAAGCTCGCCTGCCGCGCCGATTGTGCGCGGCGCTTGCGCACCGCGGGCACGCTTGAGCAAGAGAACCGGGCCGAAAGGGCTTTTGCAGAGCCACCCTTGAGGGAGATCACAATGTCTCAGACGACTATCGCAATTCCACCGTCTGTCACCGAAGACGAGGCCAAATTGTACTTGGCCATGAAACTGTTCGAGGTAGGACGACTGTCCTGCGGTCAGGCTGCCGAACTGGCGGGGTATTTCAAGCGAACGTTCATGGAATTGCTCGGAAAACATGGCGTCGCTGTGATGGACTATCCAAGCACAGAGTTGCAGGACGACCTCCGCAATGCCTGATGCCCCCACAATTTCAAACAGTAGCTGCTTGATTGCGCCTTTCGATTATTCCGGTGTAACGCGCCACCATGTCAGCGAGTTTTTGGGGAGAATGGTCGACGCGCTTCATAGCTCGACCGCCAATCTGAAGAACAATCCGCTGCTTAGAGCCGGTTCCCTTCTTAAACGCTTCGATCTCCCCGACGTTTGGCCATGCGATGTTTAGCTGGAAACCATGCAGGTGCGCGCCAGAGACATCCACGAGGCGAAGAAGCTCACTTGAAAGGGTGGCTGGCGCATCCGTGTTGTAGTGGATCAAATTCAGCGCCGCGGGATGTTCGTGAAATATCTCACGGATGCGTTCGATATTGGGATAACGGCCTGGCCGCCGGTTTGCCCGTCCACTGAGTGTCCTGGAGCTTACGAGCACACCAACCATGAGCTTGCGAGCTGATGAGCCGGCGAAGCATTGAAGAGCCTGCCGAGCTTCCGCGGCGCGCGTAAAGCCAGTCACGCCAATATAGCTGCTGCGCCGCCGCGTTTTCCCCGACTCCTCAGCCCTTACTGCTTGTGTGACCATCGTTTCCAGTTCCCGCATTTTTGACCCGCGACTATTTTCCATTGCGCGGTTCTCCAGAGCCATCTTCAAGACGCTTTGTCGTGAGTTTCAGATGGATTTAACAATCCAATACGCCGCGCGAACGAAATCAGGTCGCCTGGCTTTTTGAACGCCTTTTGCAGACCTTCTAAGCTCAATTCTCCCTTACGCGCTCGATGGAGAAATCGAGCCAGAGGTGTCTTGCCAACCCGAGCCCCGTAAAGCCTGCTCTTTTCCCTTGAGGACATCTCGTCGAAGGGAAACTCCTCTTGCAACGTTTTCAACACCCGGTCATTTTCTTCCGCGATGTAGTCGAAGAGATTTTTCAAAGCTTCTTCTGCAACAGTAATCATAGACCGAAGCCGCCGAACACGCTCATCCAAGCTCGGCGAACTATTGGACGCTTTCTCAGCCTGAGAAACTAGCCTCGCCATGTCGTCCCACGACAACGACTCGTCGGGCGTCGTGGCCAGCCGGATTCCCGCGTACCAGGCTTTCGTTTCCTTCCAGTAGTCCCTGCGGCTCGGTACGCTGAAGATGCGAAAGTCGGGCAGGAGCAAACCGGTGAGCGCTCCACCGTGACAACACGAGGTGTCTATGCCGAACACACGGTCTCGATATATAAGAGGCTTCCCGGTTCTCAAGTAGTCGGTATGCCCCACAATGACAGGCTTCTGGCCATCGTAAAGCTCATACCACGGACGCTGGTACTGCCGCTTTAAATACGTCTCACCGCTCATCGTCCCGATGATCACCGTCGGCCGTTGGTCTGGTAACGATCGACCAGGCTCAAAAAAACCGTGGACAAGAATAGCCTCCGGCAAGTCAAGAAAGTGAGGCAATCTCGCCATGTAGGAAACTGCGCTAGAGTAACCGTCCGCGCCAAGTTGATGGCCGGTAATAATCTGGGAAAGAGCCGGCTGCAGCTCCCCTCGAAATGAACGAACATGTTTCCGCTCGTGGTTGCCCATGAGAGATCGCGCGTTGGCCTGTGTGCGGAAGAACTCCAGAACATTAGGAGAATCGGGACCCCGATCTACGATGTCTCCGATGGCGATAACCTCGTCTTGCGAGGACAGGCCCACCCGATCCAGGAGCTCTTGCAATTCCGTGTAACAACCATGAATGTCGCCGATGACCAGTGTTTTCATAGTCTCTCGCTCATTGTCTCCCGTTCAGTAATTTATGGTCCACCGAAAGGCATTAGCTGAAGGCCGCGAAGAGAGCACGCGGCGGCGGAGCTCCGCTAACATCCCAGAGTCTCCCGGGACAAACTGGTCAGAAGACATATTAACTTTGGCTTCGACTCCACCTCTGCTCCGGAACTGGTACCGGCGAATCCGCTCCCTGCCTGCGACAACTTTCGTTTCTTGCACTTGCCTCTCTGTTATCTGAGTGTCGCAGACGACCTCACCACGCTCTTCGCGCCGAATGCCGCCAACAAAGGACGGGATTTCTGCCTCGCGGAGGCGATAATCATAGAGCAAGCAGCGGAGGTTTTCTGCTGGGACATTCTTAAAGCGGAAAAGCCGGCCGAATTCGATGACTTGGAAGTCGGCCCTTAACTGGCGGTAGTGGGGATGGCTTGCCAGGAGCTGAGTGATGGTCTCCGCAAAGCTTTTTGCTGTAGGCGAAGCCTGCTCGGAACCCCTGCGCCTTCCTTTCTTATCAAAGAATTCTTGCTCGGTGAGGAGCTGTACTTCTATGGGCTTCAGGATCACTACCATGCCGCTTTCTTCCAGAAATCTCGGAGGTAGAAGATAAAGAGGATAAAACCAAAATCTGTGAGCTGTTTCTAGAAATTGCTCCTTTTCCAACGACCCTGTGCAGAGGCCTGTTGACGAGCGGTTCAGATCCCAGAGACTCGGTATTCCATTTCCAAAAGATAGGATTCCCGCGCTGACTTTCTTAAGCTCGAGGTCAAGTGAAACATGCCGTGCAGCCATGGTTACTGAAGGCATTCCGAACACTTTCACCTGCTGAATTCGCCATGGATCATGGTCGGAGCCCGACCATGGATCGATAGTGCAACCAGGAGCGCCATGATACTCCGGGCTAACTTGATAGGCATTCCTCAGGCCCACCGCCAGATCATCTACAGAAATGGAGGGAAGAGCTGCATCTCGACTTCCCAGAAGCAAGAGTTCGCCATCCGACTCGGTCGTAAAGCTGAAGATTCGGTTAATTCCCAAATAGGCCAGCTCATCAGGCAGTGGAGTACGCCCTTTCTGTATCTTTTCTTGTAGGAGAGTGAGTGACAAGGCGATTTCGGGCCGGATTTCTTGCAAAGACGGCCCGCCCGGTTTCTTCGAGACCTCGCTTGCGCTTCGCCTCTGACAGGAAAATGTTCCCAGGGCGGCCAGAGCTGCTCCGAGCCAGGTAGCGGCTGTCCTGGACAAGAAGTCACGTCTGCTAAGCTTGTGCGTTTCCAATGTGGAGTTCCCCCTTACTTTGACTTAAAGTCCTGCGGGGCAATTCTGATCTCGGCTGAAATTCCTCCTCTGCCGGTGCCGGATCTGCTCGGTAAGCTTTCCGCACCCGGGGCCTTAGAGATGCTCGTTGTCCCAGTCACCCCACCCCCACCACCGCCAGGAGGAAAAGGAGCGATCTTCCTTTGGTCATCCCGAGAGATTGGAACCTCCAGTTGGCGGATCTTTTCATTGAATTTTTTCTGCATTGCGCCATCGGATTTTATCCATTCACCAAGCGCCGCAAAATATGAGGCAAAGATGGCGTGAGGTTGAAAGCGTTTGGCGAACGTCCCCCCTTGCCCACCAGGCGCGTCGAGGCGAATCACCGGGAAAGTGTCTGGATCTGCCCCCCTTTTGTCAGAAGATTCCATAGGCGCTTCGGAATTTCCTTAAGACTCTATTCAGAATGAACCTGAGATTGGAGACCAATTCAAAATCGACCAGACGCCTCAAGCGGAACCACAGGAATTGCGTTTTTAGCTCGCGCATTAACAAGTTGGCTATCGTCGTTTTTCCATAACCTGCGGAGCCGTAGATCCACAGAAACGCTCTTTCCTGACATTTTGCACGAATATCGCTCAACACTTCGCTACGAGGAGAGCAAATAGCGTGGAGAGGGGGCAGTTCGTCACATAGGAATAATGCCTGGTGGTGGACTTGGACCACATCGAGATTCTTGACTTCTTTGGAAGCGAGAGTGGTCACCATATCCAGCATGGCTCGCTCGACTCTCGTCACTTTTTGAGTCATATCTGAAACATCCGACGCCAGTTGCCTGACGAGTATCCTATTCACCTTTGTTGTGGTCTCTTCAGACAAAATGCTTTCAAGATTTCTGCGCGTAAGCCTTCGGTCCGAATCTGATGCGAGAAGGTCCATGACATTTCGCCAGAGGCGATCCACTACCTGCTGCACTTCTAACGGGTCGGAGATAGGCCTCTCCCTCTGCGAAAGGATTCGATGGATATCCTGCTGTATTTCGGTGTACGGGGGCTGACCAGTATCCCAGAAGATCGGGTCTACGAAGTCAGAAAGAAATGCCGAATCTTCCGAGGTCGTTAAGAAAGTCTTAACCTCAGCTGCCAGATGAGTGTTGGCTTGCAGATGAGAACGAAGCGCGGCAATTGCGGTTGCTTGATCTTGGCTGTTTAGCTCTCTAGCCCTTACCCGATCCCACAGATCCATGCCGCACGAGGCATGGGGCCAATTAGCCTGAGTTTCTCGGCCGCGATCGGCGATAGTGCAAAGCCGGACCTTTAACTTCAGCCCCGGGTTTCTCGTCTTGTGGCGAAAGAAATTATTGATGAGCTCGCTTACAGAATCGCTGTTGAGGGTTACGTTCTTCTTTTCATGTTTGACCTGGTTTAATTCCGCTTCAGTTACCCTGCCGTCAAGATCACGGCGAACCAGATCAAAATCCTCCGCGAATTCGCACCGCAACTCCTCGTCCGGCCCGCATTGCAACCAGGCTCGGATTGTTTGGTAACACTGATAAGCATAGCCGCGAATTGTTGCGGTGGCTTGACGTGCTGGGTCGGGCTCAAGGTCGGCCATACGCGGGTAAAATCGAAAGTACTCCTCAGAGCGGGGGAGTTCAAGACATTCCGGGGGATTAGTGAACCTGGTGGGATGCGTGTTCGAATCGTGAATTTACGCGACGCGCCACGGATATCTTTCAGCATTGTCGAATAAGTGGCCGAGGATCGTGACAGCAATTCCTAAGCAACCCGTAATGAACTTCAACGACAGCCGAACGTGCATAGGGGCCAATTCTAACGCTAATTATCTCCTGAGCAAGAGAAAAATTCAGCAACAATTTCCCTGGCATAAACTTCACATCGGGCCTTGCCCGTTTACGCCTCTTCGCGTACTCTAGCCCGCATGTCAAATCTCTTCAGAAAAAAATCCATCCCGCTGTTGCTTTCGGAAGCCGCGGAGCGTGGGTTGCGGCGGATCCTCGGGCCGTTTCAGCTTACCGGTCTCGGTGTCGGGGCCATCATCGGCGCGGGAATCTTTGTTGTGACCGGGCTTGTCGCCCGGGACAAAGCCGGGCCCGCGATTATGCTCTCCTTTGTCATTGCCGGGAGCGCCTGCGTCTTTGCAGCGCTGTGCTACGCGGAGTTCGCGTCGATGGTTCCGGTGGCCGGCTCCGCCTATACCTATGCCTATGCGACTCTGGGCGAGCTCCTCGCCTGGATCATCGGCTGGGATCTGATTTTGGAATACGGAATGGGCGCCGCCAGCGTGGCTCACGGCTGGTCGCATTATTTTCAGGATTTCTTAAGTCTCTTCGGCGTCACTCTTCCCCAGGCCCTTGGAAACGCTCCTTTCGATTACGATCCGGCGACCGGCCAGTTCGTTGGCACGGGGGCAGTTTTTGATCTCCCCGCTCTCCTCATCACGCTCCTTCTCACCGGGATCCTTGTGATCGGGATTCGCGAGAGCGCGACATTCAACGCTCTGATGGTAGTAGTTAAACTGGCAATTATCCTGCTGGTGATAGCCGTCGGGATCTTCTATCTCGATCCCGCAAACTGGCGGCCTTTTGCCCCGTACGGGTATGGGGGCATCAGTTTTTTTGGCCGAACCGTCTTCGGGCAAAGCGGGCCCGGAGGAGAGCCTCTCGGCATGATGGCGGGGGCCGCGCTGGTTTTTTATGCCTATATCGGATTCGACTCGGTCTCGACCCATGCGGAAGAAGCGCGCAACCCCCGGCGCGACGTGCCCATCGGGATTATCGCCTCGCTGGTGCTCTGTACGGTCCTCTACATCGGCGTCGCCGCCGTTCTGACCGGAATGGTTCCGTACAACAACATCGATGTGGACGCGCCGGTTTCCAATGCCATGAGGCAGATCGGCTTCGCGTCGGCACATTTTCTCGTCTCCATCGGGGCGCTCACCGGTATCACCTCTGTCCTCATGGTGCTCTTGTTGAGCCAGCCGCGCGTCACGCTTGCGATGGCGCGGGATGGGCTTTTGCCGCCGGGTTTTTTTGGGGCGATCCATGAGCGTTTTCGGACCCCGTGGAAAGCGACTCTCCTTCTGGGACTGCTGGTCGGCATAACCGGATCGCTCCTGCCGCTCCGGATCCTTGCCGAGCTCGTCAATATCGGGACGCTTCTCGCTTTCGTGATTGTCTGCGCGGCCGTGCTGGTGATGAGGCGGCTCCGGCCTGATCTGGAGCGCCCCTTTCGCTGCCCGTTGGTTCCGCTCGTGCCGCTCCTTGGAATTGCTTTTTGCCTCGTTCTCATGTTCTCTTTGCCGGTGGAGAACTGGCTGCGCCTTTTTATCTGGCTCGGAGTTGGCTTCGTGATCTATTTCGCTTACGGCCGCCGCCACAGCACGCTGC
>JACQUW010000176.1 GCA_016210115.1 Deltaproteobacteria bacterium | reverse complement strand
TCCGGCATGTAGATATCGATCACACCGTCCAGTAGGGCCAAAGCTTCCTGACTGTCATAACCGCCGGTATTGTAAACCAATGGAAGCACGAGACCTCTTTTGGCAGCGATGAGAACAGCGGCCAGGATTTGCGCCACAACATGGCTCGGACTGACAAGGTTGATATTGTGACAACCCTGATCCTGCAGATCCAGCATCATTGCGGCGATTTCCTCTGCTTCAACCGGCTGGCCTATCCCTTTCTGGCTGATTTCCCAGTTCTGACAGAACACACAGCGCAAATTACACCAACTGAAAAAGATCGTCCCCGATCCACGCCAGCCCCGAAGCACGTCCTCCTCGCCATAATGCGAGCCATAACTGTGGACCACGGCGCGCTCGCCGGTGCGGCAGACAGCGCCCTTGACGGTCTGGCGGCGATTCACGTGGCAGTACCGAGCACAGAGATCGCAATCTTCAAGATGCTGATGCGCCAGCCGAACTCGCTCTTCAAACTGCCCGGACCGCAGCAGACGTATATAGGAAGCCTCAAATCCAATGGGCGCGATAGCCGTTCGCAACATGACTTATTCGTAAGCAAATCCAGTGCCCCCAGGAGAAGTGCAACTGTCGCTGGCACATGATTTGCTGTAAACCCCATCAGGCTGAGGCGAACATGTTAGAAAAAGGGTGGGAGCATTTTTCACATCAGGCGGATATAGGCATCCGCGGAATCGGTCTTTCGAAGCAGGAGGCGTTTGAACAAGCCGCCACTGCGTTGACCGCAGTCATAACAAATCCTCACAATGTCGCAGCAAAGAAGCCACTGCAAATCTCCTGCGAAGCACCCGACGATGAGCTGTTACTGGTCGACTGGCTCAACGCTTTGATCTATGAGATGGCCACCCGAAAAATGCTCTTTGGCCGTTTCCAGGTCACGATTCATGGTGAGCGGTTGCGCGCAGAAATCTGGGGCGAGAAGATCGATGTTGCTCGACACCAGCCTGCTGTCGAGGTTAAGGGCGCAACTTTTACGGAGCTCAAGGTCCGGCAAGACCCGACCGGCACGTGGATTGCGCAGTGCGTTGTCGACGTATAATCTTTGATCATCCAGGAGAGATACGCGATGGACACGGCACGATTGAACCGAAAAGCCGAGAACGAATGGTGGATCAGCCCCTTCGGCAAGATGAGGGTGCCTGCAGTTATCTACGCGACGGAACCTTTGATCCGTGAAATGGATGAGAAGGTTTATGAGCAGGTAACCAATGTAGCTACGCTCCCGGGCATCGTTAAAGCGTCTTACGCCATGCCGGATGCCCATTGGGGCTACGGTTTCCCGATCGGCGGCGTAGCCGCATTCGATCCGGATCACGGAGGCGTGGTCTCCGCAGGCGGCGTCGGCTTTGATATATCGTGCGGCGTTCGCACTCTCTTGACGGGCCTGAAATTGGAGCATGTCCAGCCGCGGAAGAAGCGCCTGGCCGATATGTTGTTTGGGAGAATTCCTGCCGGATTGGGCAGCACGGGCCATTTGAGTCTCAACCGCAAAGAGATGGATGCGATGCTAACAGGCGGCGCGCGGTGGGCGGTTGATCGAGGCTACGGCACCCGGGAGGATCTTGACCGAGTCGAAGAATATGGCTCGATGGCAGGGGCAAGACCAGATGAGGTTTCCGACCAGGCCAAAAAACGACAGCAGAACGAGATGGGGACCCTAGGGTCGGGCAATCACTACCTTGAAGTCCAGCAGGTGGTCGAGGTCTTCGACGAAGACACTGCGTCCGCTTACGAGATTCACAGAGAAGATATCGTGGTCAGCATCCACTGCGGTTCGCGGGGCTTGGGCCATCAGATCGGCACTGAGTTTTTGAAGCGGATGGCCGCCGCCGGAGCGGCTCATAAGATCGAACTTCCTGACCGCGAGCTCGCCTGCGCTCCGATCAACTCTACGACAGGTCAAGCCTATCTCGGAGCGATGCGCGCGGCCATTAACTGCGCTTTGGCAAACCGCCAGATTATCACTCACCTGGTTAGGGAGGCTTTTGCTGACGTGATACCCGGTCTCCGGCTGCCGTTGCTTTATGACGTCTCCCACAATACCTGCAAGGTAGAAGAGCACGCTCTTGACGGCACGACCAGGCGGCTCTTTGTGCACCGTAAAGGAGCAACTCGCGCCTTTCCTCCAGGCCACCCGGATATTCCTCCCGCATTACGGGCCGTCGGTCAGCCGGTCTTAATTGGAGGAACCATGGGCACCGCTTCGTACATTCTGGCCGGTACCCCGCAAGGCATGGACCTTTCTTTCGGCTCATCCTGCCATGGGGCTGGCCGGAGCATGAGCCGCCATCAGGCTCTTAAGCAGTGGCGTGGAAATGAAGTCATCGACCGGCTCGCACGCCAAGGTATTCTGATTCGAAGCCGCTCATACCGGGGCGTCGCCGAAGAGGCTCCTGGCTCATACAAAGACGTTACCGCCGTGGTGGAGGCGGCCGACCGCGCCGGCCTCTCCCGCAAAGTAGCCCGGCTTGAGCCGCTGGTTTGCGTTAAGGGCTGAGCATCGCATGCAATAGGAGATCGTACGATGATATTCGAGAGCAGAGAGCAGGCAGCTCGTTTAATTGCCAAAAAATTAGCTTCTTACAGGGGTCGGAACCCTCTGGTTCTGGGCATTCCGCGCGGGGCTGTGCCAATGGCTCGGATTATCGCTGATACTTTACAAGGTGAACTCGACGTGGTCCTGGTCCACAAGCTGGGCGCCCCCAATCAACCCGAACTGGCTATCGGGTCCGTCGATGAGACCGGTCACGTCTACTTATCGGATTATGTGCGTGAGCTGGGGATCAGTGATGACTACATTGAAGCTGAGACTCAGGCACAACTGGAAACGCTCAGGAGGCGCCGCGCCCTTTTCACTCCGCTTCATCCTCCCAGCAATCCGAAGGGTCGGATCGTCATTGTGGTAGACAACGGAATCGCCACCGGCGCTACGATGATCGCGGCTCTTCGTGCCGTGCGCGCTAAGCAGCCGGCGAAGCTCATCGGCGCGGTGGCTGTGGCTCCTCCCTCGACTTTGAGAAGAATCCAAGAGGAAGCCGATGAGGTCGTCTGCCTCGAGGCGCCGGAACATTTCTACGCGGTGGGCGAATTTTTCGAGGATTTCTCTCAGGTAACCGATGACGAGGTAATCGCGATCCTATGCGAAAGGAGCTCTGGCGCTTCGGTTGGGAAATAGTATTTTCGGCCTGAGCAATTCACCCGTCGCGTTGATGCTTCAGCCGAAGGTGTTTTTTGAACCAGTCGGAGGCGAGCCGTGCGACCTCTTCGAGGGCGCCCGGCTCCTCGAAAAGATGGGTGGCGCCAGGTACAATGACGAGTTTTTTTTCTGCCCCGAGCCGCTCGTACGCCCGCTGATTGAGCTCGATAACGACATCGTCCCGGCCGCCAACGATCAGCAAGGTGGGCGCCCGGACCCGATTCAAAACTTCCAGGACAAGATCCGGTCGACCGCCGCGCGACACAACGGCGCCAATTTCGGAGCCGAAAGATGCGGCAGCCTGAAGCGCCGCCGCGGCTCCTGTGCTGGCGCCGAAATATCCGATTGTAAGATTTCTGACTTCGGGCCGTTCCACCAGCCATGTGGTAGCCGCTTCCAGCCTTGATGTGAGCAGGCCGATATCGAAGCGAGTTTCATAATTAACATCTTCCTTTGTGGTCAGAAGATCGATGAGCAGTGTAGCCACACCCTGCTTTTGCAGCGCCTCCGCGACAAATCTGTTCCTCGGGCTGTGCCGGCTGCTGCCGCTTCCGTGGGCAAACAAAACCACGCCGCTTGCCCCGTCCGGTACAGCCAGAGAACCTTCCAGCTTCACCATACCTGCCGGGATGCGCACAAGTTTTTCGGAGATATCGACCGTCATGATTCGTCTCCTTTCCCGATTTTGCCCCGAAGCCGCTGTTTAGTGGTATGGTCCGCCATTGGGCGAGCAACGATAAGCGTCCGGCACTCCGGTCTGTCAGGCGTCAGCTTTTCTTTGAGGTCTGAACCAGGAAATTGGCGATTTGTGGTTCTACTCGTGAGCTCCCGCACTTGGGACATTTCGAAGTTCTCTTTTTCTTCAGTCGCTCATGCTCCGCGATCGAAAGAACCATGTCAAAAACCTTTTTGCATCTTAGGCAGCGATACTCATAAGTCGGCATAGCATTCCTCCCAGTAGCTCTCTTTTACATGCAGAGCGTGTGCCAGAACAACTGGAACATGAAGACCGGAGATACGGGCCACCGCGAGTTTGCGGCAGTGAAATGGCTTCTCACGGTTGCGAGAAGAACCGCATTTTGTTGTCGCAGGTGAACATAGCAGGCCTTTTTAGCATTATCTTGGCTTCGCAATTTGGAGCCGATCTCTCTGGCATTATAATAGCATTATGGGCAAGTTTTATCTGGTGGATTTTGCGGCCCACTTTCAAAAGGGGTTCCGCAACCATGTGGTCCCGATCGCGGATGTACCTGAGCTTGTGCGAAAATTCCGGCGCTTTGGCTGCTACACGACTTACTTCTTCTACTCTGACGAAATCCTCGCTTATATGAGCGCCCATGCGGTGGGTTCTACCCCAACCCTTGCAGGTTACGAAGGCAAGGTCTGGGCCCCGTTCTTTCCCGTGGACCTGGACCATCCTGAGCTGGAAGTTTCCCTGGATGCCGCCCGTTTTTTCGTGTCCCTGCTCCTGGACCGCTGGAAAGTTGATCCTGATGGCGTCCAGGTCTACTTTAGCGGCTCCAAGGGCTTTCACATCCTGACGGACGCCCGCATTTTCGGGAAAATTCTGCCCTCAAAGTCGCTCCCAGCCATCTTCGATACGATGCGGCGCCACTTTGCGCAGCAGTTCCCCTTGGAGCTTCGAGACACGATAGATTTGGCAATTAAAGACCGCCTCCGGTTGCTGCGTCTTCCGAACACCATGCATGAACAAGTGCGCCTTAACAAGGTGCTGATCTTCCCGGATGAACTCAAGACCGCGAACACAAGAAAGATCCGCGATCTGGCACGTGAACCTCGGTCCCTAACTTTAACGGACGAAACGGGGCTGATCCCCCGGACCCTGGTGAAAGCAAACTCTGAAGCCGCTCTTTTTGTTGCTAGGATTCACCGGGAGGTCAAGCGCTTCACACGCAGGCCGTTCCGTTACCGCTTCCGCCGTCCCGCTGACCTCAGTCACATTGCCTTTCCTTGCGCGAGCTTCCAAAAGATATGGGAAAGCCATGTCGAGCCAGGCTTTCGAAACAACTGCGCGATTCGCCTGGCCTCGGAGTTGCGCCTGCTCGGCCTGACGGAAGAGGAGGGGGAGGCAAAATTATTTGAATGGAACGAAAAGAATGCTATTGGGCTTCCATCGCAGGAACTTCACAGTGTGGTTCGCTCTGCGTACCAGCATCCGTTCCCTTACCGCTACAGTTGCCGGGATGAGATTCTCCGGCGCTTCTGCCCGCTTTCGAGCTATGAAAGCTGCCAGGATTTTGTCGAGCGGCGTTCTCAGACCGAGACATGACGGGAAAAAAGGCGCTGGCAGATCAGTGTTCATTCGGCAAATGCATTGGTGATTTTTGTCTTGCCGGCTTTGCAGATATGAGACGTCGGAACCACTGTTTTCCTGAAAGCGGGAAGGAGCACCCGAGTTTTCGCTTCATCCTTACTGGACAGGAAATCCGTGGCTCTATCGGCGCTGCTAAGCCCGTCAATGAAAGGCTATTGGCACAGGCTTTGCTTGCAAAGAAGGGGAGCGCCGGCATTCGCCGCTCCTAATCTGCTGGGAGAAACTGATTCAGTGAAAAGGACCAAAGAGCCAGAGCAGGTATCGCAGCGCATGAGCGCGCCTGTTACCATCAACTCCGACGAGTCGCTGCAAACCGCTATAGAGTTGCTTCAGAAGCACAACATCCGGGAATTACCCGTGATGGATCACGGCTGTCTTGTCGGTATCGTCACAGATCGCGACTTGCGGGAGATTGCGCCTTCCTATCCCCTGTTTCGAGACCAGCAAGAAATCCGTTATCACCTGCAGAATCTCAAGGTCTCGAAAGCTATGACGGTGGACCCTGTCACGATAAATCCGCAGGCGCCGCTCCTGGAAGCGGCCACACTCCTCTACACTTTTCGAATCGGAGCGTTGCCCGTCATGCAAGATAAAAAACTCGTCGGTATTATCTCAGTCACAGATATCTTGCGGGCGTTTATCGAGCAGAATCAGTGAGCTGATCTTGCCGGCCTCTACCAAACAGGTCCTTCTCTGTTGACGTTCTCCTGGCTCGACCCGGGCTTTCCGCGCATAGGCGAGCGCAGGGTCCGCAACGCTTTCTGCTCAATCTGGCGGATGCGTTCCCGGGTCAACAGAAATCTTTCGCCCAGCTCTTCAAGCGTATAATCTCGTGACTCGCCGATGCCGAATCGGAGTCGTATGACGGTCTCCTGCCGCGGCGGAAGAACTGCAAGCGCCTGTTTAATGTCTTTCCGCAAACTGCTCTGGGCGGCCTCTTCGGCCGGCTTCGGAGCGATCCTGTCCTCGACAAAATCAGCCAGAATGCTCTCGCCGTCTCCGATGGGAGTTTCTAGAGAAACCGGTTCAGTTCCCAGCCTAATCAGTTTTAGAATATCCTGCAAAGGCAGGTTCATCTCCTCCGAAAGCTCTTCCGGCGATGGCTGCCGGCCCAGTTTCCTGAGCAGATGCTGAGAAGTACGAATGAGCTTATTCCTGGTTTCAATTCGGTGGACAGGTACTCGGATCATCCGGCCGGAATCGATGATGCCTCTGGTAATCGCCTGGCGAATCCACCAACTGCCATAGGTCGAGAAGCGGTATCCCAGCCGATAGTCAAACTTTTCCACAGCTCTCATGAGCCCGAGGTTTCCTTCTTGGATGAGATCTAGCAATGGAAGACCGCGATTCACGTACTTTCTTGCGATACTCACCACCAAGCGAAGGTTCGCCTCGACAAATTCCTTTTTGGCCAGTTGGGTCTGGCTTTCTCCTTGAATAATCAAACTCACCAGCCCCTTGATCTCGCCAGCCGACACACCTCTGGAGTGCTCGATTTCCTGTATCTGAGTGAGGACGTTTGCTTCCTCCTTCTTTCCCGCACAGGTTTGAAGTTTCTGCTCTAACACCGTCAGCCGACCGTAAAGCTTCTTGAGCTCTCCGGTGATTTCCTCGATCCTGGATTTCGGAAGCTGCAGGCTTTTTAGAATAAGGCGCGCCTCCTCTATGCCCTTAGCCCTTCTTTGCTGCAACTGCTCCCTGCGACGCGCAGCCAGTCGCTTTCTTCTCAGCTCCGTATCGATCCGATCCAAAGCCCGATTCACATGACGAAGCTTGGACAGACCCGCCATGAACCGTTTCCGGAAAACCCGAGGATCGATCGGCTCCTCGTCCTCTTCTCTCTCCGGGAGCAGGTCCTCAATGGCCAATTCAGAGCGTCCGACTTGCTCTCCCAACTGAAAAACGTAATGGATGGCAAACGGAGACGAGAGAGCCGAATCCAAGACTCGATTCTTCCCCTCCTCCATCTGTTTGGCCAGCTCTATCTCGCGCCCATGACTCAGAAGCGGTACCGAACCCATTTCCCTGAGGTACAGCGAAACCGTATTGCTTCCCTCCGGGGCTTTGTCAGTTTCGGCTCCCGCCTCCTCCTTTTCTTCCTCGATTTCGACGTCCAGGTCTCCTTCTTCTGCAACCGCTACGCCTTCTTCCAGAAGAAGATCCCGCTGGCCTGCCTGGCCTACCAGCTCATCGACAGACGCGTCATGAAGGTCGTTCGAGGGCACTTCGAAGATATCATCGCCGTATTCCAGCTCTTTTCGCATAAACTTTTTCTCACTTTCTCTCTAGGCAACTGCACCCTGCAAAGATTTCAGCTGCTAGACTTTCTTTGGCAAAAACGGGACACCACCGGCCTTATGCACCCATCGGCCGCCAAACGGGAATTCTAACAAGGAAAATCAGCTGTAGATTAGTTCGCCGGAAATTCGTACCGCCACGAAAACGGAAAAACACGTTAGAATTGAGCTTGGGGATTCAGAATACGCCAGGATCGGGCCGGCACAAGTCCGCTATATCAAAGTAATGTACTTTTTCGTTCCTGTCAAGATTGTATTCGCCACTACGGTAATTACCCGGTCTCTGTATATTTAGACGTTCTGCAGGAGGAAATGTTTATCCGCCCTTCGTCGTTTTGGGGGGATGGATTCAGCGCTTTGACGCTCTCTCGCTGTTGAACCTCAGGAGCCACTTCCAAACAGCGTCTTGTAAAACTTCTCGGTTGCGCTCTGGGCCGGCTGAGCGTACGGCGAATCTGCTCCTGTAATGCGATTAAGTACCTTCATCAATGGGTATGCGGGTTCTACGTCGCGCGCGCCTACGCCCACGGGCGTGAACTCCGACCCCTGGGCACGCCAGATGGCGGCATTGGCCTTGTCGATCCGCACTCTCGCTTCTTTGAAGCTGGGTTCAGCATAGACGTCGCGCACCTCGGCGATTTTTTCCGCGCTGAGGGTCACTTCGAGCCCGACCTGCAAACCACGGCTACGGACCGTGGCCACCGCCTCAGCGAGTGGTTTCGGGCTCAGCATCATATAGTGAGAGCCACGCTCGTCCCCTTGGGTCATGTAAAATCCGTTTTTCATGAACTCGAAGATTGAGCTCACGATTTCTTCGACCCCGAGCAGGACCGGGTCATCTTTCCCGACGTATTCCCCGCCGGTGATCAGCGCCAACTTTTCTGTCGATGCGGCCATTAGAATATCCTGAAGTGCGCTTTCCACCGTCTCCCGTTCGGTGATCCTCTGACGTAAGGACCATAGCCGCTTGACGTTAAAGAGATTCGCAGCTCCAAGCAGACTTCGAATCTCGTCACCGTGAACACTGGCATCGAGGAAGATTCGCCGGTGGTCGTGCACATCGAAGATTTCAAAAGCCAGACTCGCGCCGTAGCGGAAGCGAAACGCCTCTTGGGACAGCGCGCTCTCCGCCGCATGCACCAGGGGAATGTTAAAGGCTGCCGGGCCGGCTTTGTCGGCCCCGAAGACACCGACCTTCCAAATACCTTTCAATGGCAGCTCCGCGAACCCAGGACCCTGCCCTGTCACATTGCCGGCGAAAGGTTTTCTGATCTCCACGGTGGATCGCCCGCTCTTCCAGATTTCCTGAGCCGCTCTGAGCTTGTCGAGAACCTGGCGCTCGGGCTCCGGCAGATGCTCGCCCAGGAGCGACACGAAACGGTCACTCGGTTCCGCAAGGTCATCTACCCGTTTCCCTTTAGTAGCGGGACCAATCTTAAGATCCTGCGCCAAACCGTAGGGCTTGTAGCCGAGGAGTTCCGTGACCCAGACCATCCGCCAGAAAGTGCGAAAGGCCAGAAGATGCACTGTGTTGGAATCCACGCCGTGAGCGTGGAACATTAGGAGGTGCATGTCGTCGCCGACAGCAAATACCGTGAAGTCACGAATCAACCCGCTCTCCCTGGCCTCGCTCAAACTCGCGCGGGCAACTTCATCAAATAGAGTCGGGGGCGTGGTATGCCCCACCTTACCACCCGCATCAGCCTTGATATCTGAGAGAGTCTCCCCTTGCGCTCGCTGGTTAGCTCGAGCGACCAACGCATCGACTTCGCCCTCCTCGGCTGAAGGAATGCGTTTGAACAATAGCCTCAGCTTCTCAGCCTGGGCGCGCGCTCGGCGTTCCGCCTCCTCGGCCGTCACATAGGGTTGAAATTCTCCATGCTGCGCGATCAGATGGATGAACTCTCGTGCCTCATGCTGCAGCCATTCCGTTTGAACCGTATCCTGTCCAAATAGATCAACGACGTCATGCTCCGGTGGAATGCGGCCGTTGCCGTAGGATTGATAAGTGTAAGCGACGACCCGCGCCGTGCCAGGTTCTTCGCTCCGGAGCCGCGCCTGAGCGAGCGTTACCGGCATAACACCCACGTGATAGCCTCCACCCGCCCCGCCGATAGTGAAATGAAAGTCCGCCCCGAGATTGAAATGGGCCTCGCCCACCGCGGGAAGTCCGCTCTGGAGCCGCACAATGACCACAGGATCATCAACGACGAGACCCAGCAGTGCGGGCTCGACAGCCACGATAGCCACAGGCTCGTGCCGGGTGGCTTGCCAGCGCCCGTCATCGGAAACAAAGCGTCCATGCACAGCGTAGATCGCGCTTACGACCCATTCCGCAGGATTGGCAATCATGGACAGCAGCTCTGCCCAGTCGCCTACCTGATCACGTCCCAGTTCCAACGGCGCCTCCATGCAAGGATAGATGAGACAGAGTTTCTCCTCGTGTGGCCGATCCCCGAAAGCATAAACCCGCCTCTGGCGATTCCCGCCGGAGAGGTCGCCGGCATGTTCCACCAAAGCTATAAAACGAGTTCCGTCGAGCCGCTGGTGCGAGCCTTTATCCGGATGAAAAAACAGATTAAAAAGCATCCGGTTGAACCCTCCACTCGACCCGTTGATCAGTTTCGCAACAACGATCGGTTCCGAACCTCTTTCCGTAAACGGAAATTCAACCGCACGCGCCTGCATCGCTTGGAACTGCTCAAGGCGCGAAAGTTTAAAAAACTCCGTGCCACCCAACGGCCGGTATAAACCCATTCCAGCGGCGTGCTTGAGAGCCTGGATGGCGGCCTCGATTGCAAGCGCGTGCACCTGCGCGTTGCGGAGTCCTTTTCCCAGACTATTCATTTGTAGATGCAAGTCGCCGCCGAATGGATAGACGCGAAAATCTTGAATGTCGCCCCTGTGGCAGGCCTTCTGGAGAACCGCTCGCGCTGCTTCGATCACCTCATGAGGGAAGCTGGATAATCCTCCCATCCAGCGCAGTAACTTAAAGCTGAGGATGGTGATAGTGGTCCGTCTTGATACTCGCTCGCGCTCCTCTGCTAAAAATTCCTCACGTGTCATATCTCCCCCTTTTCGGGCTATTCAAGATTTCACCTATCATACACCGGGCACCGATTCTCTCAAGCTACGCGAGAGCCTGCGGGCCAGAGCGCGCGCAGGTCCCAGCCCATCTCCCCCACAAGCTCGTTGAGCCAAATGTGGGTTTTCTGCAATGTCGTCTAACATCTCTTCCGCTGCATGCCGGTCTACTATAAGCGCGCAATCTCGAAGTCGTTTAGCGCCGGCAATACCCAACTCCCTCGATCAGCACCATCTTTCGATCGTACCGCGCCTTGGCGCCAAATTGCTCGGCGAGCCACAAATTGCTTTTCAGATGCTCCGTGTCGCTTGGCACCCTGTACCGGGAAATCCCGCTGGCAAGCGCAGCGAAGAGAACCAATTGATCCGCCGCATGCGCATCAACTGTAGCGCCGGCGGCTAGATTCGACAGTAAAGTCTCGGCGACAAAATTGCCGATCGCCTCCGAGCTGCGCCGGAAAGCGCCCGGCCGGTCAGCTCCGATGATACAACCGGTAGACCCCTCAGCCCATACCGCCAGGGCCGCACCAGGATTGAGAGCGCAAGTATCATAAACGCGCTCGATGTTCGCTGAGAGTCCGGCCCCGGCGAGGCGCTTTTCACAGCTCTGAGCCATCCGCTCGCTCACCTGCCGCTCACGCAGGTGGCTGGAGAAGGCAATACCGGAAACGTTTGAGACGGAGCCCTGCTCCGCGATTTGGATGGGCTCAATGAAACGAGCAACAGGTTGGACGCTGAGCTTTATAACTCCAGCCCCTTTGGGAACATAGCCCGCCCGCAGCACCTGGAGCGCAATGTTGGCCCCCATTCGGCGAAGCAATTTTGCCAGCACGTACTCCATGTGATGAGGAGAAGGGGCAAAGTCCTGAAAGATGCCGCCGGTAATATGCGCTGTAACCGGGCGGTCTGCGAAGCAAGCCAGAGGCAATATGCTGAGCGCCAGCATAGTGGCAGATCCTGCCGTGCCGATTTCCCACTTGTAGTCGCCGCCCTTGATGGTTGCTCCCGGGACAAATGTGAATTCACTGGAGCCTATGCTGGCGCCTTCAGTCTTACCCCCGCACATCTCCGCGCAGGCCAATACCGAGGCGAGGTGTTGGGGTCTCAGACCAGGCTTTTCGCGGGCGGCTCTGGCATTGAAAAGATGAAGCCGTTTGCCCATTAAGGCGGCAAGCGCCACGGCGTAGCGAACGATCGTGCCACTACCCGATTGTTTTCCGCCGTCTATCTCGACCGTCGTCAATGTGAGGCTGGTGGGAGTCGCTAACAACAACGTGAAGGAAAAGATTTCTACAACTTGTAGCCGATTTTACGCAGGAACTCTTTGCGCCAAGTGATATCCGCGTCGCCCTCGACCCCTTTTGTTTTGGCGCCGTCGACGACACCCAAAATGCCTCTCCCTTGTTCGGTCTCCGCGATAATAACTTCCACTGGATTGGCGGTGGCGCAAAAAATCCGGCAGACTTCCGGCACCATTTTTAGCGTATTCAGAACATTGACGGGAAAGAAGCCTGGTCCGAGAAAAAGAATAAAACAGTGGCCGGCGGCGATGGCCAGGGCGTTACGCTTCGCCAGTTCGAGCATCTCTTGATCGGTTCCTGTCCAGCGTATCAAAGTCGCCCCCGAGGATTCGCAAAAAGCCAGACCGAATTTGATCCCCGGGACGCACTGCACCATCGCTTCGTGAATATCTTCGACCGTCTTGATGAAGTGGCTCTGGCCCAGAATGAAGTTAATCTCTTCTGGTTTTTCTATTTTAACCGTCAGAAGTTCCATGGCGCCCACCCGAAACTTGGACCAAAATTTGGAAAATGTCCCGGCTACTCAGTAGCGGGAATGACCAGCACCGGATCTCCTGAGTGAAGCACCACGCGCTCGGTAACGCTCCCCAGCACCCACCGGCTCAAGCCCGATCTTCCATGCGTACACATCGCCACCAGGTTTCCTTGCGTTTTCCGGGCCGTGTCAATGATTTCTTCCGCGGCATCCCCTTGCAGAAGCAGCGATGAGCACTTTTCGAGTCCTTCGCCCCGCAATGTTTCTACTTTCGATTCGAGGTACTTTCTTGCCTCTTCCCTAACCTGCTCCGTAAGCTGGCCCAGATCCGGCGTGTACTCATCACTGACATAATAGGTCGATGTGGGGAGGCCATAGACCCGCAATAGAACCAATTCCAGCTTCAGATTTCTTGCCAATTCCAGCGAGTAACGGAGCGCTTTCTCTGCCAGGGGTGATCCGTCCAGGGGCACGATCAGGCTCTCCAGCGTCGCCTCTCCGTCGGTTTTGCTTTTCTCATCTCCTCGCACGATGAGCAAATGGTTAGAGGAGAGATGCAACACCTTATTCGTGACGCTGCCAAGAACCCAGCGCTGGATTCCCGAACGCCCGCGAGTAGACATGGCAATCAGTATGCCTGGATCTGCCGCTCCCCGATTCACAATCACCTCAGGCGGATTGCCGATCTCCGCGGAACAGATGACGCTCGGCGCGCCCGGAAACGAACCCGCTAACCGATCAAGGTAATCGAGGCTGTTTCGCTTCATATCAACTTCGACAACGTCAACATAGCGGGCGTGAGCGGGATCTGCAAAGGTCGAAACGATCTCCGGCTCGATCACCTGCAAAAGCTCGACCGGAACTTTAAGATCCCTGACGAGAGAGCGCGCATAAGGCAGGACGGTCTCCGACAATCGTGATCCATCCAGCGGCACCAGTATTTTGGTGTACATTTGCTCCTCCTCTTCTTTAGCCGTTATCCCCTTATTTTACCCCGTGCGTGAAACCCATCCACGGCTGGTATGGGCAACCTAGTCTGTCTTCACCTTGATTTGCTTTTTCTTCGCCTCTGAAACTAACCCCCACCTGAGACACCAAAAAACCAGCCGACGGCAAAAGTAATGGCCGACGCCATCAGCCCGATCCCAAGCATGCGAAACCCGCTGATGAGCGGCCCTCTGGCCGTAAAAACCGATAGAAGAGCGCCAACCGCAAAAAGAGCCACGCAACTCAAAACGGCGCTCACAATGAGCGTCGCAGGTCCTGACGATAACATATAGGGTATGACGGGAACGGCGGCGCCCGTCACGAAAGCCAGGAAAGAACTGATGGCTGCGCCCCAGGGAGAGCCGAGTTCCGATGGATCCAATCCTAATTCCTCACGAACCAGAGTATCAATTGCTGTTGCAGGGTTCTGGACGATGCGATGAGCAAGCGTTGACGCTTCTTCCTCAGGAACTCCCTTGGCCTGATAGATCAGAGCAAGCTCTTCTTCCTCCTCTTTCGGTGACATCTCCAGTTCCTGTTTTTCCATGGCGATTTGCTGCTCGAACAATTCCCGTTGCGCTTTCATGGAGACGTATTCCCCGGCGCCCATAGAGAAAGCCCCTGCCAGAAGCCCCGCAATCCCGGCAAGTAAAATAAACTCGGGCTTCGCCTCCGCGCCGGCAACTCCCATGACAAGACTAAGGTTAGACACCAGACCGTCGTTCACTCCGAAGACGGCTGCACGGAGGCTTCCCCCGCGGCCTCCGCGATGCCATCGTTCGCGTCGCACAATGGCTTCGCGCCCCGTGGCTCCGGAGCCCATCGCACGCAAAGTCCGGCTATGCGACCGCTCCTCTGCCGGAAGCCCTGCCGCCTCCGGCTGGCCAAGATAACCTGTCTGGTCTCTAGCTTCGAGGGAACTGACAACAGGCAAGACCCTTTGAGTCCCAAAAATGCGAGCGATCCAACCGAGCAGACGAACCCGGGCGCTGACGCTATAATCCGGCAAGGGCTCGCCCGCTGCTTTGAGAAGCGCGGCCCAGCGATCCGCATGGCGCTCCTCGGCCTTCTGGAGCTTCTGAAAAATCCCGGCCCGGCTCGGTTCTTTTTCCGCCGCGGCTAATACGCCGTACAACGCGATTCCCTCTTGCTCAGCCAGATAATTCTCCCGATATCGCTTTAGATCTTCTCTTTCGGGCTTCTCTTCAGTTGCCATTTCGCCTTTTTCTTTCCAAGCGCCTACAAGCAGCATTCGAGAAGACGAGCAAACATTATGCCAGGGATCGAAGTTTAGATGACACGTAGCTGCTGCAAGCCTTGTCCATCCTTCGACGGGCTCAGGAATGACCGGGGAAATCAATGTCTTTACGCTCGAGACTCGTTCGCTCCTTCCTCACGGTAAGGACAGGCCCTGAGCTTTATCGAAGGGTGAGATCGAGTTTTCCGGCCTGCGGTTATGCGATTAAAATTTTACTCTGGTGCGTTCGGGACTGACAAACCAAACAAAGATTGTATGAGCGTCCAAGAAGGTGAAGACGAAAATCATAGCCCAAGATCGGACAATATATTACAAATTGTTTCCTGGAACTGAGAAGAAATCAAGAGTGGTTATCGCAACGGCGCAAAGTTGTTGCGGCAGGATTTTTTGGCTATTAGGGAATGCCGTATTCTTCAATCTTGCGGTAGAGAGAGGAAAGGCTGACTTCAAGCAGCCGGGCGGCCTCTCTGCGGTCTTGTCCCACCTGATCCAGTACCCGCATGATGTGCTGCTTCTCAAATTGCCGGATCGCATCCTTCAAACTGTACGCGAAAGGCGCCGCAGCTTCTTTGCCCCCCAGAACCGATGCCGGCAAATCTTTGAGCGTGATCCACTCACCATCCGCGAGGATCATCGTGTGCTCGATGACATTGTCCAACTCTCTCACATTGCCCTTCCAGGGCAGGCCCATCAAGGCCCTTATCACCGCCCCTTCCGCGCCCTTGAAATTCTTCTTCAACTCCGGATTGTGCTTTTGCACCAGATACTCCACCAACAAGGGAATATCCTCCGGCCTATCACGCAGCGGTGGTATGTGGATCTCCATGATGTTCAGGCGAAAATAGAGATCATCTCGAAATCTCTTGGCCTCCACCTCCTTCAACAGTTCGCGATTGGTTGCCGCCAGCACACGCACATCGATCCGTCTTGGGCTCGTGCTCCCGATTGGCAAGATCTCTTTCGCTTCCAGCGCTCGAAGCAACTTAACCTGCAAATGCTGGGGGATTTCTCCTATCTCATCCAGAAAGATCGTTCCACCCCTGGCCTTTTCAAATAATCCCTCCTGGTTCGCAAACGCGCCGGTAAAGGACCCTTTCATGTGGCCGAACAACAAACTTTCCAACAACGTCTCCGGCAAGGCCCCACAGTTGACTGGCAAGAAGAGCTTCTCTCGCCTGTCGCTATGCACGTGAATTGCACGCGCGATCAGCTCTTTGCCCGTGCCACTTTCCCCGGATATCAATACTGTCGTCTGCGTCGGCGCAACCTTCTTCACCATCTCCAGAACTTCTCTAAGCGCCCGACTCTTCCCGATGATTTCCCGGAAATCGTATTCCCTGACGAGCCGCCGCCTTAAGAATTGCACCTCCTCAGCGCGGTGCCGCATGTCCATCAAATGGATGATCCGCTCCGCCACCTCAGCCACCCCGACCGGTTTCAAAAAATAATCCTGGGCCCCAAGCCGTATCGCCTCCACCGCGCTCTCCAGGCTTCCCCTACCCGCCATCAAGACCGCCAACGTCCTGGGAGATATCTCCTGAGCCTGCCTCAATAGCTGCAAGCCCGTAACGCCCTCCAAATCCACCTCGCTCAACAACACATCGATGCTGTCGCGACGCAAAACCTCCAACGCAGTTGAGCCCTCACGCGCGCATTCCACTTCGTATCCTTCGCGCATAAAAAACATCCCTAATTCCTTCCCCCACCCCTCATCCCCGTCCGCTATTAAAAGCCGAGGCACTGTTGATTCCTTTCTTTTTGCGCTACAATAAAAGTTGGTAATAATTATTACCCCAATCCCACTGTACGTTACAAGAGGTAGGAAAAGCGGGCGGTTCTTTTTCCAAAATCTGAGAATACGGCTGGTACACATCTTGCAGTCAGAAATTTAACCTGCGATTTTTCCTAAATGGAAATACGAACGATGACCCATTCAGACAAGAAGCGCATTGGCGTGCTTGTGGGCGGAGGTCCGGCACCCGGAGTCAACGGCGTTATTAGTGCTCTATCACTGGAGGCGTTGAATCAGGGGCACGAGGTTATCGGCATCTATGATGGCTTTCAGTGGTTGATGGCCGGCGATACCGATAAGGTGAGACTTCTCGGCCGCGATGATGTCTCACGCATTCACTTCCAGGGGGGCTCTATAATCAATACTTCACGGGCAAACCCGACGAAGAATCCGGCTTCCCTTGAGCGTGTTCTCTCGTCGCTGAAAACACTGGGAATCGGTTATCTCGTAACCATAGGTGGCGACGATACGATGTTCGCAGCCAGTAAGGTGGCAAGCCACGCAGCCGGGGATATTCGGGTCTGCCATGTCCCGAAGACTATAGACAATGATCTTCCACTGCCGGAAGAGATACCGACCTTCGGCTTTGAGACCGCCCGCCAGCTTGGATTTGATCTGGTTCGCAATCTGATGGAGGACTCGCGCACGACGAACCGATGGTATTTCGTCGTGGTAATGGGTCGATCCGCAGGCCACCTTGCGCTGGGAATCGGCAAGGCTGCGGGAGCCACTCTCACGATCATTCCTGAGGAGTTTCCCGGACCGGTCCACCTCAAAACGGTGTGCGATATACTCGAAGGCGCCATACTCAAACGGATGGCGCTCTGGCACCGTCGCGACGGCGTGGCCATTATAGCGGAGGGTCTGCTTGAGCGCATGCCTGCCGAAGAACTTGCCAGTATCGAAGGAGCGCGCATCACGCGGGACGACTACGGACACCTCAGGCTCGCCGAAATGGATCTTGCTTTTATTTTGAAGCTCGCCGTCGAGCAGCGCTTTGCCGGCCGGAAGGAGACCGTCAGCATCGTTCACAAGAACATTGGCTATGAGTTGCGATCGGCGCCTCCCGTTGCCTTTGATTGCGAGTACGTTCGCTCGCTCGGATACGGCGCGGTTAAATTCCTCCTGAACCCGGAGCCTGCGGAAGCTCAGCTCACCGGGGCCATGGTTTGCCTGGATGGAGGAGATCTTCGTTGCCTGGCGTTTGGCGACCTTTTAAATCCGCAAACCGGAAAGACTCGTATTCGGTTGGTTGATGTGAGCAAGCCATCCTACAGGATTGCGCGGGAATATATGATCCGTCTGGAGCGCGAGGATTTCGCAGACGAGCAGAAGCTTTCGGCGCTGGCTCAGATGACTTCAACGGGCGAGAAGACCTGTACTCCGGAAGGCTTTCGTGACAGGCTCCAATACCTGGTCACTGACCTGTCGGGAGGGGTTTAGGGTGGTCGCCCGCATTGGTATTAATGGCTTCGGACGAATTGGACGACTGTGCCTGAGAGCCATGCTCGGACGGCACAAAGACACGCTTTCTGTTGTCGCGATCAATGACATGGCCGACCTGGAAACCAACGCGCACTTATTTCAATACGATTCGACTTACGGGACGTTTCCTGGAAAGGTCGAAATTGGCGAAGGAGTTCTGAAGCTCAACGGATGGACTCTAACGGTTCATAACCAGAGGGACCCGTCGCGGCTCCCGTGGAAAAATCTGGGCGTTGATATCGTTATCGAGTCAACCGGCGTTTTTACTGACGGGAACCAGGTGCGCGCTCATCTCGACGCCGGCGCGAAAAAGGTCATCATCACCGCGCCGGCGAAAAATGAAGACGTCACGCTGGTCCTGGGAGTGAACGAATCGGCTTACGATCCCAAAAAACATCGCATTGTTTCCAACGCCTCGTGCACGACAAATTGTCTCGCGCCTGTGGTTAAGGTATTAAACGACAAATTCGGCATCGCTACGGGCCTGATGACGACAACCCACGCCTACACAAACGATCAGCGGATTCTGGATTTGATGCACAAAGATCTGCGCCGGGCGCGGGCTGCTGCCCTCAACATTGTCCCCACAAGCACAGGAGCCGCCCAGGCCATCGGCCTCGTTGTTCCCGAGCTCAAAGGAAAGCTCCATGGGCTTTCCCTCCGCGTGCCGACGGCGACGGTCTCGGTGGTCGATCTCGTCGCAAATCTCAAGACTGAAGCCACCGTCGAGAAAATCAACGCAACGCTGAAAGAAGCTGCGGAAGGGCCGCTCGACGGAATTCTGGCCTATTGCGACAAGCCTCTGGTCTCCACCGACTTCCGTGGCCATCCAGCCTCGGCGATAGTTGATTCGCTGTCCACAGTAGTGCTAGATGGAAGGATGGCGAAGGTGCTTGCATGGTATGACAACGAATGGGGCTATAGCTGCAGAGTCGCCGACCTTGCAGCTCTGATGGCAAAAACGATCTGAAGGAGGAGATTTATGGTGGCGAAGGATATCATGACGAGGGACGTGATCACGGTCAGGTCCGCAATAACCGTGAAGGACCTCGCCAAGATACTCATCAAGAATCAGATCAGCGGGGCGCCCGTTGTGGACGGGAAAGGTAAAATCCTTGGTATCGTTTCCGAGGCCGACATCGTGGCCAAAAAGGGAAAGAATGTAAAGTCCATAATGAGCGACAAGCTCATTACCGTGACGGAGGAAACTCCGGTGGAAGAGATCGCTCAACTCATGACCAGTCACAAAATTAAGCGCCTGCCGGTCATGCGTGAAGAGAAGCTTGTTGGGATCGTCAGCAGGGCCGATATCGTCGGCGCCATCGCTGCGGGCAAGCACATAACCCTGCACACGCCTATTTACGATCTGTAGGCACACGATTCGAGCCTTCAACCCGCCCTCCTCTGTCACCGTGACAATCTATCATGTTTGGGAATCCGATTGTTTCGTCTCTCATTCCTGATAAACGCTTCCAACCGCTGGCTCGTTAAAACACCCTTTTTGATCATTTAAGAGCGGTCCGTTGGCAGCTCTCTATCTGCCGGCATTTGTCCGAACAGTGAGTTAGGCAAACCATGTTCCACCAAAAGAATGGTGGGAAGCCAATGACGAGCTCGGCGGCCCACTGGGTTTTGCAAACTGGAGAACCGATTATCGCACCCGATATTGCCGTCA
Organism: Deltaproteobacteria bacterium; assembly: GCA_016210115.1. Lineage (GTDB taxonomy): Bacteria > Desulfobacterota > Binatia > UBA9968 > UBA9968 > JACQUW01. The sequence continues at coordinate 20,231 of JACQUW010000176.1, read as the reverse complement.
ACCCCCGCTTTAAGGAGGAAGAATCTGGGTCGAGAGCGAGGAAGGCAAAGGAACAACATTTTTCTTCACCCTGCCCCGCTGGATCCGCGAAGACGGCCTCTCTTCCCCGGATGTTAAGCTTAACGGCCGGCATCGGCACTCTCGCTGCGAAGTCTGGCGCGATGAACGGACCCGGTTAAGTTGTGGATCCCGCAACGAGCGCAGGGCTGCCACTGGCCGGCGCCAGCATCGCTCGAATCTGAAGCGTATATTCCCCGAATCTGCTGGAGCTCATGATTTCGACGCCTCTCGGCCGGGGAAGGTCAATGCCCAGTTTCGACAGCACTCGACCCGGCCGTGCCGACATCACCACCACAAAATCCGAGAGAAAAACCGCTTCCTGAATATTGTGCGTGACGAAGAGAACCGTCTTTCGTCTTTCCTCCCAGATTCGCAGCAGCTCCAGATCCAGCTCATCGCGCGTCATCGCGTCCAGCGCGCCAAATGGCTCGTCCATCAATAGAATCCCGGGGTCCGTTACGAGCGCCCGGCAGAGGGAGACTCTCTGCTGCATACCGCCGGAGAGCTGAAACGGGAACATCTCTTCGAACCCCTCCAGGCCCACCAAACGGATGAGCGAGCGCGCCCTTTCCATATGGGGAGACCTGTCGAGCCGGGCGAACTCGACCGGTAACATGATGTTTCCGAGCACGTTCTTCCACTTCAAGAGGACGGGCGATTGAAACACCATGCCTACGTTTTCGATCGGCGCGCGTACGCCTCGGCCGTCGACGGCAACCTCTCCAGAACTTGCCGGCAGCAGGCCGGAAACGATCTTTAGGAGCGTGCTCTTCCCGCAGCCGCTCGGTCCCACAAGGGAAACGAAACAGCCCTCATTCACCTCGAAGGACACACGATCAAGGGCGTGAATTTCCTTGGGACCATTTCTATAAATCCGGGAAACGTCCCGGACTGAAATGAGGGGCGGCACTCAAAAAACCTCGAGTTTCACTTCTTGATGAATTGATTTGTGTAGACCTCTTCCGGAGCCACCTGCCTGGCACCGCCGAAATACTCGTTCGTAACGTTTACGGTCTTCTCCATAATATCGGGCTTCATAAAGCCGAACCCGGACGCGAGAGACTCGGGCGGAATGAACACCTCTCCGACGGCGTTTTTCAATTGAACCCGCGCCAACTCCTTGTTCACCTCCGGCTTATGTTTGAGCAGAATTGCCAACGCCTCGTCCTGATGGTCTCTCGTATACCTCAATCCCTCCATGGTCCCCTCCACATAGGCCCGGATCATATCCGGTCGCCGTTTCACATCCTCCTCTTTAACGATAAGCCCGCTGCCATAGATATTAAGACCGGCATCCCTCATATAAATCCGCCTCAATTTGATTCCCTGCTTGGCCGCAGCCGCCTCCGCGACCTCGTCGTTCGAGGCCCGAAACATAACGATGAAATCCACCTTCTTCGCCACCAAAGCTGCGGGCTGCAGCGCCGGAGCCGTCTCCTGCGCCTTGAGACTCTTGAAATCGATATTGTTGATCTTGCAGAAAGCCGGCATGAGATACCATTGAGCCTGTCCCGGGCTGATGGCCCAGGATTTTCCCTCGATATCCTTGGCCGTCTTGATGGGCGTATCCTCCCGCCAGAGTATTGTAGTCGGAACATAGCCCATCTGAGCGACAGTCTGAATCGCCGTTCCTCGGGAGCGCGCGACGATAGCCGTAGTAAAATCAGCAAAGCCCACGTCGGCAATCCCGGCGGCTATGGCCCGAACCGTATCCGCGGATCCGGAGCCCGGCTGGATTGTCACGGAAAGCCCTCGCTTTGAATAGAACCCCTTGTCCCAGGCCACAAACCATGGAGCGTGCTTGCCGCCGATAATGAAATCCATCCGGATCATCACGGCAGACTTCTCAGCGGCCCCTGCGCCAATCGGAACAAGCCAGAGGCTCCCGGCCAATAGCAGCGCCGCGCTAAGCGCTAAGCGTTGGGCGAGAACAGCTTTGTCAGAGATCGTCATTTTTCTGTTCCTCCTTTGCAGGGGTTTCAAAGCGAAGTACGGATTAGAAAGCGCCCTCGAGCTGGCGCACCTCGGCGCTCCAGGGGGTGATTTTCCTTTGAAGAATATCGACCGCCGTGAACAGCGCCAGAGAGAGGAGCGCGAGAATGAGGAGATTGACGAGCGCGAACGCGGTATCCAGGCTATAATTGGCCTGCAGGATGAGATAGCCGAGCCCTTCATTGGCCGCGACGAACTCCGCGACGATGGCTCCGGTAACAGAGAGGACAATCGCCACCTTGATTCCAGCGAACATATACGGCAGCGAATTAGGAAGCCGGATCTTCTTGAACACGTCAAATTGAGACCCCCGGCTAATGCGCGCCAGGTCAAGCAACTCCGGCTCGACTTCTTTCAGCCCTACCACGGTATTAACGACAATAGGGAAAAAGGCCACGAGAAAGGCAATAGCCATTTTGGAAAACAATCCGTAGCCGATCCAGATGACCATTAAAGGGGCAAATGCGCTTTTCGGCATGGCATAGAGAATCACAATAAGCGGGTAGATCGTATTTTGCATATGGCGCGAATAGACGACGCCGATGGCAAAAGCCACCCCAAGAACAAGCGAGAGCACGAATCCTCCCAGAGCTTCCCCGAAGGTGATCAGCGCATGACTCGTAATAATGGGGAACTTCTCGGTCAATGAAACGTAAAGGTCTCGGGGTGGAGGAAGAATGAAGGCGGGAACACGGATAATCTCAACCAGGACCTCCCAGATAACCAGAAGGGCCACAAAGAACAGCACGGGCTCCGCCAGATCTTTGAATGATCTTTTCACGCTGAGGGCTGTTTCGGCAACAGTTAATAGTATAGAAGGCGTGGCTTTTGCAACTGATCCGCTATTTCCCTTGAGCAAGGCCGTCGCCGCGCTGAAGCTCCTGCAAAGCTTTTTTTGCGGCCTCCTGCTCAGATTCTTTCTTGCTTTTCCCCTCCCCCCGGCCGAGAATTCTGCCGCCGATCGCAATCTCAGTGACAAACCGCTTCGCATGGTCCGGACCGGTTTCCCCGACCAGAGTGTAGGTTGGAGGAACGTGAAAGAGCATTTGACTGATTTCCTGAAGTCGGGTCTTGTAATCTTCCAGTCCCGGCTTCTTCTCCTCGATATCGGACGCGAAGTACCGCTCCACGACCCCGCGGGCCGCTTCATACCCCCCGTCCCAATAAATCCCTCCCAATAGTCCTTCAAAGGCGGCAGCCAGGATCGACCGCTTTTTCCTGCCGCCGCTGCGCTCCTCCCCCCTGCCCATACGCAACAAGTCTCCGAGCCCTAATTGCCGGGCTTTCTCTTCCAGCACGACCGCGTTCACCAGAGAGGCTCTCATCTTGGAGAGTTCTCCTTCGGTTTTCTGAGGGTACCGGCGCATGAGAAGCTCACTAATGGCGAGGCTTAAAACCGCGTCTCCCAGGAACTCCAGTGTTTCATTGTGACCCTCTTGCTCTCTTCGGCCGTAGGAGACATGGGTGAGACAGCGCACGAGAAGAGCGGGATTCTGAAAATAATAACCCAACTCCTTTTGCAGCAACCGTAATTGCAACTCTCTATCGATGGTTTCCAACACCCCGGCTCCTCAATTCTCAACCCCTCCAACTATTTGCCCCCTGAGCCATGCCCCCTCCACGCCCCGGATAGTAACCTCGACCTCGTGGTTGATATGGCTGTGATCGGCGGGCACCAATACTGGAAGGTAATTCCTGGTGTAGCCCTTGTACGCGCCGCTCACCTTATCGACGGCACTTTCCAACAATACGGAAACATTGTGGCCAATAAAACGGCGATAAAATTCTTTCTTCTTCAGCGCCCCCAATTCCCGCACGTTTTTAGCCCGCTCCTTTTTTATCTCTAAGCTCACCTGCTGGTTTAAGGACGCTGCCCCCGTTCCAGTCCGGATGGAATAAGGAAAGACGTGAAAATAAGTCAGCGGCAAAGATTTGAGAAAATTCAAAGAGCGCACAAAGTCCTCTTCGCTTTCACCTGGAAATCCTACGATAATGTCGCTTCCCAGCGCCGCGTGCGGCAGAAGCCTTCGCGCCCTGGTCATGAGCTCATAGTAATAGGAAGTGTCGTAATTGCGACGCATGCCTCTTAGAATCTTGTCATTCCCGGCCTGCAAACAGACATGCAAGTGAGGGCAGACAATATCCGAGGCCGCGATGAGCTGGAGCAAACGATCCGGAACTTCGCGCGGATCCAGCGAGCTCAGGCGCAGCCGTGGAATCATCCGCCCAGTAGCGATGGTCTCGACCAGGGTGGTTAGATCGGCCTTCGGTCTGAGATCGCGCCCATAACCCCCGAGATGAATTCCCGTGATAACGATCTCCACAAATCCTTGTTTGGCCAGGGACCGCACTTGCCTCAGGACTTCCTCAAAAGGCACGCTTCGGCTCCGTCCTCGGGCGGTCGGAATAATACAATAACTACAGGGGTAGTTGCAGCCCTCCTGAATTTTGAGAAACGCGCGCGTATGACCGGGAAAAAATCCCGTCCCCAAGACGTCGACCCGTCGCTCCTTCTGCACGTCCCCGACCACCACGTTCTTGCCAGGCGAACCGTCTCCCCCTTTGACGAATCCAACCAGATCATCCAGGCGATTCAGCCCGACTACAAAATCAACGCCGGGAACTTGCGCCACTTTGTGGCCGCTGACCTGCGCATAACATCCGGTAACCAGCACCCGGGACTCTGGGTTCAGTCGCTTGGCCCGCCTGATCAACTGTCTGGCTTCCCAGTCGGCGCGGTCTGTAACCGTGCAGGTGTTGATGATGTAGCAATCCGCTTTCTCATCAAAAGGTACGAAAGAGTAATTTTCCGCAGCGAGGCGCGTCCGAATCACCGCTGAATCGTACTGATTGATCTTGCAGCCCAGCGTGGTTATAGCGACGCGCATGAATTCTCTACTCGCTCAGTGCTTTCTCGATCCATCCTCCCCCCAACACTTGTTCGCCCCTGTAGAAAACCGCAGCCTGGCCGGGTGTAACCGACGGGAAGCCGTCTTCAAAAAGCACTTCATATTTCCCCTTGCCGTTGAGCCGCGCCAGACAAGAAGCGGGTGACGCACGATAGCGAATCTGGACCTCGGCGGCAATCTCTTTCTTCTCCGGATGCTCGATCCAGTTGACGGCGTCCACAACCATGCCTCTGCACCTCAACGCCTCCTTACTTCCGACCATGACGCGTTGATTGGCCGCATCAATATGCAGCACATACAGCGGATGCGAAGCGGAAATCCCGAGTCCCTTTCTCTGGCCGACCGTAAAGTTGTGGACTCCGCGGTGTCGCCCTAAGACTTGACCCGAGCGGTCAACGATCTCCCCCTCACGCAGCTCGCTTCCGTCGCTCACCGACGCGACCAGGGACTTATAGTCGCCGAAACAGATGTCCTGACTTTCAGGGCGATCGGCCACCGGCAAACCAAGCCGGCTCGCAGATCGGCGGACTTCAGCCTTTGTGAGCCGGCCTAGAGGAAACAGCGTGCGTGCGAGCTGTTCCTGGGATAGGGCAAAGAGAAAGTAGGACTGGTCCTTTTTCTGATCCGCTCCTCGAAAAAGAGACGCGTGCCCTGTTGAAGGATTCCGTGAAATACGCGCGTAGTGGCCCGTGGCCACGCAGTCCACCCCCTGTCCAGCCGCCCACTCCAGCAGAGCCCCGAGCTTGAAATCGCGATTGCAGGCCACACAAGGGTTGGGTGTGCTGCCCTGGAGGTAGCTTCGGGCAAACGGTTTGGCAACGGCCCTGAGGAATTCGGAGCGTAGATCCAACAGAGTGTGAGGGATTCCCAGAATTCCGGCTATTGTCCTCGCGCCGATGTAGTCGGAGCAACTCTGCGCCCCCTGCCGGTCGCACTCCCAGAGACGCAGGGAAACCCCTGCTACGTCGTATCCCTCCTCTACGAGCAGACCGGCAGTGACGGAGCTATCGACCCCTCCGCTCATGGCGACAACAACTTTTCTTTTATTCGCGGACATCATCCTCCAGGCAATTTAACACTAAGCGGCGGGGAATTGATCCAGAGAGATCAAACGGGAGAAGGCGAACAACCCGTAACGACATAGATTGTGAAGATGACCTTTAGATTTGCTCTTCCGTTTTGCACGTCAGATTTTCGTCTCCCGGCTGTGCCTGGAATCTTTGTAGAGCTTATAGTCAATGCTATCGACGACAGCCTGCCAGCTTGCTTCGATCACATTGCGGGAAACCCCCACAGTACCCCAGCGGTCCCTTTTGTCTCCGGATTCGATGAGCACCCGCACAGAGGCGCCCGTCCCCTCACCGGAGGAAAGAACCCGCACCTTATAGTCAAGCAGCTCGATTTCCTTCAGTGAAGGATAAAATTTGGTCAGGGCCTTCCGCAAAGCCCGGTCCAGGGCATTGACCGGGCCATTACCCATGGCCGCGGCGTGCTCCTCGACCCCATCCACCCTAACCATAATAGTCGCCTCCGAAATGGGATCCTCGCCTTCTTTTCTCTTTTCATCAATCACTCGAAACCCGATCAGGCTGAAGTTTTTCTTCTTCTTTCCCAGAGCCTCCTGGATCAGTAGCTCGAAAGAGGCTTCGGCCGCCTCGAACTCGTATCCCTGGGCTTCGAGATCTTTGATCCGTTTCAGGATGTCCTGTATGGCATGGTCCTCCGACTGAAGCTGGATCCCGTACTCCTTCGCCTTGTAAACGATATTGCTCCGGCCGGCGAGATCCGACACCAGAACCCGCTGCCTGTTCCCGACCAGTTCCGGATCCATATGTTCGTATGTCAGGCGATTTTTTAAGATCCCCGCGACGTGCATTCCTCCCTTGTGGGCAAACGCGCTGTCGCCGACATAAGGCTGATGCTTGTTGGGCCGGAGGTTCGCCAGCTCGTACAAGAAATGTGAAACCTCGCGCATCTTTCTCAGCTGTTCTTCGGAAAGCAAGCGCTTGATTTCCGGCGAATCAAAAAAATGGCTGCCATGCGGGCGATAGTCATTGAGCTTTTGAATCTCCTTGAGCTGTTCGACGCTGGCGCATTTTTTTGCCATTTTGAGTTGAAGGTTCGGAATAAAAGAGCACAGATTGAGATTTCCGCATCTCTCCCCGAATCCGTTGATCGTTCCCTGTACCTGACGCGCGCCCATGTCTACAGCCGCCATGCTGTTCGCCACCGCCAGTTCTCCGTCATTGTGACAGTGAATTCCGAGAGGCGTCGAGATCACCTTCTTGGCTTCTGTCATGGCGGCGAGGATATCGCCAGGGATGCTGCCGCCGTTGGTGTCGCACAAAATGATCCAATCGGCCCCGCCGTCCTCGGCTGCTTTGAGACACTCCAGGGCATATTCGGGATTGCAGCGGAAACCATCAAAAAAATGCTCGGCGTCAAAAATCACCTCGTCCACCCGCTCCTTAATATACGCGATGGAATCCGATACGAGTTCAAGGTTCGCCCTTTTTGGAATTCTCAGATCTTCCCTTACGTGGAGATCCCATGTCTTTCCGACCAAGGTGACCACCGGCGTGCCCGCATCGAGCAGCGCCTTTAAACCAGTGTCCTGAGAAGGCCTGGTCGAGGCCTTGCGGGTCATCCCGAACGCGGCAATCTTCGCGTGCTTGAGCCTGAGCTTTTTCACCTCTTTGAAGAATTCCGCGTCGCGCGAGTTGGATCCTGGAAAGCCTCCTTCAATGTAATCGATGCCCAGTTCCGCCAGCTTCGCCGCAATTCTGAGCTTGTCCTCCAGAGTGAATGAGATGTCTTCCGCCTGGCAGCCGTCACGCAGCGTCGTATCGTAGATTAGAACGTCCTTCATAGGTTTCCCTGTCGCTCGATTAAAGCTTCGTGCAGCACACGGACGGCCAGTTCCGTATACTTCTCATTGATGACCACAGAAATCTTAATTTCGGAAGTTGAGATCATCTCGATATTGATCCCCTCGCGGGCCAGCACCTCAAACATTTTTGCCGCCACCCCTGCATGGGTGCGCATCCCCACGCCAACGATGGAGACCTTTGAAATCTTGGGATCCACCCGAATCCCCTCCGCCTGGATGGCGGGCGCTGTTTTCTCTACGAGTGAAATCGCCTTCTTATAGTCCGCCTTGGGGACGGTAAAGGTCAAATCCGTGGTTCCGTCCGCGCTCGCATTTTGTATGATCATGTCGACCACGATGTTCGCCTCTGCAATCGGCGTGAAGACCTGGGCGGCGAGCCCCGGCCGGTCTGGTACTTTGACGAGCGTGATCTTGGCCTCGTCGCGGTCGCAAGTCACGGCAGAAACCAAAAGCGAATCCATGCTTTGATCCTCCTCCACCAGCCACGTCCCCTCGGTATCCGTGAAGCTGGAGCGGACATGGACAGGCACGTTAAATTTCATGGCGAGTTCCACAGACCGGATCTGGAGAACTTTGGCGCCCAAGCTGGCCATCTCGATCATCTCTTCATAAGAAATCCGGCTGAGTTTCCTGGCACCGGGGCAGATGCCGGGATCAGTCGTGTAAACGCCATCGACATCCGTATAGATCTCGCATACGCTGGCGTTGAGCGCCGCAGCGACGGCCACCGCGCTCGTGTCGGATCCGCCCCTGCCCAGAGTTGTAATGTTGTCTGCTTCATCGACGCCCTGGAACCCCGCCACCACAACGATTTCCCCGTCTTTCAATACCTGGAGAATGCGGCTGGAATCGATACTCTTTATGCGCGCTTTTCCATAGGCGCTATCAGTCTCAATTCGAATCTGATGTCCTAGAAAAGAGCGCGCTGGCTGCCCGAGATCCTTGATCGCCAGGGCCAACAGAGCCGTAGACGCCTGCTCTCCCGAAGCAAGCAGCACATCGCGCTCCCGCTCATCCGGCATCTCCGCGATCTGCTGGGCGAGACTGACCAGTCTGTTGGTCTCCCCGGCCATTGCGGAAACCACGACAACGACGTCATGCCCGCCCTGTCGCGTCGCCAGAACTCTCTGAGCGACGTTCTTGATGCGCTCTACGGATCCTACCGAAGTGCCCCCGTACTTCTGCACAATCAAAGCCATCTGTTCCTCTCAGCAAGCGGCATTGCGGGCTTGGCCTTAGCTCAACGTCTCAACGGACTGCTGGCAGCTTCACCCCTGACGCTCCCATTCTCCCTCAGCGTGAAATCTCTTGAATGTTTATCCCATTGAACCCAACGGATTCAACCTTCTAACCGGTTGTTCCGGCAACGTTTGCCTTTCTGGCAGCTCCTCTTTGATTCCGTTCGCCCAATACCCGGAGGATTTTTTCGTACCGATCACCGCAACTCTCAAAGGTCAGTTCGCGCTCGTTGCCCTTGGTGTGCGCCATGGAAACCCGCAGAAACTCATCCACCTCCCCTGGAGGAAGACGTTCAAACCACTCGATCACGCTTACTCCGTCCGAGAAAAGGTAGTCGCGCAGGTTCAGTTCTTCGATTCCGTTCGGCGTATCGATCCGGTACAGATCGATATGATAAACAGGCAACCGGCCGTCATATTCGTTAATCACGGTAAAAGAGGGGCTCCGGATCCAAGCCTCTTTACCGACGCCAAGACCTTCCGCCAACCCGCGCGCAAAGCAGGTCTTGCCCGTGCCGAGTTCCCCGGAGAGCCCGATGATCTCGCCGCCTCGCAGCAGCTTTCCTAATTTCCTTCCCCAGCTCCGGGTTTGCGCGGCAGAGCGCGTGAAAACAACAAGGACTGAGTTTTTGGTTTTTAATTTTACGTTTTGAGTTAGTGGCTCCATCACTCAGAACTAAAAACTTAAGATTCAAAACTCCTTTTTTTCTTATTGTCCGGCTTTTCGCCTTTGCCCTTATGGCACCTGATCGCACCTGCCAGCCGCCAGCTCTTTCAGCCCTATTGGCAAAGCTTCAATGATATCCGAAGCGACCATGCCAATCTCTCCCGTGATTCGGGCCGTACAATCGGCGACGAACCCATGAAGAAAAACCCCGAGCTTCAGCGCGTCTTCTATTTCGAATCGCTGGGCCAGAAGCCCGGCCACTATCCCCGCCAGCACATCCCCCATCCCTCCGCTTGCCATTCCCGGATTTCCGGTCGGATTGATGAACGCCTTTCCTTCCGGCGTCGCAATAACGGTTCGTGCCCCCTTTAACACCATGTAGCAGCGATGGCGTTGAGCGAAAGAACGCGCTACCCCGACTCTGTCACTGTTTACCGTCGCCGTATCGGTCTCCATGAGCCGCGCCATCTCGCCCGGATGAGGAGTCAGTACAGGCGGAATCCTGGCGCTTCGAAGACGCTCTATCTCGTGTGATAAAACCGTGAGACCATCGGCATCCACGACCCAGGGCATTTCAACCCGCCGGAGAAGCCATCTTAATTGGCTCTGAGCGGACTCCTGAGTCCCAATCCCCGGACCAAATAGCAAAGCGGTTTTTTTGTCGAGCAAATGATTCCAGTGCTCATCGCTCAACGGATCGAGCTGCTCTTCCGCGTTCTCGTTCAAGCACTCCGTCATCACCTCGACCATGGAGCTGGCGAAGATATCGTTAAGAGAACGAGGGGCAGCCAGCGTGACAAGACCCGTCCCGATCCGCATGGCCGCACGGCAGGCCATGATGGCAGCGCCCGTCTTGCCCCTGGACCCCGCCATTACCAGAAGATGACCGTAACTTCCCTTGTGCGTATCGGGTTCTCTGACGGGAACCAGCCAGCCGACGTCTCGCTCTTCCAAGAGGTCTGTTTGGGGCCGAACTTCTGCGATCGCATCGGAATCAATCCCTATATCCACTACCGCGAGCGCGCCGGTGTAAGAGAGACCGGGGTGAAGGACCTCACCCAGTTTTGGAAAGCCGAAAGTTACCGTCAAATCCGCCTGTACCGCGTTGCCGAGAGGAGTTCCACGATCCGAGTCCAAACCCGAAGGCACATCCACAGCAACCACCGGAAGACCCGAAGCGTTGATCAGAGCGATGGCTTCCGCGTAAAGACCTCGCACCTCCTGTTTAAGCCCTGTTCCAAGGATGGCATCGACGATTAAACCTTTCCCTTGAATCCGTTCCGTCAAGAGCGACAGGACACCCGACGTCGCCTCAAAGACCTTACCCTTCTCCTTAAGATATCGATCAAGATTGACGGCCGCGTCGACGGATAGCTCCTTTTTTTTTGCTAGGAGAACCACCTCCGTGGGTATTCTTTTTTTTTTGAGGCGGCGCGCCACCACCAAACCGTCTCCTCCATTGTTTCCCTTGCCGGCAACAACCAACACTCCCTTTTTGGCGACTCGAGTGAAGCAATCCAGGATCGCGTCGGCAACACCCTGGCCCGCCCGCTCCATCAAAACCAGACTCGGAACCCCATGCTTTTCGATGGTCAGCCGATCCAGCTCCCGCATCTCAGTGGCAGTAACAACAAACATCTCTGACGTTGAGCCGTTAACAAGTTCAAGCCCTGTTGAACCGTTTAACCTTCGAACGACTTACTCCTCGCTTTTCTTAACAGTTCCTTCATTTCGTTGACCGCTCGTTCCATGCCAACCATGATCGCCCGGGCGACAATGCTGTGACCGATGTTCAGCTCAATGATTTCAGGAAGGCGGGCAATAGGAAGAACATTTTCGTAATTCAATCCATGGCCGCCATGCACCTCGAGCCCTAAGCGGCGGGCCAGGGAAGCGGCTCGAGCAATTTCTTCGCGTTCCCTGCTCCGATCGTCCAGGACATTGCAGTAGCGACCCGTGTGAATCTCGACACCGTGGGCCCCGACTTCGCCGCAGGCCTCGATCTGCCGCTCATCCGGGTCCACGAAGAGGGTCACTCTGATGTTCTTTCCCTGAAGCGCTTCTGTCGCCTCTTGAACTCGCGCCTTATGAGCCAACACGTCGAGCCCACCCTCCGTGGTTAGCTCCTCGCGCCGCTCAGGAACCAGACAGACATCATCGGGCCGAAGCTTTCCGGCGTAACGAACCATTTCCGCAGTAACCGCCATCTCCAGATTGAGCTTGGTCCTGATCTTCCGGCGCAGAAGCTCGACATCCCGATCCTGGATGTGGCGCCGATCCTCTCTGAGGTGGACGGTGATTCCGTCCGCGCCTCCTTGCTCCGCGAGGAGCGCCGCCTCCACCGGATCGGGAATATCGATCCCGCGTGCCTGGCGCACAGTGGCGACATGATCCACATTCACACCCAATCGGATCATTTCTAGTCGTCCATTCATTCTCTCGTCAATTCGTTCACCGTTTTGGAACGTTCTTCCATTCCCAATTCCCGGCGGATTTCTTCCGCTATCTCCTGAGCCAGCCCGCGGATATGGTCTTCATTCTCTCCCTCCAGCATGATCCGCACCAGCGGTTCGGTCCCGGAATAACGCACCAGGATTCTCCCTCTATTGCCAAGCTGTTTTTCTACGGTGCGGATTTTCTGGTGCACCCGCGGCAACTGTGAAATCTCCCGTTTCTCCCGCACACCCACATTAAGCAGCACCTGAGGCAACTTCGTCATAATTTTCTTTAATTCCGCCAGCCTCTGGCCCTTTTCAACCATGATGGCAAGAAGCTGGAGGCCCGTCAGACAGCCGTCTCCGGTGGTGTTCTGATCGAGAAACACGATATGGCCTGACTGTTCTCCTCCTAGATTGTACCCGCCGCCCAGCATCTCTTCGACGACATGACGGTCTCCTACGGCTGTCCGGACAACCTTAATCCCGCAGCCCTGAAGGGCGAGATCGAGTCCCAGGTTGCTCATTACGGTCGCCACGACGGTTCCGCCGTTCAGCACTCCTTTTGACTGCATCTCGCGCGCGCAAATCGCGAGCACAGAATCTCCATCCAGCACGTCCCCCTCGTCATCGATGAAAACCGAGCGGTCACCGTCTCCATCCAACGAGATGCCGAGATCGGCGTGGTGCTCGAGCACGGCTTGGCGCGCCGTTTCTGGATACAGAGAGCCGCAATCCCGGTTGATATTCTCCCCATCCGGCTGAACCCCGATCGGAATGACTTCCGCTCCCAATTCCGCCAATACCTCCGGCGCCACCCGGTAAGCCGCCCCATGCCCGCAGTCAACCACGATTCTCAAACCTTCAAGCGTGAGGAAGCGCGGAAACGTGTTCTTAAGAAAAACAATGTACCTGCCTACCGCATCGGCGATACGAAAAGCTTTTCCGATCTCCGACGCCGTGGCTCTGCAAAGGTCGGCGTCGCCGCCAAAAATCATCTCCTCCATCCGGGCTTCGGCCGCATCCGGAAGCTTGAAACCGTCGGCCGAGAAAAACTTTATCCCATTGTCCTGGAACGGATTATGGGAGGCAGAAATGACTACTCCGGCATCGGCCCTCATGCTTCGGGTGAGAAAGGCAACTCCCGGAGTCGGCAGCGGGCCTACCTGAAGCACATCCGCTCCCATAGAACAAATCCCGGATGCCAGGGCAGTCTCGAGCATATAACCTGAAAGACGCGTGTCTTTGCCAATCAGGATCTTGGTGCGATGCTTCGGGTTACCTTGACGAAGCCTGGACCCGGAGATCCGTTTTTTCACTAATCCATTGTCCCTGTGTAAAACAGGATCATCGAGAACACAGGCAATCGCCCGACCAAGTTTCAACGCCATTTCGGATGTCATCGGTTCCAGGTTCGCCAGGCCGCGGACCCCATCCGTGCCAAAAAGTCGTCGTTCTACTGAGTTGGCCATCTGATTCCATCCTCCGTCGAATGCTGTTTTATCCTGCTTGGATGATCTTAACTTGGAACCGATCCGGTTTTTGCTCCACAACCCGGATCTCAGGAGGGAAGTTAAAAGTCAATGCCAGCACGTGCGTACCCGGCCCTAAACCCCTCACATCCAGATAGGCCTGGTCCGAACCAATTTTGAGACCTTCCAGGATCCGTCTGGGACCCGATAGCCGAAGATACACACGGCGCGGAGTCACCCGGACAACCCCCGAAAAATCCTTCGTCGTTACTTCGACGCGGCTAAACTCTTTCGTGACGAGCTCCTCTTCAAGCGTTACTGACACGGTCACTCGATCGGGAGAAAAAGAAAGCCCCTTTCCCGCAGAATTCAGACGCACCTCTTGAGTCATGGGACCCCGGCCGTCCAGCGCCACCGGCTGAGTCTCCACAGACGCCATCTTGTTCAATTCATTCGCCGGTCCGCGCACTTTCACAGTTTCGGGAGTCACCTCAACGCGTGCCACGCGATTCCCCAACAGAGGTTTTCCGGCAAGACGGACACTCACTGGCAAAGACCGCACGGCAACAGGCTCCAACCTGACGTTAATAACTGACGGGCTGATCCGGGTGACTCTGATCCCACGCGGCGGGTTAAAAAAATCCGGATTCAGACGAAAACTCGATGTTCCCGGCCGGGAACCCTCCAGATCCAGCGCGACCTTCAAATTCTCTGGATTGAGAGTCGAAAGAAGCGCTGGCGGGCCCATAACCCGCAGTTCAACCTGGCCCAAACTTGAATCCATCACCATCATCTCTGACGGGATATTACGAAACTCCACCGGGACTTCAATAGCGCGTTCCGCGGCTTTTTGCCCGGCATTGACAAAAAACCACAAACCGGCGGCGAAGATCAACGAAAAAAGTCTGAGCCCGATATTGCTGCTCGCCCAACCCGTGACTTTTTGCCAAACGCGTCTCATGATCCAAAAAGAGCCTGCAGTGAGCTGCGAAGCTGCGGGCCGTCGAGATCTTGGGAGACCTTCCCCTCAACGACCAAAGAAATCTTTCCCTGCTCCTGAGAAACGACGATCACGACCGCATCCGTTTCTTCCGTCAAACCCACCGCGGCGCGGTGCCGCGTTCCGAGGGACTTACTCAGATAAGGGTCGACACTCAACGGCAAAAAACAACCGGCCGCGGCGGCCATTCCTTTCTGGATAACCACGGCGCCGTCGTGCAGTGGAGACTGCGATCCAAACACGCTTTCGAGCAGTTCCCGGCTGACTCGAGCGTCGAGACGGGTTCCAAATTCGATGTACTCGTTAAGCCCCACGTCTCTTTGTAAAACGATCAGAGCTCCTGTCTTCAGACTCGCCAACCCAATGGCAGCTCTGGTGACTTCTTCCAGCACCTGCCCCTGTTGGATCCGTTCGATTCCGCCGAAACGAGGCGCCGCTCCCACCTGCGTCAGGGCACGCCGGATGTCGCTCTGAAAGATCACGATAATGACCAATATGATCGAGCCGAGAAAATTATCCAGAACCCAATTGAGTGTGAAAAGGCCCAGCATCTGAGATCCGACATAGGCCATAAGAACCACGATAAGTCCAATGATCATCTGCATGGCCCGAGTGCCCCGAATCATGTGGATCACGCGGTAGACTACAAAGGCGATCAGGCCGATGTCCAAAGCATCCTGCCAGCGCAAATGGCTGAATATATCAAGCACCGGATTATTCCGCGGGCATCACACCAAAGCGGATCGCGTCCGCGACCCGCAGAGCACGCCAGCTCTCCTTCACATCATGAACTCGAACCATGCTCGCTCCCCCTAATGCGGCGGCGACGGCAGCGGCCACGCTCCCTTCGCGACGGTCCTCAAGGCCTAGCTCCAGGATCTTACCGAGGAAGCTCTTTCGTGAAGCCCCAACCACAACCGGAAATCCCAATGAAGCAAAGACGGGCAGCGCCCGCAGCAGTGCCAGGTTGTGACAGAGATTTTTCCCGAACCCGATTCCCGGGTCGATCATGATCCGGTCTTGCGGAACGCCTCGTTGAACGGCAAAACGGGCGCGGTCCACAAGGAAAGATTTGACCTCTTCCACGACATCAGAGTACCTGGGTTGAACTTGCATATCGCGTGGCTTGCCCTGCATGTGCATCAAGATGACCGGCGTTTTCTCTTTCGCAATCAAAGTGACCATTTCCGCATCAAACCTCAAAGCGCTAATGTCGTTAACGAGATCTGCCCCTTCAGCCAGGGCCGCGCGGGCCACTTCGGCCTTGCACGTATCGACGGATAGCGGAATGGAAAGCGCTCTTCGCAGCCCTCGAACCACCGGAAGAATTCGCGCCATTTCCTCATAAACAGACACCGGTATCGCTCCGGGCCGTGTCGATTCCCCCCCGATATCGATTAGATCCGCTCCCTCTTCAGCCAGCTTGATTCCATGGGCGATCGCGCTTTCGGAGTTCAGATATTTGCCGCCGTCTGAAAAAGAGTCAGGCGTAACGTTGACAATACCCATGATGGCGGTTCGACCTTTCATGTCGATCCTGCCCGTTCGAGTGGTCAGAATCCACTCGTGACCGGCAACTCCGCAGAGGCTGCGCGCATGGGTTTTCACTTGATTTGTAAACAAGAGAGGACCCTCAGGTGTTTACCCGGTCGTTTCCTCTAATGGACTGCTGCTCTCAGTTGGGGAATCAGTCCTCATTACTGATTCGGCAGCGGCCTCGTGAACCAGAAAATCTGCCCAACAACCTCCAGCTTGAGGTATGCTGCGGAAGGGTTCTTGGCGGGCTAAACTATTCTTTTCGGGCCAATTCAGCCTGGTCGTAAGCCGCGGACCAAGTTGATCCACGGTCGATATCGACGGACAATGCTGATGCCCACTACTATTTCCTTCTGTTTCATCTAGATTCCGAATCAGGCAAGAGCTGTAACAGGCGACCGGGAGAGTGGATCGCTGCCATTCCCCCCCTCATAGTATTCCCGCACCAGAGCGTCTATCTCCGAACCGTCCAGAACCTCCTTCTCCAGGAGTTTCTGGGCCACGGTATGGAGCAGCTGAAGGTTATTGCGGAGAAGATTGGTGGCCCGCTGATAGCATTCTAGGACAATCCGCCTGACTTCGGCATCAATCTCGACAGCCGTGCTCTCGGAGTAATCCTGCTGCTGGGTGAAATCACGCCCCAAAAAGATTTGTTCCTCCTTCTTGCCGAAAGTCATGGGCCCCAGCTTGTCGCTCATCCCCCATTCGCAAACCATCTTATGGGCGAGCTCCGTAGCGCGCTCTATATCGTTTCCGGCTCCAGTCGTCATACGATTGAGAACCAACTCCTCAGCCACGCGCCCGCCAAAAAGAATCGTCACGTTGTTCAACAGATAATCTTTGGGATAGGTATGCTTCTCATCAATTGGGAGTTGCTGCGTCAGACCCAGAGCCATTCCCCTGGGTATGATCGTGACTTTATGCACAGGGTCAGACCCGGGCATAAGCTTTGCGACCAGGGCATGGCCGGCTTCGTGATAGGCTGTGATTCGCTTTTCCTCCTCACTGATAATCATGCTCTTGCGCTCCGTGCCCATCATGACCTTATCCTTGGCGAGCTCAAAGTCTTTCATGTCGACTTTGTCTTTATTGCTCCTGGCCGCTAACAGCGCAGCCTCATTGACCAGATTCTCCAGATCCGCTCCGGCAAATCCCGGCGTGCCGCGAGCCAGCACGCTCACGTCGACATCCGCCGCCAGAGGAACCTTGCGCGTATGGACCGTCAAAATCCCTTCTCTTCCCTTCACGTCCGGCCGCGGCACCACGACCCTTCGGTCGAACCTTCCTGGACGCAGCAGCGCCGGGTCAAGCACGTCCGGACGATTTGTTGCGGCAATCAGGATGACCCCTTCATTCGCCTCAAAGCCATCCATCTCCACGAGAAGCTGATTTAACGTCTGTTCCCGCTCGTCATGCCCGCCGCCGAGCCCGGCCCCTCTGTGACGGCCAACCGCGTCAATCTCGTCAATGAAGATGATGCAGGGCGCGTTCTTCTTGCCCTGTACGAACAGGTCCCGAACCCTGGAAGCGCCGACGCCCACAAACATCTCCACAAAATCCGAACCACTGATGCTAAAAAATGGGACACCCGCCTCCCCTGCAATGGCGCGAGCCAGAAGCGTTTTACCGGTGCCGGGCGGGCCGACCAGCAGGCAACCTTTGGGAATTCTGCCACCCAACCGGGTGAATTTCTTAGGGTCTTTTAGGAAAGCGATGATCTCCTGGAGATCGTCTTTCGCTTCGTCAACTCCGGCAACATCATTGAACGTCACCCGATGTTGGTTCTCGGTCAGAAGCTTGGCCCGGCTTTTGCCAAACGACATTGCCTTGCCTCCTCCGACCTGCATCTGGCGCATGAAAAAAATCCACACACCGATCAGAAGGAGCATAGGGAACCAGTTGATGAAGAGAACCATATACCAGGGAGATTCTTCTTCCGGTTTCGCCGCAATTTTTACTTTCCTCTCACGCAGAAGCCGGACGAGCTCCGGATCGTTCGGGGCGAAAGTCCTGAACCGCTCTCCGTTCTGGTATCTGCCTTGTATGCTGTGTCCCTGGATAGTTACTTCCTGCACATCCCCCTTCTCAACCGCCGCCATAAATTCGCTGAAGACGATTTCAGGCTCTCTGCCGTGCTGGCGGCTGAAGAAGTTGAAAAGTAAAAGGAAAACAAGCCCCAATACTAACCACAGGGCAAGATTCTTAGATAATTGATTCAATAGATTTCTCCGCGCAAAAGCCTCAACAAAATTCTAACATACGGATAACGGTAGTTCAATATTGTTTACTTGGCCGACTTGGCCGGCAAACCGCCTGAGCTCACCGCCTTGACGCTCAAGACCTCCGTGGTATCAGGCGTGATTTTGGCGATTTCGCTCCTTCCGTACCCCGGAATCCAAAGAATCTCGTCCCCCGCCACGAGCAATGGAAACACTCGGCGGATGTCAAGCGGAATTTTCTTGTCCATAAAAAGATCCTTGATTTTTTTATGCCCCCCCCCCATTCCAATTGGCTCAAACCGATCCCCGCGACGGAAATTGCGCACTGTTAGATCCTCAGGAAGTACGGCAAGATCGAAAAGGGCCTCCAGACCGTGCTCTGGCCGAAGGTTTGACGTGACATGACGCCGTGAAATCCTGAGTTTCATTCCTGCCTCTTCGACCACCAACTCACCTTCGCGCGGAAGGGTGTAAGTATAGCATAGGGATCTTTGTTTTCTTCTCGCTTTTTGCAGACGCACGTTGCCATAGCGTTTAACCAGGTTCCAGCCGCCGGGAATTGAAAGACGCCCTTGAGGAGGACCGTGCGCAATAAACTCGAGTGCCTTCTCGACGTGATGAAAATCGATTCGTCGTAAATCACCCCGGGTCGCCGCAAGCCAGAATCGGAAAAGCCTGCGCTGCATCCCTTTTTCCTCTCGAAGAAGCGCGTCCCGCAGGAGACTCCCGCCACACACGACCCGGCCAATTTCACTCCGCGTCAGCCGCTCCAAAATTTCGTCTTCTCCTCGCAGGACCTCGGCCATCCGGCTCATCCTTTCATCGAAACGCCGATCTGTCTTTTCCCTCAGGTGAGGAAGGAGATGGAGCCGAATCCAGTTACGCAGGAGATTCGGATCCAGATTGCTTTGATCGGTTCTGTACGGCAAACCCTCTGCTGAAAGGTACTCGAGCACCTCCTTCTTTGGCGTCTCGATCAACGGCCGGATGAGCCAGGGTTCTTCGACCATTGTGCTTTTCCCGTGCAGACTTCGAACCGGCGGCATGCCCATCAACCCCCTGCTGCCGCTCCCGCGAAGAAGCCACATGAAAAGCGTTTCTATCTGGTCATCCCACGTGTGCCCCAAAGCGACTTTCTGAAGGCCATGCTGCTCTGCTACCGCGGCGAAAAAACGATACCTCTCCTCCCGGGCCATCGCTTCAAGATTCCCCTTCCCCTGCGCGAGCCTGATCCTGGGGAGATCGATCTCTTTGAGATGAAACGGCAGCGAGAGCTTGTTTGCGAGCTCCGCAACCAGAGCCGCATCGTCACGGGCATCCTCGCCCCGGATACCGTGCTGAAGGTGAGTCACCTCCAATCGCAAGCCCCATTCCGTCCGCAAATTTACCAGAATATGAAGCAGCGCCACAGAATCCGGCCCTCCCGAAACGGCCGCCAAAACACCGTCTCCGTAAGCGAGCATACTGTGTTTCCGGATGGTCTCCTTGACGCTATTTTCGAGAGCGACCATGACAGAAAAATTTTGCTCGCTTTCCTGGTCTAAATCAAGGAAGCCCACGGCCTGTTCCATAACCGGCATTGGTGCACACGCTGGATGCCCATGAACATGCTTATTGGCAGCGTCGATAACTGGGAAGAAACTCCCGGACCTGCCGGCGTATTCGATTCTCCCCTGTCAACTCATTTAAGAATGTAACCCTGTGGGGATTCATTGCGTCATTTAAAATGTAACCCTGCTATGGGCGTTTTTTCTGAGTTCCAACATGGACGTTGATAGTGGCGAAGAACTCTGAGATCTCCCTCACGGCTTGG
>JACQUW010000154.1 GCA_016210115.1 Deltaproteobacteria bacterium | reverse complement strand
TGCATGCACCTTAGTATGCAAATAATCGGTCCGTCAAGGGCTGTTTCTGGGTCGGCACAAGCTTTGCCATGTGGCAAATTCCATGCCACGCGGCAGCGGTCCGGCCGCGGCCCATCTTCCCCGTAGAAGGACGAAAAAATTGAGGCGCCATAGGGCGTCGCTCCTTAAAAGTAAGAAAACCATTTTGTTTTTTTCTTATTTGTGGGACGAGCCGGAGCCCCTATGGGTGGCGGCTCAGAGGGCTTTGGTCTAGAATCAGCCGTCCGCTGCTTTGTTAGGGGCGCTATTAACATAGGAGGAGGGACAATGAAGTTGGATGGTCAGATGGCTATTGTGATCGGCGGCGCGCGGGGAATAGGCGCGGCGATTGCCCGCGCTTTCTCACAGGAAGGGGCAAGCATCGTCCTGGTAGATCTGGGGAAGATGAAACCGCAGCTCGACGAGACCGCCCGAGAAATCAATCAAAAAGGCGGGAAGGCCGTTGCTCTCGTAGCCGATGTTACGGATGAGGGCCAGGTGAATACGATGGTCGATGCGACCATCCGGCGGTGGGGGAAAATCGATATTCTGATCAACAGCGCCGGTCTCAGGGGGCCTCTGGTGCCGGTGCAAGAGATAACCGAGCAGGAATGGGATGCGGTTCTTGCTGTTAACCTGAAGGCGGTGTTTCTTTGCTGCCGGGCGGTTTTAAAGCAGATGATCAAGCAGAAAGGGGGGAGCATCGTCAGCATCTCCGGCACCGCGGGTAAAGAAGGAATGGCGCTTCGCGGCTCTCTCTGCGCCGCCAAGTGGGGGCTGATCGGATTGACGCAGACGATCGCCAGAGAAGCCGGTCCTTACGGCATACGAGCCAATGTCATCTGTCCGGGCGGGATGGATGAGCCCGAGCTTCGGGCGATGTACGCCGAGCGCGCCAAGGGCCTGGGCGTGGAATTTTCGCAGTTGGAAAAAAGCGTCCTCGAGCAGACGCCGCTCAGAAAATACGCCAAGCACGAGGAGGTCGCCCAGGCGGCGCTTTTCCTCGCGTCGAGCGATTCTTCCCATACGACCGGCGAGGCGCTCAATGTCTCCGGCGGCCGTTTAATGAATTGACGCGCGGCGGCATGCGTGACAGAGGTCATCGTTACATGCGTTGTCCCGCCTGTGAGGATACAAGTCAATAGTCATGACCGCCTGCCCTTGACTGGAACACAGCTTCCGAAGTATTTCTTCCATTTATGGATCGCTACCAAAGCAGATGGCTAGTCCTGTTCGTTATCGTACTGGCCGCTTTGCCCCTTCCTTCACTGGCGGCAGAGCGGGTCCGCGCGTCATATGCGGCGGTCAACGGCAGCCAGTTGCCTGTTTGGGTCGCTCGGGAGCGCGGGATTTTCACGAAGCATGGACTCGACGTCGACCTCATCTACATTAGCAGCGGGTCGTTGAATGTTCAGGCTCTAGTCGGCGGCAGTGTCCAGTTCGCCGCGGGAGGGCCCGGGGGTGTGGAGGCGCGCCTGCGAGGGATCAAGCTGTTGAGCATAGCCAATCCCATACCGTTTATCGCTACCCACCTCGTGAGCCTGCCGGAAATCAAGACCATCGCGGATCTGAAAGGCAAGATAGGGGGAATTTCCCGCTTCGGCTCCGGTTCAGATCAGGCAGCCCATTACGTCTTCCGCAAGAATGGCTTCAACATCGACACGGATTTAAAGCTGCTCCAGTTCGGGGGCGACGCCAATCGCCTGGCGGCTCTTAAGGTGGGCAGAGCGCACTACACCTTCCTGGGGGCGGCGGCCAGCGAACAGGCAAAAGCCCAGGGATTTCGGATTCTCGCCACCGCGCAGCAGATGGGGATTCCGTTCCCGTGGACCGCCGTGATCGTCAATGAGCCGTGGCTTGAGACCAACCGCGAGGTCGCTTACCGCTACGTCAAGGCGCAGACGGAAGCCATCTGGCTCGCGAAGCGAAACCGGGGGGAAAGCGAGCGCATCATTGCGAAGTACATGAAGGTCACTGACCCCCGCCTTATCTCCGCGGAATACGATTTCGCCGTGGCCCTGCTGGCCGATCTTCCTTTTCCGACTGTTGACGGGGTGCGACTCATCCTGGAAAATCTCGCTCAACAGAACCCCGAGGCCGCGCGACGCGACCCAAAGGAATTTGTTGATAGCTCGATTGTCGATCGGCTCAAGCGCGAGCGCTTTCTGGAGAGTCTCGGCAAGTGATCCTGCACGGGGAATGGCTTGACTACACCTTGCAAAGGTTCTCTCTGGAATTCCTTCCGCTTTACAGTCCGGATTTGAACCCCGTCGAGCGACTCTGGAAGCTCACCTGCCGACTAGCCAGACATAACCGGTATTTTCCAACTCTCCAAGATATCGCGACAGTCTCTTGAGTCCCTTTTCTACAAATCCTGGTACGACCGTGACATCCTGCGGAGATTATGCGCAGTTGCTTAAGACGCCCTGTCATACAAAATCAAATTTTACCCAAAAGAGGTGCCCGATGACTTTGCGGTTTTTTGTTTCAAAGATGGTTAGACCGTTGCGGTTTCTCCTCGCGGCGCAAATCTTTGTCATACTCATAGCTCCACCAGCCATTGCCGCGAGCGTAGATTGGCGGGCGGAATGGGAAAAAACCGTCAGCGCTGCCAAAGCCGAAGGACACCTTGCAGTTTATGCCGCTAGACCTTATGAGACGATTTTCTCTGAGTTCCAGAAGAAATACCCAGAAATCAAGGTTGTTTATGTCTTGGGACGAGGGGCTCCGGATCTTCTGCCGCGCATACTCAGTGAACAGAGAGTCGGGAAACACATAGGAGATCTTTTTCTGGCCGGCGTCACTGCCGGGTTCACGCTGAATACGGCAGGGACGCTTGCGCCTATGAGACCTGTCTTAGTCTTGCCTGACGTTGTTGACGGAACAAAGTGGTGGGAGAGAAGGCTTCCCTTTGTGGACAAAGAGGACCAGTACATTTTTGCCATGAACGGCATGTTCCGGGTGGAGGCTGTCTATAACACCAAACTGGTAGATCCGAAGGAGCTAAAGTCCTATTGGGATTTACTGAATCCCAAGTGGAAAGGCAAAATCGTAGTGTACAGACAGCCGTTATCCCAACTTAAGTTTTACTATTATCATTCGGATCTTGGTCCGGAATTTCTGAAAAGGCTTTTTAGCGAGATGGACGTGACGCCGAGTGGCGATATGCGTCAGATTACCGATTGGTTGGCCTTGGGCAAATTTCCGCTGGCGATCGCATCCCCGGGGACGGATATTATGGCCGGTGAAAGACAGGGCCTTCCCATCGGGATATTTCAGCCTGACCATTTCAAGGAAGGCACGAATTTGGTCGCTGCATCAGGTTCGGCGGCCCTGCTGAAAAACGCCCCTCATCCTAATGCCGCGAAACTGGCCCTCAACTGGCTCCTTTCCCGCGAGGGTCAGATAGTTTTCCAGAAAAACTACGCCGCCGCGGAGGGAGCCGCCGACTCGCGTAGAGTCGATATCCCTAAAGACGAGGTTCGGTCGGAATACAGGCGCAGAAACGGCGTGCGGTACTTGGATATGGAGCGGCACGAGTTTGTCGATCCTAAGCCGATCACTGATCTCATGAAGAAGTCCCTGAAAACTCCGGCCAGATAGTCGAAGCTGGCATGAAGCTGACCAACCGTCAGTGTTTAGCCGGTTCAATATGTGCTAAAAACTAAGTCGCGGACAAAATGGGAGGCGCGCGATGACTTTAGGGTTTTTTATATCAAACGTGGTTAGACCATTGCGGTTTTTCCTCGCGGTGCAAATCTTTCTTATATTCATAGCTCCGGCAGCTTTTGGGGCGGCCGCAGATTCCCGGGCGGAGTGGGAGAAAACCGTCAGCGCCGCCAAAGCCGAAGGACGACTTACGCTTTATGCCGCCGTCGCGTATGAAGCGATTTTTTCCGAGTTTGAGAAGAAATACCCGGAGATCAAGGTGGTTTATGTCTCGGGAAGAGGGGCGCCGGATATTCTGCCGCGTTTGCTGAGCGAACAGAGAGCGGCGAAATACCTCGGGGATCTCTTTCTGGCCGGCCCCACTGCGGGGTTCAGGCTGCATGAGGCAGGGGCGCTTGTGCCCATGAGACCTGCGTTGATCCTGCCTGAGGTTGTCGACAAATCAAAGTGGTGGGAGAGAAAGCTTCCCTTTGTGGACAAAGAAGACCAGTACATTTTTGCCATGAACGGCCTCTTCCGGGTGGAAGCTGTCTATAACAACAAGCTGGTGGATCCGAAGGAGCTCAAGTCGTATTGGGATTTGTTGAATCCCAAGTGGAAAGGCAAAATCGTAGTGTACAGGCAGCCGTTATCCCAACTTAAGTTCTACTATCATCATCCTGATCTTGGTCCGGAATTTCTAAAAAGGCTTTTTAGCGAGATGGAGGTGACGCCGAGTGGTGATATGCGCCAGATAGCAAATTGGTTGGCCGTGGGGAAATTTCCGCTGGCGATCGCGTCCCCGGTCTCGGATATTATGGTTGCTGAAAAGCAGGGCCTTCCCATCGGCATATTTCAGCCCGACCATTTCAAGGAAGGCGTGAATATGACGACTGCATCAGGTTCGGCGGCTCTGCTGAAAAACGCCCCTCATCCTAATGCCGCGAAACTGGCCCTCAACTGGCTTCTTTCCCGCGAGGGCCAGATCGTGTTCCAGAAAAACTACGCCATCGCGGCCGGTGCCGCAGACTCGCGTAGAGTCGATATCCCTAAAGATGACGTTCGGTCAGAATACAGGCGCAGGGACGGCGTGAAGTACCTGGACATGGAGCGGCACGAGTTTGTCGATCCCAAGCCGATCACCGATCTCATGAAGAAATTCTTGCCGAGTCGCGAAAAATAGCGCGAGAAGTTTATTGCCCTCGCCCGATGATCTAAACCGGCTGGCCCTTGGAACTGACCCTCTGCCTCGCCAGCTTTTCGCCGGTCTCGTAGTGCTCCCCCTTGAGAGCCAGGTCCGCCTCCTCGGCATCCTCCTCCGACCAGTCACCAAGCGAGTAGCCAAACCACGGCACCTTGGGTTTCAGAGCCGGCAGTCCGAGCTCCTCCCATATCTCTTTCGCTCTTTCCATAAACTCTTTTTTCGGCAGAGAAAGAGGCGGGAAGGGCCACTTCCGGGTAGCGTCAATCAGCATGGTCGCCGTCGGCGCCCGATCAAGGGTTTCTTCCGACGGGGCCGCTGAGGGGTCCAGGGCTGCGTGTCTGACGCGGGGTAACACCCTTACATCGATGTCAGCCTGCATACGGTAGATGATCGCCCACATCACGGAATCGATATCGTGCGGGTCGATATCATCATCCACCACTATCACAAGCTTCGCGTGCGTTGAGGTGTAGGCAGCCACTCCGTGAAGCGCCCGCCACACCTGCGTGGTGTCAATCTTTTTCAAGCTGATCACGCAAAGCTGGTAGCTGCCGCTCTCTTCGTGAAAAGCCACATCCTTCAGACCCGGGATGCTCAGGGAATGCTTCAGAAAATGGAAATGGGCGGCCTCGTTGCCAAGCGCCCTCAGAACGGTGCTCTCGCTGGGCGGCATCTGGCTGATCCACGAGTTAAATATGGCGTCCCGGCGGTGAGTGATGCAGGTGACGTTGAAATACGGATTCGTCTTTTTGGCGGCCATATAGCCGGGGGCTTCGCCGAACGGACCTTCGCGCTCCACGAAGTCGGTAGGGAACTCGCCTTCGATAACGATCTCCGCCGTTGCCGGCACCTCGAGATCGACTGTCTTGCATTTCACGAGCTGGACCGGCGCGCCGGCGATTCCACCGGCCACGCTGTATTCCGGGATATCGTACGGGACCTTGGTTGACGCTACATACCCGATGTTCGGACTTGAGCCTATGATGATCGCCGCCGGAAGCGGCTTTTGCATCTCCTTGCACTTGCGCCAGTGCAGTCCCAGGTGCTGGGGATATCGCGCCAAAATCCCTGTCCGGGTCGGACTTTTTATCATGGCGCGGTACGCTCCCACGTTGGTGACGCCGGTCTCCGGATCCTTACTGACCCAGCACGGAGCGGTGAGATAGGGGGCGTTATCGAAGCCTGGGGTTGATATGGGGATGGGAAACTCCCCCAGCCCACCATGCTCCAGAAGCTTCTCCCCCATGTGCACTTCCTCGTGGACAGGACCGTCCTTCACTATCTCCGGCTCGATGGGATGGAGCTGAGCTTCCGACCACTTCTCCATGATCTTGTCGGTATCGCACATCATTCCTATGGCATAGACCTCTTTCGAAGCGGCGAGTGCCGCCACAAGGACGGGCATGCCATACTTGTTGCCCTTCACATCAACCACATTTTCGAAGAGGAAGGCTTTTCTCTGCTCGGCGGGAAGACCCCGGAACTGCCATCGCACAAGAGGATGCAGTTCAGTGTCTTTGTTGATTTCCCTCTGTACTCTGACAAGCTTGCCTTTGGCTTCCAGAGCTTTGATGTGGTCTCTCAGGTCTTTGTAATAACTCATCTGCCCTCCTGAAGATTTCTACAAGTATGGCCTGCGGGGCCTTAGTACAGGTTCGATTCAATCGGAGTAACGTCAATCATTGTTAACGTCCTCTCAAACTCGATGCCGACAACCCGGGCGGGCGATCCGCTGACGCCTGCCAGCCTTATTGGGAAGCCACCCACCATGAGGTTTCGCTGGCCAATGACGTTTTTAAAGTCCGTGGAATACGATTTCAACGCGGCCTTGTTGGCCGATCTTCCCTTTCCGACCCTTGATGGGGTGCAACTCATCCTAGAAAATCTCGCCTAACAAAATCCCGAGGCCGCGCGGCGCGACCCAAAGGAATTTGTCGATAGCTCGGTTGTCGACCGTCTCAAGCGCGAGCGCTTTCTGGAGAGTCTCGGCAAGTAATCCCAAGTAATCCTAGGAGGAGACCATGATCAAATCCAAAGAATTTAAGACCGCGACGTTCAGGGTCAGGTCTTCTTTCTTGTATCCGCAAGAGATCTACTCGCCATCCACACACTCCAACTGGTTGATTAGACCCTTTTATGCTTCTTAAGCTGCCTGCGACTCCGTTTCTAGACGTACGCTCATATAGCAATATACAAGACCTGACCCCGTTCTCATTCTTCGCTCCCCATTGCGGTTTGACGCGCTTGTGGAACGCACAGAATCCGCTTCAGTTTCCGGAAATTGGAACCAGTATCCGGCGCACTTCTTAGGCGTTTTCCCTACGCGATCTATTTTGTTGTGGCAGCCTGTATGGCAGCTGCCTGCCTGTTCTACCTGCTTATAGTTCCAGCCACTTCCTACTAGCATCGTTAGCACATTTCACACGCGATGTGCACCAGTTCACGGGCAAAAGGCGGAGAATTTCCGGTTATGATTTACCGATATCGATTGACTCCTCGATTCGAAATCAAGAGGGCCGCTAGAACCGCTTCCCACCGGTGCCATTCTATCAGCCTGTTTGTGAATTGTCCGTCTTTTGAAGCGAGCGAGGCAGGTCTCGTTCGAGGATAGCGTAATATTCGTA
This sequence comes from Deltaproteobacteria bacterium, assembly GCA_016210115.1. Classification (GTDB taxonomy): domain Bacteria; phylum Desulfobacterota; class Binatia; order UBA9968; family UBA9968; genus JACQUW01. The sequence goes on along the minus strand of JACQUW010000154.1, from coordinate 5,420 downwards.
CCCCGTACTGGTGAGAAGTTCCGTGAAGACCACCAAGAGGTCATCTCCCAGCTTGAAATACTCGGGGATACGAGGGAACTCTCCGTCAACCTTGAGTTGAAGATAGGGACCTCGGTTATTTGCGCCTGAGTATATGTGGCCACAGCCTCGCTCGCCCTGGGGGAAGATCACTAGGACTTGGCCTGGCCGTTCAGCCCTGGCGAAGCCTGAGGTCTGAAGTGTACGATACGCGTGGCCTAGCTTGCCCCTAGAAATATGAATTGGATGTTGTGATCTCTTCTTTAGGAATGATCGGTTCACACAAAACCGAAAACTAACACTAATCATATGATGGCCTCTCTTTTGCTTGTTTGCAGCGTGAGCGGTGGCTAACCCAAAAATTCCCTGTGAATAGCGGCAGGCTCTCGCGTTTGAGTCACGCCGGCTGTTTCACGGAAAGAAGGACACACGAATCAAACCAGCCAAAATGGAAAAAGGCAATGCAGCCACGGTTGAGAAAAGAAACTGCCTACCGTAAAGCTTCCAAGTTGGTGTTTGTTCAAGTACCGTTACGCTCCGGAAGTCGAGGAGCGTTACGGCCTTCGAAAATACAAGGTGAAGAAATAGTTGTGCACAACCCAAAAGTCCAGCAATCCAGACAAAGAAGAATCTATCGAACCATCCCGTTGCTACGAAGCCAATGACCAGCCCAGCCGCAATCTCAGTTCTAATTTCCCACAATATCAAGGCAAGGCTAAGATTGTCGGGCCCGAATCCGATCTCACATTCCAAGACACGGCCAGCCTCTCCGCGATAGTGGTCAATCAGAACACGTAGATACTGAGCTTTAATGCGTCGATCACTGCCGAGCAATTCATTTTCAGTGATGTTGCCGAAAATGTTGTGAAAGATGGCCTCGGCTTCAGAAACCATTCCACCGACGGTAACAGCGTCGATCTGACTAGTAATCCAGCTTGCAACATCTGGATATGCAGCAAGGAACCACTCGGGATATCCCGACGGCCGATTTGTCACCAAGGAGAGCCTTTGCAATGAAGGGGTAGAATTAATATTCTCATTATCATCAAACAGAGGAGCTAGTCCGCGACGAGACAGCACGATCCAATTGGCCTTAAATTTAAAAGGGCTGATCTTATCTGGGATCAAAAAGCTTCTGACTACTTCCTTCACTTCGGTTGTGCCTTCTATATCGTCTTTAGTCCCCTCCAACAGGTTTAACCAAAAACTATTGGAGTCTTGACTAGAAGACCCTACTGCAAACACTTGGCGTAGCCTCTCCGAAAAATAAACCCTCTTTGAAATGCTAGCACCACAGTGAAGGCAAACTTTTCGGTGTGAGGCTTTTTTGGCTCCGCAGGCACTACACGTGGTCAGCTCAATGCCCATAGGCTTTCTTGCGAATGCAAGTCAAATTAAGATACTGCCCAAAAACCGGATTCCTTCTCTCCCCGAACAATGGCTAGGCAGCGGTGATAATGAGAGAAAACGGACTCCCGGTTGCTGCCTTTTTGGTCCAACAATATTCGACATATGGCCGTCATGTCAAACTTAAAACTGTCGTTAGCCTCTGGAGTAGAAAGGCTCTTTTGAATCTATTTTTTTGAGTGAGCCAGAATCGAGTAATCAGGTGAGACAACGCTTTCCACGTCGTGCTAAGTGCGGACCCCAAAGGTCGCGTAGTTCTATCTCGATCCGAGATCTCCAAGCACCGGCATGTCGAAGCAAGCGCTCGACGGATTTCCATCTATGTTTTGACGTGGTGGAGAAGCGGAAGCCGCTTTGAACGCGATTCTAGTGCTTCGGATCCGCCATTGCTCCAGGACTCCTCCAGCAAACTGCGATGTGACGTAAGTCGCCCCGCAATCATCCGATTGGCGGAGGAATTTGACCAACTCCTTCTCGACCCGTGTGACCGAAGCCCGTGGAGGAACTCGGCTCCAACCCTCTCCGTCGCGGCCATGACTGATTTCTGCAGGTCAGCCACAAGGGTATTATGCCCGAGATTGTAGCGGCCGTTCACAGCTGCTGGGAGTCTGGGAGTTAAAAAAATGGTTGACAGGTCCTTGGAAAAGCAAGAAAATCAGCATCGCGGTTTAGAAATTCAACGAGATTCAGATGGCAGTGAAATGGACGCTTCATCACAAGCGTTATTATTTTTGGTGCTGGGGCACGCTCGGCATCTTTGTGGGCACTGCACTTCTGATGAGCGCCGGTATCCTGCCTCCGCCGGAGAACCCTAGGGCACTACTTTTGATTCTGATAGGGATTCCAGTTGGTCTAATCGTCTCCATTCGCCGGGTGGTTATCGGTAACTCTAAGGAAGATCTGCGAAGATTTGAGGACGAAGAATTGGCGGACCCCTTCCTAGATCGAAGAACGGCGTTCGGCATTGAGTTGCGTCAGAAGTATGGCCGATGGGGTGCAGTCTGGCGAGCAATTGTTTATGCGGTCGTGATTTCGATCGTCATCGCTCTTTTCAAAATACTTAGCTCGTTGTTTGTGCGAGGCTAGTGTCCGGAGTTCGTTCAGAGGTAGCGGTAGAGTGGAGAACAGGCACATCAGTCTTAGGTTCGTTTTTGGCTGTGTCCCCCGTTTCCGCCGCGTGCCCGTTTAGAATTCACCGTAAAACGAAGCGGCATTCGTCGATCGTATTTCCTTGAGCGAGGTTTGTACCTATTTGACGCGCGCAGTTTTTGAGGTACGCAAGGGTGGGTACGCAAGGGTGTCGGCAAGGGGGGTGCGCAAGGGTGTCAGGGTGCGCAAGGGTGTCAAGTCTGCTGTTGGCTGTTTTAGAAGAAGTCTTTCCACCTTGCCTACCCTACGTACTAACCTCTTCTCTTTCTCACTCTCCTCTTCGTAGCCAAACAAGCCGAACTTAACTTACCGAAGAGTATTTCTCTAGCCCCAACACCCTGCCGATCTCGGTTAGCTTATACTCTCCCAACGTCCGGCACTGATACATCGCCATCGCCCGCGCCCATTCTGGCGTGTTGACGAGCCTTAGCCGCGGAAGGTCCCCAGGATGCTTTACCCTCGGGCTTTATCACGCCGGTGAGAACGCCAAGTTAGGTTAGCCGATCGTTTTGCTACTCGTATCAACGAAAGGAGCGCTTCATTGACCGACTCTGATGTCGGAAACGCTCGTGCGACTTCTGGTCTAAGCAAGACAAGATTTGTTCCCTTCATGTATTCCCGGTAGTACTTGCCCCGCACACCCCGCCCAAGGTCCTCACGCCGATACTCCTTCCGCAGTTCATCAACCTTCTTCATAGATTGTCCTTTCATGGCGCGTCACGCGCCGAGCACTAATAATGCGTACCCGCGGGCTGCGCACAGTATGCGATATCACTAAGAGACGCCTTTGTCGTGACATACCAAATGTCAATAGACGTTCTTCCATCTCCGAGTGATCCGGGTCCGGAAAGGTGACTGCGAGTGGATCGCCAAACACCGTAGCAGCCTCATCAAAACCCACGCCATGTTTCCGGAGATTTTCACGCGCTTTCCTTGGGTCCCACTCAAATTGCATTATCGCAGCACGAATTTGTGTCTTTGGGAATCACGCCCCGGCTACACGCCAGGGTATACCGAACTCACATATAAATGGGCGAGGGAACTTGAAAACAGGTGGATAAGAAAAACAGTGCACGCTTTGGCTGACGCTCGCTCAGGAGCCACTCGGAGCGCCAACCGGTTGGCTGGCCATCTGCTCCATCATTTTCTTTTTCATTTCCTGAGGTGTAGGTTCTGCTATGTGCGTGGCAACCATCCAAGTATAACCCTCAGGATCGACAACGGTTCCAACACGGTCACCCCAAAACATATCCATCACCGGTCCCTTGGGCGCAGCCCCGAGCTTCACTGCCTTTGCAACCACTTTGTCTACGTTCTCCGTCAGCAGATATAAGCTTGCGGGCGAGGCGCCGATTGTTTTCGCACTGCGGGAACCCATTTGCGGGTGTTCTGGGCCCAACATTAATGTCGCACCTCGAAGCGTCAGCTCGGCATGTATCGCTTTGCCGTCTGGACCATTCATTATTCCCCGTTTGGTGAAACCGAATGCCTTTTGATAAAACGTGGCTGCCGCCTTCACATCGGCCACCGTCAGCATTGTCGTTACCGAACAATACTGCTTCTTATTGAGCGGATCGATTTTCTTGGGCATAACCACTCCTTTGCGCAGGTGAGTGCTCCACTTAGAATTTTGAAGTCAACTGAGCGTTTACGCCATCGGACCGAGATTGGGAGGATCACATGGTTGGGGATCTCGATGTGTCCGGCACTCAGACTTCACAGCCTGACAACGAGGCTAACGCTCTCTTCACGTAAACCTTCGTCATCCGCTTCCGGTACCAGTAATCCAGATCGGCGTTGTCCAACGGATGCGCCGCCTTCGCCGCTGATTCTGCGACCGCCTCGACCAGCTCTTTTGTGATCTTCTTGCCTTCCAACAAACGGCTCGCATCCGTCACGATTTTCGGCGCCGATGAAACCGCCGTCAACACCACTCGGGCATGCCGGCACTCGCCTCCATTATTGAAATCGAGCGCTGCCGCCACTCCGAGGATCGGAAAGTCGAATGATCCGCGACGCCGAAGCTTCAAATAGACGTTCCGCCATCCTTCAACCTCGCGTGGAATAAGAAGACCGCGTAGTATCTCGTCATTGCGCTTGACCAAATAGTTCATGCCGTCGTCTCGATAGAGATCCGCAAGCTGCACCCGCCGCTCCCCTCGACTCCCCACGAGCAGCGCTTCTGCGCCCAAGCTTACCAACACCGGCGCCGTATCCGAAGAAGAGATGGCCAGACACTTCGGACTGCTGCGCGCCACCAGGCAGATATCCCCGTCCTTCTTCATGCAAAAGCCGGCGGCCTGTCGCCAGAAGAAAGTCTGGTCGTAGTAATTGCAGCGCGTATCTACAAAGACATTGCCGCCGATCGTCCCCATGTTTCTCAGTTGAGGCGTCGAGACCAGCCCCGCGGCCTGGGATAGGGCCGGAAAAAGCTCCGCAACAGCGCGGTTCTCGGCCACAGCGGTCAAAGTTTCGCCCGCTCCAATCCAGAGCCCTTCCTTATTATCGGGGCGAATCCCTTTCATCTCAGACAGAAATCTTAGCGCAACCAGGTGGCGGGGCCCAAACTGGCCACGCTTCATCTTCGGGTAGACATCGGTTCCGCCGGCGACAGCCATCGCTTCAGGCCCCATGTCCGCAAGAGCGGTTGCAGCTTCTTTCAATGACTTGGGTTTAATGTAGCCAAAATCCGGTAATCTCAGCATCTCTTCGCTTTCTAAGTTTACGACCTCACCCTGACCCTCTCCCGCAAGGGGAGAGGGAACCTAAGACGTCTCCCGTCTCTTAACGGAGCGGGAAGCCGGGAACTCTCCCCTCCCTTGACCTGTCTGCGTGCAACGCACAGG
>JACQUW010000005.1 GCA_016210115.1 Deltaproteobacteria bacterium | reverse complement strand
TTTGTGGCGGCGATGATTGCGGGGCAGTGGCTGGGGGCGCGGGCTGAATCACACTTGGGCCGCGGAGTCGAGAGGATCTGCGATGACGATAGCACGGAACCATAATCGCCGGTCGCGGAAACGCGCCGCGCGCGAAAGAACGAGCCGCCTCATACGTAATTGGCTTTTCCGGATTACGACTTCCGCCCGGCAGAAGGCCTTTGTGAACACAGCGGCGTCGTGCCTATAAGAGGAATTATGCCATTCTCCAAACTCGGCCTGTCTCCTAAAGTGCTCGAAGGGGTTCACGCCTCAGGTTACACGGATCCTACCCCGATACAACTCAGGGCGATTCCGGTCGTGATGTCAGGGCGCGATCTCATCGGCTCAGCGCAAACCGGCACCGGTAAAACCGCCGCCTTTGCTCTTCCGATTCTGTCCCGCCTCGGCCAGCACGGCGCTTTGCGCTCACTGGTGCTCGAACCCACCCGGGAACTGGCGGCCCAGGTAGAAACCGCCATCCACGATTACGGGCGCTTCACCAACCTTCGCACTGCTGTCCTTTACGGGGGCACGGGCTATGGCCGGCAGAATCAGGCGCTGACGCAGGGCGCGGACATCATCGTGGCGACACCCGGGCGTTTGCTCGATCACATGCAACGGGGCACGGTCCGGCTCAACCTCATCGAGATGCTCGTCCTGGATGAGGCGGACCGAATGCTCGACATGGGCTTTCTCCCCGACGTGCGCCGGATTGTCGAACGATGCCGGCGCCCTCGTCAGACGATGCTCTTCTCCGCCACCATTCCGCCGGAGATCGAGCAACTCTGCAAATGGGCGCTGCGGGATCCGGAGACAATCGAGATCGGCCAGCGCCGCGCGCCTGCCGAGACCGTGACGCATGCGCTGTATCCGGTGTCGAGCGATCAGAAGCAGGAGCTTTTAGAGGAGCTTCTCAGGCGCACCGACTACGACCAGGTACTGATCTTCTGCCGCACCAAGCACGGCGCCGACCGCGTCGCGCGAAAGCTCCATCGCGAGGGGCACGCCGTTGCGGTTCTCCACGCCAACCGAACCCAGCGCGAGCGGGAGGAAGCGCTGAACGGCTTCCGCAGCGGCCGCTACGAAGTCATGGTGGCCACGGACATCGCGGCGCGGGGGCTAGATGTCGAACAGATCAGCCACGTTATCAACTTCGATGTGCCCCACCATCCGGAGGACTATGTCCACCGGATCGGACGAACGGGCCGCGCACAGAGCGTGGGCGATGCGCTGACGATCTTTATCGGCGAGGACGTTCCGCTGGTGGCGGCAATCGAGCGGTTCATCGGACAGAAGATTCCGCGCGTGAAGCTGGATGGTTTCGCCTACAAATTCACGCGCCTGCTGGAGGACAGACCGACGCCCATTTTCGGTGGTGGGCGTTCCCGCGGGAGACGTTCTTCGAGAGGGCGGTGGTGATCCTTTTATCTGCCGTTTTGTTCCGGTTATGGAGGCGAAAGTGGCGAGGAGGACTCTTATAATAAGTGTTTATAAAAGTACTCTTTTCGATTGCTCTTCCGTTCAGTGACAACTAACTATGGATTGGCGCCGTAACTAAACTTCTCTTCGGCTCTTGGAAATGAATTGCCTTTCGAAAAGAGCCTGGAGCTCCGCCAAAGTCGTGATCTGGGCGGGGCCTTTGTCCTCCCGGATTCTTGTGATGCGCGCAAAGCGCAGGGCAAAGCCGGAGCTGTATTGCGGGCTTCGCTGTATCTCATTATAGGCCACTTCAACGACAACTTCAGGCCTGACCGTGACGGTGTAACCCTCATCCTTCACTTCCAGCTCTCTGAGCGTCGCCGTCATTTCGGTGAATTCTCTGTCCGTCAGCCCTTTGAATGTTTTTCCCACAGGAGCGAAGCCGCCGGTTCTATCGGCAACCGCCAAGTGATAATTGGAAAGCCAGCCGCGCCTTCTCCCGGAGCCGCGGTCCGCAGCTATAATGACACAATCGAGGGTTTCAGCCGGTTTGATTTTAAACCATAGCTTGCCCCGGTTACCGGGCATATAGGGGCTACTCAAAGCCTTAGCCATAAGACCTTCATGTCCCGAAGCGATGGCTTCATTGAGAAAAGCTTCCGCTTCGGCTTTATCTGTGGCGAGTTTCCGCCGGGCGAGGTATCTGCCGCCGGTTATCGTATTGAGTTTCAGCCAACGGGCATCGCACGAATCGTCGATGAGCGAGCTGCCGTCGCTAAAGAGGCAATCAAAGAGGTGGAGCGAAAGAGGAGTTTCGCTTGCGGCCGATTCAATTCCATGAACGCGCTTGAAGCGGCGCATGAGCTCTTGAAAAGGAAACGGCCGCCCATCTTTTCCCACGGCCACGACCTCTCCATCGAGAATGAACGAATCTCCGTTGAGATCCTTTCTCGCGATCTGGAGGATTTCCGGAAGGCTCCGGGTTACCTCGGAAAGCCTCCGGCTCCAGATTCGGACTAACTCCCCCTGTTTGTGAATCTGAATTCGCGCCCCATCGTACTTGAACTCGAGCGCGGTTTTTCCGCCGTGAGCCCTGAAGATCTCATCAAAATCCTGGGAAAGCTCGGAAAGCATCGGCAGGAGCGGAACGAAGAGTTTGATATCAACCCCCTGAAGAGCTTCTGCTCCTTCCGTGAGAGCCACCGAGGCAACTTCAACGAGGTCTGAAAGAAAAAGGGCCGCCCGGCGCACGGCTTTTAAATCCGTGTGGGCGGCGCGCGCTATCGCCTCCTGAATAAGGCCATCGTGGAGCCCGATCCGCAACTCGTTGTGAAGGAGACGAAATAAAATCGGGCGCTCAAGGGGATCGGCCCTTTCGATAAGTTCCCTGAGCCTGGCGTATTTTTCCGCGCGGGACCCTTTGCCCGAAGCCTCCGCAATTCTGGCGAAGCTTTCTGCCACATCGTTCAGCGCCAGCGGAGCCGACGAGGAATTCCCGGCTTGGATAATTTCACCCGCGCGAAAAAGAGCGCTGGGCCCGATTTCAAGCGACCGCGGATCAGAAACCGGAAAAGGACGCCCGGACAAAAACGCGACCCCGTGACGGATTTCGTCCGGACTGAGGCGTTTAAGGTATTCCGCGGCTGCAGCGACTTTGGCCAGCCTGCCCGGAGTTTTCTCAAGCTCGTAACAGAGCGCGGCAAACTCAGAGAAGTCCATTCGGTTATTGTAGCATGCCTGTCCGGGATTTTATCCGAGCGGAGGCTTTTTGACCTTGAAGTTGTCTTATTGATAGCGGAACAAAAGATAGTAAAATTAGGCTTGGCATCAGTATTCTTCCGAAAGCGGCGGCAGTCGAAGCGAGCCTCGGGCGCAAGGCTTCGGCCCATATGAAAGCCGCTGTCCGTTCGGAGAGCCCGCGCATCCGACCTGCCTGCCGGCAGGCAGGTAACCGGCGGTGGGAATAAGCACGAACCCATTGCGCGGGCTCGGACAGCGGGCGGCGGCTTTGATGATCAGGGTGATCCTCGGATGATGAACATTGGCGCATTTCCGAACTGAAGGAGCGATCATGAAACGAATTATTCTTTGCTTCGACGGAACCTGGAACAAGCCGGCTGACGAAAATCTGCCCATCGAGGGACAGATTGAAACGAACGTTTGCAGGTTCTTCAAGTCGGTATCAGACACTGCGCCGGGTGGCATCAGACAAGTCAAGTGGTATGACGAAGGGGTCGGCGCCCACTGGTATGATCGCTTCGCGGGCGGCGCCATCGGCGCCGGACTGGAGTTGAACATCATCGAGGGCTACAAGTTTCTGGCTGAACAATACGAAGATGGCGATGAGGTTTACGTTCTGGGCTTCAGCCGAGGCGCTTACACCGCCAGAAGCCTTGTGGGGATGATCCGGAATTGCGGTTTGGTCAATAAGAACCTTGTCGGTCTAAAAGTCGGCATTGCTTACGGCATATATCGAACGAGAGACGACGGGCCGGATTCAAGAACGGCGAGGCTGTTCCGGTCCATGTGGTCAAGGGAGATCAGCATCAAGTTTCTCGGCGTCTGGGATACTGTCGGGGCACTGGGGATTCCCCTGGAGATCCTGGATCAATTCAATCTCAAGTTCTACGAGTTTCACGACACTCACTTAAGCAAGCTTGTCGAAAACGCCTGTCACGCGGTAGCCATTGATGAGCATCGCAAGGATTATGACGTTTGCCTTTGGAATCCCGGTGAAAAGCCGCAGCAAACGATCGAGCAGCGCTGGTTCGTCGGCGCGCACTCGGACGTCGGTGGCGGATATCGGGACCGGCGACTGTCGGATATCTCTTTGCGCTGGCTGCAGGATAAAGCCGGGGCTTTGGGATTGGCGCTGGCTCCTGTACAGGCGGCGCGGAATTGCCATCTCGGTCCCTGCACGGACTCTTACAGCGAATTTCTCAAAGGGCTTTATGCGAAGAGAAACCCAAGGCATTTTCGTTCCATCGGCTCGACTAAATTCGGCAATGAGGTCATAGACGAGTCCGCGCGACAAAGGCATCTGGAGGATTCGGCATACAAACCGGAAAACGACGGTTTCCAGGGGTAGACCGAGACGCATGAGCCGAGCGACAAACATGCCTCGATCATCGAACTTCTGAGACGGAACACATCCCGTATCATGCATGGATACGGGAACCCATCATGACGCGCTGGAGACTGAGCGGCGAGCCACGGTCAACCCGCTATCGCCTTGTCAAAATCGGACTCATCTTCGTTGTCGCCTTTCTGATCGGCCTTACCTTTTTGACCGTTCCTTTGACTCCGCGCGTCGACGAAAATTTCTTTTTCGCGGACGATGACCCTCAGTTAGCGCAAGATCGAAAAATTGCGAAGATATTTCCCAAGCAGGAACAGATCATCATCAATGTTCGCGGCCAAATCAGGTCCCGCGCTTATCTTTCAAGAATTGAGAGATTGACCGATAGGCTCTCGAAGATTCCCGAAGTCATTACAGCAAAGAGCCTGACGCACGGCCCGAAAGATTTTGACGATGCGCTTACGAGCGAATTTTGGGGACGGGTTCTTATCCCTGAAGACAGAAAGTCATCGAATATCTTCATTCTTCTTGGCGCTAATTCCGGGAAGCAGGCGATCCCAAAAATTGAGGCGGCGGTGCAGGCGTCGGAGAGCGCGGACTTTCAGCCGGTTATTGCCGGCGTTCCCTACATGATCGAGCTTATCCAACGGAGGTTGCTGTATGACATTAAGGTCTTCAGTCTTTGCGCCGTGGGGATATTCGGGCTGATAATACTTGCGATCTTTCGGTCCATTTGGATTGTCGTGGGGTGCCTCGCCGCCAGCGCTGCCGCCACCTCATTGACGCTTCTTGGCGGACACGCGATTGGTCTTGAAATTGGGATCCTTACGGCCAATCTTGTCGCGCTCGTGTTTGTCTTGACTATTCCGCATACCATTTATTTTACGTACAACTGGAAGCGTCACGCGGTTGATTCCTCAACCGGACAAAGCAGCGTCAAGAATGCTTTTTGGGACACGTTGCCCGGCTCGTTTTGGTCCATGGGTACGACGCTCCTGGGCTTCCTTAGCCTGCTTTTGGTTGAGGCCAAACCCTTGCGGCAACTCGGCGCCAGTGGCTCCATTGGAACGATTTGCGCTCTGGTGGCAGCCTATGGGGTGTACCCGGTTTTTCTTCTCGGCATAAATTCTCGAACGAGTGCGGTTGGAGCCGTGGCGACTAAAAAAAACCGCGCGTTTGTCTTAATCCGGTACTCCGGCTTGATCACCGGCGGTTTTGTCATCGTATCTCTCTTGCTTGGAATGGGAGTATTGCGACTCAATAAGGATCCGAGCCTGTTGTCGTACTTTCCCGATCAGCTGAGACAGGGGTTGGAACTCGTCGACCAAACCGGCGGGAGCAGCCTCTTGGAAATCGTGCTGAGAGACTCCCGGGGCCGCAAGCTTGCAACCAACGAAGCGTATGAACGTCTGTGGCGGTTGCAGAACGCGCTGGAGCGCGATCCCGAAGTAGGCACGGTGATATCGCTGCCGATGCTGATGGCCGAGGGAAAAGATTTCCCTTTTTCTTTTCTGTTTTCCTGGAAGAGGATCCTGGACATTATGGCGCGGCCGAAATACGAGCGGGTCGCGCAAAATTTCATCTCCCACGATCACCTGTACGGCCGCTTCGTCTTACGTATGAGGGAGGTGGGCCGCGAAACTGGGCGAGCGGAGGTGATCGAGCGCATTGAGCGCACTGTCAAACGTCATGGTTTCACGCCGGTTCTCATAGGTAACACTTATGCCCTTCAGGCGCAGCTTTCCGCGGTTTTGGGGTCGAGCTTGATTCAAGGACTCGGTGAGCTCGTTCTACTGTTGGGTATCATCGGCTTCATCGTCTCCCGCTCGGCTTGGGTCGGCCTGACCATGTCCTTCGGTATGGCTATGGTTCCGGTCGCGCTTCTGGGCCTGATCGGGATATTAGGGGCGCCCCTGGATGTGATTTCGGCGCCTGCTGCGAATTTGACTCTAGGTCTCGGCATCGACGATACGATGATTCATATGGCCCAGCGATGGCGCGAGCTGGTCAAAAGCGGGCGCAAGCCGGGTGAATCCTGGGATTTGGCCAGAGCGCAGCTGTGGAGGCCCATCGTTGTTTCCATGCTGGTAATCTGTGCCGGGTTTTCTATCTTCTTGTTGTCCCAGTTCCCTCCCACGCAGCGCTTCGGGCTTTGGGTGGTTATTGGAACGCTCCTGGTTCTTCCGGCTGCGCTTTTCTTTCTCCCTACAGTCGCGTCGATCTGGAGTCGGATGAAAAGCAAAGCTTCTCTTTAGCGTTCTAAAGAGAGACCAGGCCCAATTCACGGCTCCCGGGGGCGGGAGGGCGAGCCTTTCCGGTCGAGGCCCTAGTCCGGGCTAGTGCCGTGGGACCACTGCTGAGGTGACGAATGCTTCGATGAAAGCGGCAACGAGCAGCAATGGGAGGATGGCGCTTAAGAAAAACCTGAGGCCACGTGCCAGTTCTGTGGCCAGACTCTTTTCTTCCTTCCTTAGCAATCGTTTTATCGAATGGGACCCGAGCATGAGCCCTATGCTCGTTCCGAGGAGTATCGCGGGAAATTCGAATAAGCCATGCGGTACAATAGCGAGTAGGGAAATCAAGACTCCCTTCGACTCGACGGAACTGAGCAAGACAATGCCCAGAACGTAGCCGTTTACCAATAGAAAAACCCCCGGCAAGATGCCGGCAAGAGTGCCGGCGACGATGACCGCGAGCGTCTTCAACCCATTATTGAGAAAGATTGCCAGCGCCAGATAGGGCCGGGGGAGCCCAAGAAAAAGCCTGACAAATTCTTGAAGAGCTTCGGTGCGTGCGGCGGAAAGATCCGGAGCATAGGCGGCGGTGATGATGCCGGCGACGGTTCCCGTTCCCATCAGGAAAACGCTCGTAACGAGATAAGGTTGGAGTTGCCGGAAATACCTCCATTGATCCTGCATTGACCGTAGTGGACGCATTTGTTGTAAGCGCGGGGGATAAAGGATCTTGGAGCGAGAAAAGTCGCAAGCTTACCCGTCGATTATGAGCTTTGGGTTGAGGCCGCGCAAGGGACGAAAAAAATTGGCGACAAATGGATCAGAGAGAACGAGGCGGGAAAGGGGCTGTCACCGGCGTATTCGGTATATTGTGCGCAACATCCGATATTTGGTTTCGCGTGCCGCGGCTTGCTGGTTTCCTGCTTTTCGCCGTTTGGCTTTCGGAATTCAGCGAGCGGGCTTTAAGGCTCTCAGTGCCTTGACAGAAAAATTCTAAGCTGCTAGGAATGCGTTTCAAAATCAAGAATCGATTATCAAATTTGTGGAACTCAGGTCCCTCAGCCGTGGCTTGCAAATCATTGAGTTATTTAGCTATCAAAGGCCAGTTCTCGGTTTCAGCGAAATCTCGCATCATTGCCGGTTTCCCAAAAGCACCCTTTATCGATTTCTAGAGAATTTGACGCGACGGGGATTCCTGAAAGTCAATCCCGCCACGAAGGAATACCGTCTGGGCGCCTTATTTATTCAACTGGGCCAGATTGCCCAAAAAGGCGTTCCTCTGATGGAAGTATGCCAGCCGGCCATGCGCCGCCTTTCAGCAGAGATCGGGCACTCTGTCTATCTGTCGGTTCCGGAAGGGGGCCAGAAGGTCTGCCTCAGTTGTGTAGAGGGCAGAAGCACGCCCATCAAATATGCTCCGGCGCCCGGCTCCGTTGCGCCGCTTCATGCCGGCGCGTCGGGAAAGGTGCTCCTGGCATTCTCGCCTGAAGAAGAGATGGCATACCTGGCTGAAAAGGGCAGACTCCTGTCTGTCACTCCGAAAACCATTACTCATAAAGAGGAGCTAAGGGCGCGGCTTCGCCAGATTAGAAAAAACGGCTACGACTACAGCGAGGGGGAATTGGTACCTGGAACCTGGGCGTTGGCATTCCCGATTCTGGATCCCAGGGGCTCAGCCTTTGCCTCTGTAACCGTGGCAGGCACACTGCTCAATCCGCCTGGTCCCGGACTGAAGAAGCTCGTGGAAAAAGTAAAGAGCGAGGTGTTTCATATAGAGAACGAGCTGTGGAGAAATGAGGGACCGAAAGGCGCAAAGCCGCCCGCGCGAATTCTTAAGAAAAAGAGCTAGCGCGACAGGAGTGCCGCAACGTCGCCTGAAAAGCTGGTAACAATTTATGGCTTACCGCGATTTACGTGAATTTATTCTGGCGCTTGAGAAAAACGGAGATCTCAGGCGAGTAAAAAAAGATGTCAGCCCGGAATACGAGTTGGCCGGGGTCTGCATCAAAACCATCGCCGAGCGAGGACCGGTGCTTCTTTTCGAGAATGTAACGGGCAGCAGGAGCCCCGTGCTCAATAATCCTTTTCTTTCGCGGCGGCACGTCGCGCTGGCTCTGGAGTGCGAAGAGAAAAATCTCCTCAAAGTTTGGATGGAACGGGCTGAAAAGAAGATCTCTCCGGTCATCGTCAACAACGGTCCTTGCAAAGAAACTAAAGTGGAAAAGCCGGACATCACCCGTTTCCCGGTGCCTATCATGTGGCACGAAGGAGACGGAGGCCCCTACATTACCTTCGGTCAGTTCATCTGCAAAGATCCGGAAACCGGCGCGCGCAATGTCGGCATTTATCGGATTCAGGTGAAAGGCCCTCAGCGCGCCGGTCTTCTTGTCAAGGCGCCGCAGCATGGAGGCGTCTGTCTGGATAAAGCGGAGGCGATGGGAAGGCCGCTCGAATTCGCCATTGCCATAGGCACGGAGCCCGCCTCCTATCTTTGCACCCAGGCGCCGATGGGATTTCTTGAGGACGAGTATGAACTCGCAAGCGCATTGCGACAGGCGCCGCTGGAGCTGGTCAAGTGCGAAACCGTGGATATCGAGGTGCCCGCCCATGCGGAGATTGTTCTGGAGGGAAGGGTTCTCCCCAATGTGCGCGAGGATGAGGGGCCGTTTGGCGAGTGGACAGGGTATATGTCGGGTCGTGCCCCACGGCCGGTGATAGAGTTCACCTGTCTCACGCACCGTCGCGATCCGATCTATCAGGTCGCCTATGAGGGATATCCGATCTGGGGTCCGACCAACGTTATGCAGGCGGTGGGGCGCGAGCCTGAATGGTTCAAGCGCATCAGCTCTCACACCTGCCCAACAGTGAAAGATGTCCACTTCACCTTTGGAGGGTGCGCCGGTCTTCATGCTGTTGTCTCCATCAGAAAACAGGCGGAAGGCCAGGGCAAGAACGTTCTCTTGGATTTGCTGAGAAGCAATCAGACCAAGCTTGCGATTGTGGTGGATGACGACATCGATCCGCGCGACCTCCATCAAGTCGAGTGGGCCATAGCGACCCGGTTTCAGGCCGACCGGGATCTGATCGTGATTTCAGGGGCGGCAGGAATGAAGCTCGACCCGTCCCAACCCAATTTTCCCGATGGGGTCGGCGCCAAAATGGGAATCGATGCCACGCTTAAGTTAGAAAAAGAATTCCCGGCTCAGAATCGCATTCCCCAAGAGATCATGGATCGGATTGAGAAAGACTGGAAGAGCTACGGGATATAGCCATGTGGGCGAGTCGATTACCAGGTTCGACGAGATTGTGGCTTACGGGTTAAATTATGCTCAAGCCCGCTCGCGTTGCTCACTCCAGGATGCCCCGATCCTCTTTTTGTTGCCGGTAGTACCAGCTTGCTATTTTGCCCCCGGTAGTGAACCAGACGCCTTCATGAGAGCAGATGTACTCCAGCGCCTTGTCGAGATACTTGATTCGAAAGGGGAGTCCGATCACGAAGGTATGTAAGGGCAACTCCATGACTTTTCCAGTCTGTGCGCTCTCTTTGTACAAAATATCGAAGTGATCACAGACCTGCCTCAGGTATTGTTCGGGACTCTGATTCGAGCGCAGAAAAATGGAGATATCGCTGATACTTGGGTGAACCGGTAGCGCGATGATCCGGCCACCGCGGACCTGCATAAGAATCGGTTGATCATCACAGCCCCAGTCACAAAGGTACTCAAATCCTTCGGCGGCAACATGGTCCGGCGTGCTCGGAGTCTCCGCTAATCCCGGCCCGGCCCACCCTTTTGGAGCTGTTCCGACAGCCGCCGTGATCCTTTCCCTGACTTCCCGGATGATGTTTCGTTCTTGTTCCGAGGGATAATCGGTCATACGCGAATTGTTGGTGATCCCATGGCCCAACCATTCCCAGCGGCGTTTATTTCCTTCCTCGATGATTGCGGGACAGTGTTCGCAGACATCGGCATTGAGGAAGACACTGGCCCGGAGACCATATTTATCGAGGATTTCCATGATGCGAAAGACGCCGACTCGCAGCCCGTAATCACGAAGCGAGTACCCAGGAACGTCGGGGAAAGGCGAAGCCGAAACGCTGCTCAGAGGTTTGTCGATGTGAAAGTATTCGATATTCAGGGGAATCCAGAAAGCTATCCGCGCCCCCTGGGGCCATTTTAGCGGCCTGCGGTGAATGATGGGGGAATATTCGTAACGAGCATTGTTCATCGGATCAGTAAGCGGCCCCGCCCAGTTCCCGGTTCAAAGAGCGCACAATGGCAAAATCATAGACGTTTTCCGCCGGAACCTCTTTCTCAACCCGGAGCGCTTTTCGTTGAAAAGAAATCATCCGTTCTTGGAGCGCGCGTGGAATCGTCCCATCGACGGCCAGCACCTGGCGGGTCGCCTTATAGATCTCCTTCGCTTCATTCTCAGAAGTCTTGAAAACTTGGGCCATCATGTCCGATACCTCTTTTTCCGATGACTTGAGCGACAAAAAGGCCCGAAGGGTCCCGCGCAGAAAGCGACGCGCAAAATCCGGCTTTTGGGATAAAGTCTTCTCCGTCACCACGACACCCGCGGTTACGTAATCGACCTCTTGCCCGTAGAACAATATTTCCTGGAGGCCGTTTTTCTTGGCCACGATTCTCGATGTTTGATTGACGACGGCCGCGTCCACCACGCCGGTGATCAATGCGGCGACTCTGTCCGGATCGTTGCCGACTGCTCGTAGAATCACGTCGCGGGCGGGATCAATCCCGTGTCTGGCAAGTATTTCGCGAGTCGTTTGATCTACGGCAGAGCCGAAGCTGGCCACGGCCACCTGTTTCCCGCCTTTGAGGTCCTGTGGTGTCTTGATCTGTTTTTTGCCGTAGAGCCACCAAAGAGGACGCGTATCGAAAACCATGATGATCTTCAGAGGAAAGCCACGAAGAATTGCAGCAGAGCCTTGGCCCAGAATCTGGCTAAAATCGAAGCTCCCGGCGGCCAGCCCCTGAATCCCGGTCAAGAGGTTCGCCGTTATCGGCAATACTTCGAGCCCCTCTTCTCTATAAAAGCCTTTTTCTTTGGCAAGCCGGAAGAGGAGCAAGTAGGGGCTCCCGCTGCCGCTGACATGAAGCTTGACCTCTTCCAAGGCCGGCAAATCCGCGGGAACTGCCAACAAACAGCCGCACAAAGCAACCATGGAGAGCAACCTGTTTGAAAAGCTCTTCCCCATAAGGGCCTCCCAACGCATCGCTTAAGCCAGCCTTAAAAGCGCTTCAGCATTCTTGAAAAAGATGCTCTCTTTATCCTCTGCAGAGATATCAAGATCCCGTACCGATTCTAATCCCTCGCCGATTCCCCAGAACGGGCAGTCGCAGCCAAACAGGATGCGTCCCGAGCCCAGATAGCGGTTGGCCATCAGCAAGGCCGGTTTATGGAGAGAGACGGTATCGACATAAACGAGGTTGAAATATTCACTGGGAGGATGCTGGATCTTCCTTTTCGAGCGGGTCGATACCGGCTCCCTGTCGATCCTCGCGATGATGTAAGGAAGAACACTTCCAAGATGTGGAAGAATGAACTTGAGATCTCGATACTCCTCGAGAAGCCCGCTGAAGATAATCCGCAGCATGGCAAGCGTCGTGTCGTAGAGAAAGCCCAAAGGTGAAATGAGGGCGTAATCCTGCATGCCTTTGTCGTTGACCGGGTATGTGGGATGCAGAAAGATTGGAACGCCTAAAGATGAGATGGCTTCGTAAATTGGCCAGAAACGACGCTCGTCCAGGAAGCGCCCTTCGACATTGGACAGGAAAATGATTCCTTTTAGCTCAAGATCCTTAATAGAACGCTCCAATTCCTCAAGCGCTTCATTCACGCCCTGCAGAGGCAGCACGGCAAATCCTTCGAATCTGCCCTTGTGCTTCTGGATCACTTCCGCCACGCCGTCATTCACAAGCCTGCAGAGCTCAAGCCCCGTCTTCGCGTCGGTCCTGTGAACTCCGTGGAGGAGCGGGCTTAAGACCTGCACGGTTATACCTTTTTCATCCATTTCCTCCAGACGCCGGCTCAAAGAGAACATCCCCTCTCGAATACGGCTCGATTTTCCCCGCCCATAGCGGAGGTCCAAGGCACCGTCTTTTGCTGGTCTGACGTACGGGATCACATCTCTGGATTCGAGCTTCGCGTAATATTCTCGCGGACAATAATGAGCATGGACATCGATGATCTTCATGGAACCCTTTCGCAGCGTACTTTTTCCTATGGCCGCCAACCGGCCGAGGAAAGGTCGGCCTTGGCGCGGCGAACAAGATGAAAATCAAAGATCTCCTCAGGATTTACCTCCCCGGTCACTTTCGTGGCCCGCTTCGACTCGTCGATAGCCTGGCGCTGGACCTTGGACGGTATGATTCCATCCTCGGTGAACACCTTCATCGAGTAGGCATAGACTCGCTCTGCGAGTTGAGACCCTTTCAGACCCAGGAACCCGGTCATGAACTCGATCGAACTAGCCTTGTTGGTTCGATAGTGGAGCAGCCCTTTCAGGACTCCCTTTAACAATCGGTAAACGAGATCGGGATCGGACAGAATCTTGCTCTCTAATGAGGCTATCCCGGTTTGAGGAATGTTGATCAATTCCTGCGCTGATAACAGCCGGACAAAACCCGCTTCCTCGGCGAGAAAATTATGGGGGACACCCAACAGAGTCCCCTGAATGGTCCCCGCACGGAGAGCAGCGAGACGAAGCGGCGTCGAGCCCATCGCGGTGAAGCTCACATCTCGCGGATTTACCCCGTTGTGGCGGAGAAGCTCCTCCGCCAAAGTGTGGCTATAGACTCCAAAAGAGTCGATCGCAAGCCGTTTGCCCTTGAGTTCCGATATGGAGCTGATTTCCGGCTGAACCACGAGGTCCATCGCGAGGCCGCTATTGACCATCAGAACCTTGAATCTGATTCCCTTGAGGGCCGCGTTGATCGGTATGCCGATGATCCCTGAAAAGTCGAGGCCACCCGCCGTAATGGCGGGCACGTTAAGCCCAGCCTTTAGTATGACAATTTCAAGGTCGATTCCCTCGTCGCGGAAGTAGCCCTTCGCCTTAGCGAGAGCTAAAGGAATATGTCCCAGAGTATGGGAGCTGATGCCGATGGTAGTCTTACGCAACGGCTGCTGTGCTTGTGCTTCCGGATGGATCGCCGGCAGCATCATGAAAGCCACTGTAATCACCGGCAAGCACGCAAGAGCGGAAAAGAAAACACCTCTCGTGACCAGCCCGGATAGTTTCATGAGATCGGCCTCTGCGTGCTCCAGGTTCTCAATCAATGGCTGCGACGGCAGAGATTTCTATTAGCGCTTCCGGTATCATCAAGCCGGCGACAAAAACCGTTGCGCCTCCTACGCGGACCCCCAATATCTCGTGTTTTGTTTTTACCCCGATCGTCCTGTATTCGTTCATGGCTGAAGCGACGACAAAGGTATCAACGCGGACGAGATCGCTGAAGGAGGCGCCCGCCGCCTCCAGCGCAGCCTTTACGTTGAGCATGGTCTGGCGCACCTGGGCAGCGAGATCGATGGTCTGATGGTTTCTCAGCTTGTCGTTGCGATCTACACCAACAACGTTTCCATCCTTATCGATTGGCACCTGCCCGGCAATAAAGATAAGCTGTTTGGCTGTCACCTTGGTCGCGTGGGAATACTCGCCAACCGGCTTTGCCATTGTATCGGGGACGATTCTCTCTTTCATCTCCGCGTTACCTCCTTTTTAGAAGCTGGATAGAATGGCTTGGCTTTTCTCTCCCGAATCGGAGTTTTTGGGTCACCTCGAACCTGTGATCTTTGGGACCTCAGCCTCGACCTCAGGACGGAAAGACCCGAAATCTGCCGACGTTGATTAAAGCTTTCGAATGCAGACATCGGAAAGTCGGGCCGCTGGACAGCCTTGCAACTAGCAACCGCTCTAAAGGATGTCAAGCTTTTTCTGGCAGTATGGTCATAGTCCGACAGACCGTCTTTGAGCACGAGCAACGGCCCATTAGCCTCATACGCTGCGGGATTGGCAGTGTTTGTGGGAACGAATATCCTTGACAAATTCTTTGTAAAAGGGGGATATTTCTCACAGTTTCGCTTATATGGGACCGGAAAGCTTGAGGCTAATACACTGCCGGAATCGTGGCAGCAGGCTTACTTAATAGCGGCATTACGCCGCTTCGCGGCTGAACAGCAGGAAGTAACTTTGGACGGGACAGAGCTTGCAGTAAACCCCAGAGGTACTTGAGACGGAGTTTCATGCTTCGACACGCTCAGGATGAACGGAAAATCATTGATGTTATCAAGTACCTCCCCGTTCGCCCTGAGCCTATCGAAGGGTGAACGGAGAGTCAGCCGCACCGGTGAAGTTACTTGGGAGCAGGATCCGAAAGGACTGGTGTCCGTGGGAAACGCGTATTCCGAGCATGACCTCGCAGAGCTGTGTTCAAACCCGCAAGCTGATACGATCCCTGGCCTGGTTGACGAGGTCACGCGCGTGTATGCATTATTGCACGATGAGCGAGTCAAACGTGCTGAAAGATTTGTTGACCGCATGCTGGCTGACGTGAATAGCTATCAGAGTCATAAAGAGACCATGGCGCATGCCGGACTATTGGTGATGATCGCTGTAGTCGGCGGCCTTGTGTCCTTTAAACCGTGGCCTCCGCAGTGGGTGCCAGTGCTCCAGGTGTACTTCGAACAGCAAACGGTCGCCGTCCTGATCTGCGTCTTGTTGTGGTTCATGATCCACCTCTATATCCGATGGCAATTGCGGAGGAGGCGTTGGGCGGCAGTGGTGTACAATGGAGCGGTTGGTGCAGTCGCTGAATGGCTTCGGAGAGACCCCACAGGCGAAGACCTTAAGTATGAACAAAGGACTACGAAATCATGTGCTCTGGGTGCGTGCCTGTTGACCGTAATCGACTATGTGGTTCCCTGCGCCAAGGCGCCTCTGGACGATCTGTGGAAGGTCGGTTCCGCGAAGGGTGCGGTGAGAGCGGAGTGGCTCGTAACCCTGGGTAGCTACTCGCTTCTGGTAATTCTGCTTGCGAAGATGCTGTATAGGTAGAACCACAAGAAGCCGCTAACCACCGAGTCGAGCCGGACGCTTGGAGCGCCGCTCACCCATAGCGTTGCCCGATTCGAGATACCACGGCAAAGCAGAGGGACCTACTCTTAACACATTTTTGAACAGGGCCTGACGATGATTGTAGGTCGATTTGAAGAAGAATGGGAATCGTTGACGAGAAAGTACGAGCATGGCTCGTTCCGCTATGAGGATTCATCCTTTTCTGCTCGAAAGATTATCATTTCAGAATTCCGCAACGTACAACGCCAGAGCAAATACGGAGTTTACGTGATACGCCAGGAGGCTACCCGCGAAGTCCTCTACATAGGTAAAGGCGGAACGATTGATCAAGCAGGAAGATTCAAGAACCAGGATATCCCTAACAGATTGGCGAATGTCAAAGGGAGCAACCTCCCTGCCGACATATGGTTTAGCGGTCTCGTCAAGGAAAAAGGCCCTCTGGTTATCGAATATGTTTTCCTTGCCTCGACGCCTGAATCACCAGGGCTCATAGAGTCGTTTCTTCTCCAAGCGTATCTCAACAAACTGGGCTGCTTACCATATCGCAATAATGCACTGTAACCAGCTTGCATCTTCCTACAGCAATGAAGACAGCGGAAAACATGTCGTTTACACCTGGATCGTTGCTGAAGGAAAAGGCTCGGGCTAACCAATCCACTGCACCGGACTGCCGCCCGCTTGCGGTTCAGGATGGGGGGTCGAATGGGGTCAGGTCTTGTATGTATGTTGCTATCCGCTGCTCACTCTGATGGTTCCTGACATAGAAGAGAGAGACAAGGCCTGACCCGTTAGGTGATACTAGGGGGCTTGCGGAAACGTGAGCTATGGTGGAATTAGGAACCCACCTCGTAATCGAAAGAGCGAGGATAGGAAAATCTCCACCTAACGCTGCGCGCGCCGCATTTCTATCCCGACCAAGGGCTGGAACTTTTGGTGAAAGGGTGATTCTATGCGGGGTCGATGGATTTCGAACTCGTCGGTCCAATTAGGGACACCCAGCCGATCGCGGTTGGCCGAGCCATCCGTGGGCTGGCCCGTCTTCGCAAACGCTATGGCAGCGGCCGGTGGAGAAAATTAAAGGGGATTGCCA
>JACQUW010000140.1 GCA_016210115.1 Deltaproteobacteria bacterium | reverse complement strand
CTTTGCTCTTTGCGCTTTGCGGTCCCGTTGAGGGGCAGACGCAGCCTAAGATCCCGAAAATCGGCGTCCTGGAGCCGGGGCTCTCCCCGGCCAAGTCCGCCACTGCAGTCTGCAGAGATTGGTTCCGGCAAGGCCTGCGCGAACTGGGCTACTTGGAGGGCCGTAATATCGGCATCGAGTACCGCTTCGCAGACGGAGATTCTGAGACTCTCCCCAAGCTCGCAGCCGAGCTGGTTCGGCTTAAGCCTGATCTTATCTGGACCCACTCGATTATCGCCGCGCGAACGGCCAAGCAAGCAACTACAACCATTCCCGTGGTCGTCGGAGTAGCTGTCGACTTCGTTGAACACAGTCTGGCCGGCAGCCTGGCACGGCCGGGCGGAAACGTCACGGGCTTGGAGCACCGCGACAGCGATCTGATGGGAAAACGGCTTGAACTATTGAAGCAGGCGGTGCCAACAGCCTCACGCGTGGCGGTCCTGATCGATCCGGCCAATCCCGCTCACGACCGCGTCCCGGGAAACATCGAAACGGAGGCCCGCGCGCTCCGGGTGCAGCTCCAACGCGTGGAAGCAAACGGGCCTGACGGTTTCAATAAGGCCTTCACCGCGATGACCCAAGGCCGTGCGGACGCGCTCATGATCCCCGAAGGCGCCATGCTTTCGAGAAACCGACACCGCATCTTTGAATTGGCAACCAGTAAGCGGCTGCCGACCATTTCTGGTGGGCAGCACTTTGCCGAGGCGGGAAGCCTCCTTTCTTATGGTGCCAACGTCGGTGACATTTGCCGTCGCTCCGCTGTCTTCGTTGATAAGATCTTGAAAGGGAGCAAGCCCGCCGACCTGCCCGTGGAGCGCGCGACAAAGTTTGAATTCGTGGTGAATCTGAAGACCGCCAAGGCCATAGGCATCAAGATTCCGGCTGATGTCCTTGCACGGGCGGACAGGGTGATCAAGTAGCCGTGAGGAACACGACAATGGGGCGTGCGTAAACGAAAAATGAGAACCATGCGGAAACTATTCATCCTTCTCATTTGCACCGTGTTACTTGCGGGCACCGCGGTTGGAGCGAACCGCAACCAACCCGTCCGGATCGGCGTCTTGACCGACTCGTGGGGACCGACGCCGGGCGTCGTGGGCCTGCGCGATGGTCTTCACGAGCTTGGCTACAAGGAGAACAAAGATTTCGTGATCGGCGTACGATTCACACAAGGAGACGCCGCAGCTCTACCCGAAGCGGCACGGAAACTCGTGGAGCAGGGCGTGAATATTCTTTTCACCAACAATCCTGCGCCGGCCAAGGCGGCACAGGCGGCTACCAACCGGATCCCTATCGTTTTCTATGGCGCCGGAGATCCGATCGGCTTGGGGCTGATCAAGAGTTTTGCCCGTCCTGGCGGCAACATTACGGGAATCACGGATTTGGACCTCGATTTGGACACCAAGCGGCTGGAGATTTTCAAGGAATTGGTGCCCGCCCTGAAGCGCGTATTGTTTCCCTATGATTCGTCCGAAGCGTTTGCCAGCGCGCAGGCGAAAAATTACCGTGACGTCGCTCGCCACATCGACGTCATTCTCATCGAGAAACCCGTCCGCACTCACAAGGAGGCGGAGGCGGCAGTCGCCAATATTCAAAAGAACGAGGTGCACGGCATCGTCGCGCCGCGCTCGCTCTCTTTCAACATCCCCGGTTTAGCCCTCCAGGCTGCTTCTCAGCGGAGGATCCCGGCGATGTTCTTTACCACCTGGTACGTCGATAATGGCGGTTTTGCCAGCTACGGTTCGAACTACTACGAGTCCGGGAGAATGGCCGCGCGTCAAGTGGACAAGATTATCAAGGGCGTAAAGCCGTCGGAGATTCCGGTTGAAGTGAACCCGAATCTCGAATTTGTCGTCAATCTGAAAGTCGCCAACGCAATGGGTATTAAGATTGCGCCGCAGGTGTTGTCACGGGCGAACCGCATCGTCCGATGATTGGGATGTTATCCGATCCGGGTATTTGCCCGCGGCGATCCGGACGGCGCGATGAAATAGGAAACGAATTGTCCAAGGAGGCAAGTATGAAGTTGTCGCTGAAATTAATGAGCTTGGTCTTGATGTGCCTGATTCTCATCGGCTGGCTGGGAAAACCGCCCGTGTCCGCGGCGCTCGAAGCGGGCGACAAAGCGCCCGACTTCAAGCTGCCGGGTACGACCGGAGTCGATATTTCGCTCAGCGACTTCAAGGGCAAGAAATTCGTGTTGATCGAATTCTACGGAGCCGCCTTTGTTCCGACCTGAGCCGCAAACCTGTCGGCCAGGAAGGCTGACTACAAACGATTCGAGGCTTTGAACGTGCAGGTCCTGGGAATCAGCGCCGATAACAGTTTCTCGCAGCAGACCTTTTCCGAGTCGCTGCAACTGCCGTTCCCGCTGCTGAGTGACTTCCCCGACCGCAACGTCATCCGCAGCTACGGCGTGCTCAATGAAAAGTGGCTGACCGCGAACAGATCGTTCTTTCTGATTGATCCGCAGGGAATAGTACGCAAGAAGTGGATCGTGGAGAACCCGACAACGACGGTTGTCTATAGTCCGACTCTGCTGCGGGAAATTGAGCAGATCGTCGGTAAGCGATGAACGGCGCGCGTTTGCCAGAAGGTTGCGAGAGGATCGCGGACTAGGCGGCTCTCGTAGCTGAAGTCGTGCCGACGAGGCGGGAAGGTCAAACCAAGTTCCTTGGCGTAGGCGCGAATTGTTGCCGCACCCTCACGGGCGTTGCCTATGGAGTCATTGGTCTGCCGACCACATTTGTTGTTGGTCGAGACGGGAGGGCCGTAGGGTTGGCCGTCGGACCGCGGGATTGGCGAGCCCGCCGGCTCGCGCACTTTTAGAAACGCTCCTGGCTGAACCGGCGATCCCGAACCGAACGCGATGAACCGCTGAGCAATCTGTGAAGCAGCCGGATGGGCTCTATGCGCTCGGCGGGGACGCGCTAATGGCTGCTAACGAAAAAAGAATCGCGGGCCTTGCGTTAAAGAGTCGGTTACCGTCGGTGTATGGCAACAGAGAAGCTGTCGATGCCGGCGGGCTTATGTCCTACAGCGCGGAGCTCCCGGACAGTTACCGGCGCGTGGCCACTTACGTGGACAGAATCCTGAAGGGAGCCAAGCCCGCCGATCTCCCCGTCGAACAGCCGACGAAATTCGAGCTGGTGATCAATCTGAAGACCGCGAAGCAGATCGGATTAACCATTCCACCGAATGTCTTGGCTAGAGCAGATCGAGTACTGCGATGAGCAGACAATCTAAAATCCAAAATCGAAAATCGAAAATGGCTAGGTAATTCCACCGAGCTGGCGCAGACAAGCTAATAAAATAACAGTGCTGAGGACTAGGCAATGAGGACTAAGCTAAGCCTGCGTGAACAGCGCGGACCAACAGGTGACTTGTCAACATGGACATACTCAGTACTCCCACTTCAGCACTTACTGTTCTGTTTTGCACTTGCCGCTATACTCTTTGTGCTCAGCGTTTCCGCCGCCGCGCAGCAGACTGCGCAAGTTTGGCGCATCGGTTATCTTTCAGGGATCGGGTCGTCTCCCAACGATGCGTTCGTGCAAGGGCTACGTGATCTCGGCTACGCGGAAGGGAAAAATATCACCTTCGAGTTCCGCACAGCGCAAGGGCAAATCGATCGCTTGGCGCGACTTGCAACTACATTGATCGGCTCCTCCGTTGACGTTATTCTTGCCGCCGATTTCAATTCTGCGGTCGCGGCCAAACGAGTAACTCAAACTGTACCCATCGTTTTCCAAACCCTCGGCGATCCCGTGGCAAGTGGATTGGTAATCAGTCTTGCTCGGCCCGGCAACAACCTCACAGGAGTGGCAGGCTTTGGGCCAGAGTTGAGCGGAAAGCGGCTTGAGATTATCAAAGAAGTTGTTTCCGGACTTTCGCGGGTAGCTTTTCTCACCGACCCGTCAAATGTGGCGAGCGCTGCGACTTTGCGCGAGACGGAGATGGCTGCAAAATCGCTCGGCGTGAAGCTACAGGTGTATAAAGCGAGCCATCCTGACGAACTAAAAAACGCCTTCGCATCGATGGGAAGAAACCGAGTAGGTGCCCTAATGGTAAATCATGATCCTACCTTAACGTTGCAACGCAACCACATACTGCGCATGGTAGAACAGGCTCGCTTGCCATCGATCTACGTAGAGACGCAATGGGCGCCCAGCGGTGGATTGATGAGTTATGGACCTCCAGGCCTCGCCAGGCTTGCCACATACCCGAGCTCAACAGGATCACTGCCATGCGCCATGACGATTGGGATCAGCTTGGTGGCATTCTTAATTGCTCGAATTGCGGTAGATCCACCAACAACGATGACATCCACATTGAGCCGAAACATCACGGGGTTAACCCACCTGGCGTCGGAGCTGGGAGGAAGGCGCCTGGAATAGGAGCAAAACATGATTAGAAGGATTTTCCTCTGCGTACTGCCTACTCCCTTCTGCTTACTGTTTCTTTGATTCTGTTCTTGCTGCTCGCCGGTAGCACGCTGCTCATCGATCAACAAGGAATTGTTCAGGGAAGATGGCGTGGAGAGACCACGGAACTCTTCCCGAGCGAACCAATCCTGAAAGCAGCGCGCGAGCTCGCGAAGAAGCGGTAGAAGGAGCCGACACACATGATCCGTACGGCGCGATTCAGCATGGCAGCATGTGGAATCCTACTGACTGCTCTCGACGCGTTCGCGGTAGAGCCGCCAGCCGTGACGGAGCTACTCAAGCCACTCAACCTATCTGGCTATTCTTCTAGCATGCAGCCGCCCGGCTTCAGCGGCCTGACCGCCGACGGCAAAACGGCGTCACTAACTGCCCTGCGCGGCCGGGTTGTCCTCCTCAACTTCTGGGCTACTTGGTGTCGAGAGTGCCGACAAGAGATGCCCGTCTTCGAACGACTGTATCGCGAGTTCTCGGCACGAGGACTCAGTGTCATGGGGATCAACGCCCGCGAGGCGACGGCGGCTGTCCGTGAGTACTCCAGGGAACTCGGTTTAACGTTCCCGCTGGTCCTGGATTCAAGGGGAGAGATAAATGCGGCTTACGGAGTGATCGGTCTGCCCACCACCTTCCTTATTGGCCGCGATGGACGGGCCGTAGCGCTGGCTGTCGGACCACGGGAGTGGGCGAGCGTGCCGGCTCGGGCGCTTATCCAAACACTCTTGGCTGAGCCGGCAGCACTGAAAGGAACGCGATGAACGGCGTGCGGGTCAGTTCACCACCATTTCGCCGGTGATTGTCCGCAAACGACTAGATTTACTCAAGAAAACCATTCCCAAGCTCTCCCGCGTTGCGGTGCTGTGGAATCCACATAATCCAAGCACTGCGCAGCAATGGAAAGAAAGTCAAGACGGCAAAGCAGGTTGGCCTGACGATTCCGCAGTCGGTGCTGTACCGGGCAGACAAGGTCATCAAATGACGGATATCAGAAGTCAGAGGTCAGCAAGAGCACTGCGTTTAGCGCCATGTGATTTGTGATTCGGATTTCGGAATGCGCATTTTTGGATTGAGGAGAAGAACAATGGAACGAATTTGGGCCGGATCTCTCTGCGGCATTCGGAAATCCGCAATCCGCAATCTCAAATCCTCAATTACTTTGGGGGCTTTGCTCTTTGCGTTTTGCTCGTCAGCCGAAGCGCAGCAGCCAAAAGTCCCCCGGATCGGATTTTTGGTTGCCGGCCCTCACGCTGCTGTTTCGACCCGCATTGACGCATTCCGGCAAGGTCTGCGGGAGCGCGGTTACGTGGAGGGGAAAAACATTGTCGTTGAATATCGATACGGAGAGGGAAAAACTAGATCGCGTTCCTGCACTCGCGCTCGAACTGGTTCATCTGAGAGTTGACGTCATCGTGACGGGTGGTTCCCAAGCCACCCTACTGGCCAAAGATGCAACTGCTAAATTTCCTATCGTTATGGCACAGGATAACGATCCAGTTGCATCGGGTTTCGCTGCCAGTCTTGCCCGGCCTGGCGGAAATATTACCGGCCTGTCCAATCTCACTCCTGAGCTAACCGGCAAACAATTGGAGTTGCTCAAGGAGATCATTCCAAAGATTTCTCGCGTCGCGGTCCTTCGAGATTTGACCGAGCCGGGTACTCCGCAGACCGTGAGACAGACGGAGCTTGCCGCACAGGGGTTTGGAGTGCAGCCTCATTACGCGGACATACAACGTCAGCGGGATATTGACACTGCATTCCACGCCGTAAGCAACCGGCGTGTTGAGGCTCTTCTGGTTCTGCCGAGCGCCGTCTTCAATTCTAACCGAGAACAGATCGTCGCTCTCGCCGTAAAAGCCGGCTTCCTGCGATGTACCCCAGGGCGGAATATGTGGAAGACGGAGGGCTAATGACGTACGGCGTGAGCACTCCTGACTTGTACCGGCGCGCCGCCGTCTATGTAGACAAGATTCTCAAAGGCGCCAAGCCGGCTGATCTCCCGGTGGAGCAGCCGACGAAGTTTGATCTGCTGTTCAATCTCAAGGCGGCTAAGCAAATCGGTCTCACGATTCCGCCGAACGTGCTGGCGAGAGCGGACAAGGACATCCGATGATTCTCGGATCTAAAATCGAAATTGCAAAATCTAAAATGGTCAGATCAAGGAATGATCTGAAAGGCTTTCCTCCGGCCGAGTCGGTATGTGGAAAACCCGCGGCGATCCAATGTAAACACCCAGTCGGTCTCCAGCTCCTCACCCAGTGCGACCAGAGTGGCATCTGCGAAATCCATTGGGACATTGCGATATCTTTCCATCAGAACGGCGACCCGGTGTAAACTTTTTGCCGACGAAGGAACCAGTTGAAACGCGCCTCTGAGGATAAACTCAAGACAAGCTTTCTGCGCGCGCCAGTCCGGACCTACCAAGTACAGTGTTTCGGTCAACACTGCTTCCGTAATGACAATGGGCCCGGTCCATTTCTCGAGCGCGGCCACGCATTCACCGTGCAACTTTTCGTCTCGGTCCACGAGGGCCACGAATGCCCCGGTATCCAACAGGAGCTCACCTTCCACGGCGCAATCGACGGATTAGGTAATCGCGATGCCGTTGACCCAAATCGGGCCGACCGCTTGCGATGCTACCGAGAAGATCGCGTACGCGCTCGATGGGTCGTACTTCCGGCTGCGTGTCCAGATATTGTTCCAAAGCCTCGCGAACCACTTCCGATCGCTTGCGTTTTAGCCGTTTGGCTGAGCGCTCCAGTTTACCGGCAAGATCCGCTGGCAATCGCAAGGTTAACTGGCGTTCCATACCAAGACCTCCCTTTGCACCGCATTGTAATACAACGAAGGCAAATGTCCAACTTAACTTGACGGACTTCAGCGGGATCGCCCTACGATTCGAGCGAGTGTGCTGGCGAGAGCGGACAAGTGATTAGAGTGAACAGTGAATGGTGAATAGCAAATGGCAAATAGGGACTTTCTGCTTGCTGTTTCTTTAACAGGGGCGCAGCAGGCCATGTTCCGCCGCGCCGCGATTTACGTGGACTTTTGGATTGAAAAAAACCACTCTCAGAAATTGTGAAGAGAACATCGATCATGATTGAAAACCCTCTCTTTTCATTGTTTGGCCGTCCGGAATTTCGGCCGAGAAAGCGGAAATCCGCAATCCGCAATCTCAAATCCGCAATTACTTTGGGGGCTTTGCTCTTTGCGCTTTGCGGTCCCGTTGAGGGGCAGACGCAGCCTAAGATCCCGAAAATCGGCGTCCTGGAGCCGGGGCTCTCCCCGGCCAAGTCCGCCACTGCAGTCTGCAGAGATTGGTTCCGGCAAGGCCTGCGCG
>JACQUW010000139.1 GCA_016210115.1 Deltaproteobacteria bacterium | reverse complement strand
GGCAATCGGAGGGCGGAAATCAGTGCTACATCCTGGCGAATGATGAGGATCAGGCCGGGGATGATCTGGAGCTTGCGAAGAAGATCATCAAGGCGAATGCGATCCTGGCCGATGCAGTGGAGGTACGGCAGAAGGTAATCGAGCGCAGAGATGCTAAGGGCTTTCTTGAGATCCTGCCGGCGGGCGATATCACCGGGTCTCACGGCAAAACGTACCTGTTCGCCGGCTTCGATGAGATCCACGGATATCGGAACTGGGACCTTCTCGAATCTTTGCAGTTAGATCCACACAGGCCCGATGCGCTTCAGTGGATAACCAGCTATGCGAGCATTTACCATAAACCGGGCGTGCCTCTTTTCGATCTGTGCGCCGCTGGCCGCAAGGCCGAGGATCCCCGGATGCTTTTCTCGTGGTACGGAGGCGATTTCACGACAGACCCGGACTATGAAAACGGATTGCCAGAGGACCGGGCGAATCCTTCGCGTCATTCATGGAAGGACAAGAACTATATCGCACAACAGCGGCGCCGGCTACCGGCTCACAAGTTTAACCGGCTGCATTTGAACTTGCCCGGCTTACCGGAGGGCAGCGCCTTCAGCGCTGAGACGGTGATGGACTGCATTGAGCGCGGCGTCAAAGTCCGGCAACCGGAGGCGGAAATTTCTTACTCTGCCTTCGTGGACATGAGCGGCGGCAGTAATGATGATGCGTGTCTCGCTATTGCCCACAAAGAAGAGACGGAGGGTGAAGGCCGAGCAATTCTGGACCGCATCGTAAACCAGGGGCAGAGGCCTCCATTCGATCCGAGAAAGGCCGTGGAGCGCTTCGCGGCGATACTCAAAGAGTACGGCGTCTTTTCTGTGACAGGCGATCGTTACGCGGGTGAGACGTTCCGGGCGGACTTCGAGGGACACGGTATCAGCTACAACGTGAGCGACTTAACGAAAAGCCAGTTATACGAGGCCCTGGAGCCATGCCTCAACAGCAACCAGGTTGTGCTTCTCGATAACCCTAAGCTAGAGGCGCAGCTACTCGGGCTTGTTTGGCGTGGCGGAAAGATCGACCACCCGCCGGGCGAGCATGAAGACTACGCCAACGCGGCGGCTGGAGCGATTCATGAAGTTTTAGAGGGCGAAATCGACTTGGGAGATTTTTTTGCGACCGGCAACAAGAGAGACGGAGCGAGCGGGTTGGTATAACCGCCGTCAGTTCTTGATACAGACCGACTAGAAGGAGGCCACACTATGCCATTAGAGACAGTCAATATCCCCGGACTTGAGATCTTCTCAGAGGGGACATTCAACGGCGATCATTACTCCGTAGCCGATCTTCAGGCCATGGTGGATGCCTTCTCTCAGGTTGGCTTCAAGCCAACGGTGAAAGCAGGCCACGAAGACGGCCAAGAGGACGAGAAGACGGCGCGCCGTGTATTCGGTGTCCCGGCTCTCGGATACGTGGAGCGGATCTACGTTAAGGGCAAGAAGCTCCTTGCCGACCTCACTCAGGTCCCCAGGCGTTTTGCTGATCTGATCAAGGCTGGCGCATTCCGCCGGATATCGTCAGAGATCTACTGGGCCTACAAGGACGGCGAGCGGAAGTTTCCGCGCGTCCTGAAGTCCGTGGCGTTCCTCGGGGCCGAGATTCCCTCACTCACCAACCTCAAGGAGATCGAGGCACTCTATGGCAATCGCGGGCCGGTCCTGGCCTACGATGGCAACGGACACGAATTCAGAGTTTACGAAATAAAAAGCGAGGAGGAGAAAAATATGGACAACGCGAATGTAGTAACGAACTATTTCAACAGGATCGGCGATCGGGCCGCGTCCGAAGAGATGCACCAAACGGTTCTGAAATACCAGAACGCGCACGAGGGCGTCTCTTACTCGGACGCCATGCACGCCGTAGTGCGAGATGCCTCGAACTATGACGCGGCGGGAGAAATGTCCTCCATCGTCAAGCTCATCGAGGGCGCTGCGGGCGCGAGTGGCGAGAAAGTTGACAAGCTTCAGACCGTCATCGAGGTTCTGAACATGCATCCCGACCTGGCCCGGAAAATAGCGAGTGACGCTCTGGCCCACTTCGCCCGGATTGAATTCAACAAAGAGCAACTCCCGGGTCTCATAAGCCAGCATTGGCCCGAGATGACGAGGCGCGCGATTAAAAACCATCCGGCGGTGGCGGCCATGTGGAATACGGGGAGAGTTAGCGAAGAAGCCCTTCGGGAAATCTTCCCCAGTTGGTTCCCCAAAGAAGTTTGACCGGCTAAGCGTTCAACCTCCTTGGCGCGAGAGTGTCGCGCGGTTCTGCTCCGCACGCGGCACGCGCCGGTCAAATGCGAGCCTGGCAACGGAGAACGGTAGGTTCCGCCCTCCGGGCGGCGCGGAGGATGAGACGCCCTCCGCCTCGGCGCCGCTGCCGGGCTTGCTGCTAAATCGGAGGTAAGAATATGGGACAATTCGGCTTCATAGACGCCCACTCAAGTTGCAGTTTTCTGTCCACTTGGAGTGATGAGTGGAACGCACGCGGACTTTTCAATCACGGGAGTGGACTCCACTTCAATCTATTCCATTCTCTTGCAAGGCGAGCCGCTGAGATGAGGATAGCTCAACCGGCGATATGCATAAATTCCCGAATCCGCCAAACCACAAACTCCCCTAGCTATTTTTCCATCGCGCCCAAAACCGGGGAGTACTCAGCTATCGGCCCGAGCCTAGATCGTCCGCCTACGGGCAACCTGGCGCGAAGTTTTCTGAGGGAGAAAGCCGAAAACGCCGGGCGTCGCCGGGTCGGTCCAATTCTTGATGCGTAAGGGAGGTAGGAGGTTCTGTTCGATGTGGGGATGCTTTTTAAGATACAATTTGGTATAGAAGCCCAATGTCGTTAGGAATCGCGTTTAAGGGACCGGAGGGTATTGTCCTTGCAGCCGATAGTAGGGTTACCTTAACGGCTCAGGTCCAGGGACAAAATGTGCAGATACCGGTCACCTACGACAATGCTACAAAATTGCTAAGAGTAGCCGGCCCAGACCACAATTTCATCGGAGCGGTAACGTATGGCCTAGGTGCTATAGGCCAACAAGAACCGAGAACGGCACACGGCTACATTCCCGAATTTGAGGAGGAACTTTCGAAGGCTAATACTGGACGTCTACCAGTACAAGATTTCGCTCAAAGATTGAGTGACTTTTTTATGCGTCAATGGAACGCGCAAACATCGGGACCTTATCAGGGTCCCGACATGATCTTTCTCATAGCTGGTTACGATCCGGGGGCTCCCTACGGGAGAGTATTCGAAATCGGAATACCTTCAAGGCCTGTTCCTTTTGAGCACCATGGAAAACTGGGAGATTTTGGAATTGTTTGGGGAGGACAAAAGGACTTTGCCGCCAGGATCATACACGGTTTTGACGATAGACTACTGAATATAGCTCAGCAATTTCTCCAGTTGGCCGATCAGCAACGAGATTCACTGCGTGATCATCTGCTGAGTCAGCTTCAAGTTGCTATTCCGTTTCCATTTTTACCCCTACAGGACTGCGTGGATGTAGCTACATTCCTAATTCGAGCAACAATAACAATTCAGAGTTGGGTGGTTGGAGTTCGCGGTGTCGGTGGGGCTATAGACGTAGCAACCATTACGAGGACTGAGGGTTTTAAACCTGTACAGCAGAAAAGCATTGTAGGAGAACGAAGATAAATAGGAGGGGGAGACAACCAAATGGAAAACATCACAAACGTGGCTGGCACAAGAGACTGGATTAGTGCCACTAGGGAGATGGTGATATTAGCGTATGTCGATCCCCAAGCTGCATTCCCTTCCAAAGATAACGTACAGCTCGCGCATGACCGATTTGAAAAGGGAGATACAAAAACGGAGGCGAGCGTTTGTCGCCGAGTGGACTCTTTCGCCTCCAAATGAAGTCGGTTGACGACAAGCCGCCTCCAAGTCCGGTCCGGGCTTCATAGGACATCAACTAAATTTACGACGCGGATATGGTAGCGGTTTCCGATGATCCGGGTGACGAAGATTCCAGACTCGAACCTTAGCGTTTTCTTCTTCAGCAATCCTCGCACATTTTGACGAACAATAGTTCTTCTGTCCCGACATGGTATTGTAAAATTTACCGCAGACCTTGTCCCCTTTCTTTACCGGGCAAGCTCTGATCCGCTCTCTCCAATCGTCTTTAGCAATAAGCGCCAGCGCATACCAGCAGGCATTTTCTACCCCCGAGATTGTCGGGTAGTTCTTAATCACGATAGAAGTCCTCTTTAGGGAATAATCGATCAAAGACCCTATCTTGATCGGCATGCCCACAATCTCGCGGGTTCGGGGATCTTGAATGGGTAGAACTGCATCAAATTGAAGCCGCCGCAATGCATCAATTATTTCATTCAGATAGTTCCATCTTTCAGACCTTGATAGCGGGCGAATAAGAGCGCTCAGTTTCTCTCGCATGTTTTTTTGCAGGGGCTTGAAATCTGGTTGATCGGTAACTTTAAAAATCCTCAGTCTGTCCTTCACATAGGGATGGCTCATAAAACGGGCCTGTGTCGCTTCAGCCTTCGCGTTGGGGTCATTCAAAAACGCCAAGAAGGCGTCAATAAAGTCACGCTCTAGCGCATCCATGTAACGAATATCCCTCCCTCAACTTTCCGCGCTACTCGCAGCATTGTGTTACGAGTAGCCTTTGACAAGCTCGTTTCACGATATATGATGAATATCATGTATAGTCGCAAACACAAAACGCTGACGAAAGCTCAATTTATTCGAATGTCGCAGAATGATCTCTTGCAGCTTCAAGAGACAGCGCGCCGGTTAGGGATGAGCACCTCAGAGGTTACGCGCCGATCGTTGCGGATCGCTCTGCCGTTGTTGAAGACGCTTGCTCTCCCGGGAGTCGAGCAACGCGATGCAGACTGATAAGTCCGGTCATTGATAACTGAGGATGTACACGAAGTGAGCGCGGAAGAGCAACATCAATTCGCATCCGAGGAGGCGGACCGGAGTAAATAATGAGCATTAAAGTAATGTCACGAGTATGGGCGCAGTCAACGCGCAAGGACGGGGAGTTGCTCGTTATGTTGGCTCTTGCTGATTTCGCGAATGATGGGGGCGAGAGCTGGCCCAAAATCCCCACCCTGGCGCAAAAGGCGAGATTGACAGAGCGGCAAACACGGCGCGTTTTGAACACACTGGAAGCGGCCGGTGAAATCCGGCGGGTTAGAAGTAACGGTGGCCGGCATCGCCCGAATCACTACTTCATTAGCCTCGCGGAAAACCCTGACAAAATTACCCTGAAAACATTACAGGGTAAAAATTACCCTGAAATGGACGGTACCAAAACCCTGACGCCCATGTCAGGGGTATTGAACCGTCATGGAACCGTCAAAAGAGAGACGCGCAAGGAACGCGCGTCCCGCCCCCGCGGGAAAAGCTCAGACCCCATGGTGAAAGAAATCCTTTCCCACTTCCTTGAGGCTTACCGGCGCTATGTCGAAAAACCCTACCACGTTGCCCGCGGGAAGGACGAAAGGCTCATCAATGACCTGCTTCGAACCTTTTCCGCTGAGGAGCTGAAGGACTACGTTGTGCGGTTCTTCGAGCTTGACGATCAGTGGGTTGAGAAGGCCGGGCGAACAGTAGGCGTGTTTCATTCTCAGATTAACAAACTCGCCTCGAACCGGGGCAACGGGAGCGCCGAGAAGCCGGCAGCCAAGGACCTCGGCGACGGCTTTGTCGAATTCGACGGCCGGCGGATGAGCAGGAAAGATTACGAACGAAGGTATGCAGCAGAAGCAAGAACATAAGTTCATTGAACGAGAAGCGGCAAGAATCGCGTGGCTCAAGAGCCTTGAGAGCCAGGATAAAAAAAGATTCTTCAGATCGGGCTTTACCGCCCATGACCAAACGGCGGGCGGCTTTCAACGGGGGGGATCTTATCTCGTTGCCGCAAGGTCTGGCGTCGGGAAAACGTCATACATTCTGAGTCTCGCGTATCGTCAAGCACGCGACGGCGTCAAGGCTTACTTTGCAAACCTCGAGATGGGCACCACTCAGATGTGGTGCAGGCTCGCATGTATCCACGATCCGACCTTGAACCTTAGGGAATTGATAGAAACCGACCTGTCCGTTGAACGAATGAAGTATCTAATCGATCTCTCGACAGAGCTGGTGAACTTCAGCCCGCTGTTTTTTGAGAACTCTGATTTTACCAGCCTTGCCAAGGCCGCAACCCAGAGCATTGAGCCATCCTCTGAATCAATTCTCTTCGTAGACTACATCGGGCTTTTCACGATGAAGGGACTCGGCCCCCAAGAGCGATATTGGCTCATCAGTGAAAGCGCAAAGCAGTTAAAGCTTTTGGCTCGAGCGCTGGACATTACGGTCGTAAGCGCGGTTCAGCTCAATCGAAAGATTGAAGACCGCAAGGATAAAACCCCGAATCTGGCTGACCTCCGGGACAGCGGAGAACTCGAAAATCACGCTGATGGAGTCTTTGCTCTCACCCGGCAGGACGACCGCATAGACGTTGACATCCTGAAAAACCGCTGGGGACCACTGGGGTCGTATTGCTTGCGCTTCGATAGCCCACGCGCGGCAATTGAGGAGTATGATTGATGCGGTTTACCGCGCCGTATTCTCTTATCCCTAGCGGCGATCTTGCCTCACATTTTCATCCTGAGCATCTCGCAGATCTCCGTGCCTCGGGCTTGACGGATGAAACCATTCGGGCGGCCGGCGTTCATTCCCTGGCGCCACGGTTCGTTGAACACTTTTTCAAAAGCGTACCGGCTGAGGTTGAGAGCGCGTTGTGTTTTACGTATCAAGATCCGAGCTTCGCGCGTATCAAGATTTTCCCTGCTCTCGGCAAGATGAAATACGTACAACCACCGGGAACGAGCGCGAGGCTTTACATGCCGTTCGCCGTCAGGGCTGGCGCCGTCTCGATTTGCGAAGGTGAGAAAAAGACTCTGGCCGCGTACCAGGCCGGTTTGAATGCCGTGGGGATCGGCGGCGTATGGAACTGGCTCACAAAAGCAACTCCGATTGACGATCTGCACCTGATCGACTGGAGCGACAGGGAAGCGATCATCGTTCCCGACTCGGACGTGTGGCAACGACCCGACTTATTGCGGGCCATCTATGCCCTAGGCCGGGAGCTACGCGAGCATGGCGCAAGCGTTTTAGTCGCGCAGATACCACAAGAAGGTACGGCGAAAATCGGGCTTGACGACTTTCTCGCATCCGGAGGCATGGTGGCCGACCTGGAGAGTTTTGCCCTGAGCTCTCGGATCTTTCGAGCGGCAGCCTTCTGGCACGCAAGATGGAAACTCAAAAAAGTCCTGGAGGCGGCGTAGGACATGAGCGAACCGAAGCCCGACTCCCCCACGCTTTTCAGTAATGCCCTACTCGATATGATCCGCTCTGCGGTAAGAGAGGCAATTTTCGAAAGCGGAATTTCGAATGGTAATGGAGCGGAGAAATGGTTCTATAGCTCAAAGGAAGCTGCACAACTCATCGGCATTCCAAAAAGCTGGCTTGAAACCGCAGCCAAAAGGGGAGAAATCAAGCGGATTCAATTTGGCCACTATAAGGTGTTTTCGAGAGAGGATCTGGCAAGGTTCGCCGAGGAATATAGGAAGAAGAGCGGCGCTTGACATCATTATGCTGTTATGCCTATTGTGTCCCCACTAAACGAAAGGGGGACAGGGGCAATGAAGAGGACAATGGTTTTTCTTGAGGATGATGCCCATACGGCGCTTAAGCATCTCGCCGTGGATGAGGGCGTCAGCCTCGCCGAACTCATCCGCCGTGCAGTCGATGAGTTCTTAAAGAAACACAAGAAGGGAGGCCGGCGATGAAGATCAAAAAACATGGCAAGAAGTGGCGGCTTGACTACATCGCTGATGGCATCCGGCATCGGGTGAAGTTCAAGACCAAAGAAGAAGCCGACGCCGAGATGACCCGCGTAAAAAGCGCCCTCCAGGATAACACATATGTAGATCCGTCCAGGGTGCCAACATTCGAACAACTCGCGCGCGATTGGTTTGCCGATCGGCTCGCCACATCGCGGACTCCTGGCCACGGATACAGACCATCATCCCTCGCCCATTGGCAGTCTCATATCGACAAACATCTGGTCCCAGTAGTCGGCAACCACAAGGTAAATAAGATCGTTGCGGCTACGATGCGAGATGCGACGGAAGTTTGGGCAAGGCCAACTGCCGAAGGCGGACATGGGCTTTCACCTAAAACCATAGCCAAACTGCTTACGACAGCCAGCCGTATCTTTCGCTTTGGGATTGCGGCGCGATTCATGAGCCATAATCCGGTCGAAGTCCTGGAAACGAACAAGGAACAATCTGGAGAGCAAACGGAAGTAGGGGAGAGGCTCAAGGATGATGGCGAGGTGACGGACCGGGATGTTCTTACCCCGGAAGAATCAAAGCGCCTAATCCTCGCAGCGGAGCCAGGCCTTTACCGGACAATCATCACAACAGCGCTGTATTCTGGAGCACGGCATTCTGAGTTGCTGGCGTTACGATGGGCCGACGTGGACCTGGACGCGAAAGTAATTCATATCCGGCGCACGCTATCGACCGCGAAGGTGAAGGGCGATTCCAACGAAGAAAGATTCCGCTGGTTTGACCCGAAAACAAAAAAGGGGAAACGGGACATTCCGATGGGCGTGTTTCTAGTTAATGGCCTGAAAGACTGGCGGGAGAAATGTCCCAAGAGCCGGCTTGACCTTGTATTCTCAACCGAAGCTGGAGAGCCTTGCCACCGTTCCAATATCCTCCGCTATGGCCTGTATCCGGCATTGGAGCGGGCAAAGATTGAGAAGAACATCGACATGCATGCGCTACGGCATACCTACGCATCCATGTTGATCATGTTGGGGCGGGAGATCCCAAAGGTATCCGCTTATCTCGGCCACGCCGACGTAGGCGTGACGATGCGTGTCTATTGCCATTTCATAAACCTTCGAGAGAATAAGGTGGACGAGATGGACGATTTGGAGAGCTTGGTTCAGAACGCCTGAATTGAAGATGGCACAAAATGGCACAGCTTAGCTTGAAAAGGAGGTTCGGCGCTGATAAGTAGTTGATTTAATTGTGCCCCCGTAGCTCAGTAGGATAGAGC
>JACQUW010000019.1 GCA_016210115.1 Deltaproteobacteria bacterium | reverse complement strand
CCGGCAGCAGGCTGCGATAGTACTCTTTCATATCTTGAATGAGGCGGGACACGTCGTATTTTGGATAAACCGAGAATCTGGCCCGTTCTCCCAAACAATTACGGAGCCGCGGATTTCCCAGAAGGCGCGTAATGGCCTTGGAAAGCTCCAAGGGATTTTTAGGCGATACCAAAATCCCGGTTTTTTCATGTTCAACGACATCGGGAACTCCCCCCACCCGGGTGGCCACAACCGCCTTGCCTGCCGCCATCGCTTCAATAAGAGAAACCGGGGTACCCTCATTGAGAGAACTCAAAGCAACAAAGTCTAAGTCGGCATAAATTTTCTCGAGATCGAAACGCCATCCCAGGAAGCGAACTCTCTTCTCAATGTCGAGCGAGGAGACCTGCGATTCGAGAGCGCCACGAAGAGGTCCATCCCCCACAACGATGAGCTGAAAGTCAGCATCCGTGGCGCGAAGTACCTGGGATACGGCGTCTAACAAATAACAAAGCCCTTTGATAGGCACCAGGCGCCCCACTACCCCTATCAGGATGGTTGCGTCCGCGACCCCGAGCTCTCTTCTGAACTCGCCCCGCCACTTCGAGCAATCCAAAAATTTATTCAGATCGAGACCTAAAGGAATAATGTCGATTTTGCGCGCAGGAGAAATCCGATATCGAATCAATTCCTCCTTTTGTATCTCGCTGATGGCAATCAGCCTATGCATGACGAACCAGCCTAGGAGCCTTTCTGTTGTGAGGATAGCTGCTGTCTTCAATCTTCCAAAGTAGCCAGTGAAGAGATGCCCATGAAATGTCTCGACGATCACAGGAACTCCGGCAATTTTTGCCGCGAGTCCTCCAAAGAAGCGAGCTTTCAGGAGATGTAAATCAACGATGTCTGCCTTCTCCTTCTTGATAACTTTAACGAGCCGGCAAAAGGATTTCAGGTCACCAAAGAGTCCCGCCTCGTTGCAGAGCTCTTCAACCCGCACGAAAGGGGTTCCGTGATTTTCCGCTAGAAATGACATGTCCCCCTCGTGGCTGTCCGTCGTGCCGGCCAATAACTTGCTCTGAAAACGATCTCCGTTGAGACGAGCAGTTAAGAGCACGGCATGTTGGGCTGGGCCTCCAACATTCAGACGAGTGATGATCCTGACAACCTTGATCCGGGATCGCTCAGGAAGTGGAGACAGACCTTCGATACCTTCTCCTGATGAAACAGCGCAAGGCCCAGAATCTCTCATAGTACTACACGTCATGAGGCAAAAATCCTGGTCTTGCTGGTCCTCTGACTTTTAGGTTCGAGGCGATTGCAGCAGCGAACTTTCACAAGTTCCTGATCCAAAAACGGACACCGCGGCTCCAACAAGTTCCAGCCTGACTGTCTATAAGGCCGCTGGTGAAGGCGATGACGGTCAGCAGAGACATGGCTAGGGCAGTGCTTTCCCAAAATCAGTCCGCCGCTATTGTTAGGACCAAGGTGCGCCAAGAAGAATTCATACGTCCCAAGAGAGCGTTTCCACAGTTCGTTGTAGTTTCAAGCTTAATCCCGCACATTTTTGGCTTTCCGGAAAAATGAAAAGAGCAAATTGAGACCTAAGAAATCAATTCGCGATACAAGGAAAATGTTTCGGCGGACATTTTTTCGGCAGTGAAATGTTCATACACCCGTTGTTGCCCTTGTTTTCCTAGTCTTCGCGCTTCTTCAGGATCCAGCAAGAGTGAAGATATTGCACGGGCGAAAGCCCCCGGATTGTCTACTTCAACCAGCAAGCCGCTTTCCCCATCAACCACGATCTCAGTAAGCGGCGGGATTTTGCTCGCCACTACGGGCTTTCCCGCCGCCATGGCCTCAATGACCGCCTGCCCGAAACCTTCTGAGCGGGAAGCGAAAACGAATACATCCAAAGCGTGCAAAAAGGCAGGAATATTATTCTGAAAACCAACCAACCGTACGGTCCCGTCAAGACCTAACCGGGAACTCGCAGCTTGCAGCGATTTAGAGTAGCCCCAGGGATCATGCCCCGCGATCAGGAGCAACGCATCGGGTGCTCGTTTGTGAACAGCCGGCATAGCTTCAATCAGA
Source organism: Deltaproteobacteria bacterium (assembly GCA_016210115.1). Lineage (GTDB taxonomy): Bacteria > Desulfobacterota > Binatia > UBA9968 > UBA9968 > JACQUW01. The sequence continues at coordinate 35,666 of JACQUW010000019.1, read as the reverse complement.
ATGTCATACCCTTTCCCTCTTTCCAGCCGCCCGATGGAGCCAATCAGAGGGCTACCGTTGACAGAATACGTTTCTCCGCCACCGACCGTCGCGATATTAAATCGATCCGGCTCAATCCCGTAGTGAACCACTCTAATTTTCTGCGATGGTATCCTTCGCTCCTCGACCAGCCAAGTCTTGACTGCCTTTGAAATAGCGATAATCGTATTAGCGCGGCGCCAGAACACGTCGAATAGGGGAAGGAACCATTTGCCAGACCACGATGCGCTGTAGATGGCGTGTATCGTGCATACCCAAAGCACCTCCCCGCGAAAAAATGTCGTCATCGCCCCTGCAAAGTCCGCCCGAGGCAAATGGGTGTGGACGATATCCGGCTTCTCCTCGCCAACGAGTCGGATCAGCTTAAAGAGACACCGAGGATCAAACATTCGGTCCGCCCTGAGATTAACAACTCGAATTCCCTGTTGCTGAAAGTCCGAAACGAGTGAACGGCTTCCCTTAATTTGCTCTCGCAGACAAGCAACGACGGTTTCCACCCGATGACGTTTCAGATGACGGCACAGCGTCAGAAGATGCAACTCAGCTCCGCCAGCCGAGAGAGTGTTGATGATATGGAGCACTTTCACGTGGCACTATCTCGTGAAGTCGTACTAGCGTCTTTTTCCCTAAGCCTTTCAAGTCGCGCCACTGCGGCTAGAGCGCCCAGGAATGAAAATGCCAAAGTACTCTCAACCTGTCCGCCAAACAATGGATTGGTATTCCACCATATAAGTAAAAATAGGAGTCCGAAGGCGTAAAACTGCGCCGCCACTTCGTACGGTGATCCAATAGGAATATTACTGAGAATCCTAATCACGGCCTTAGCCGTCCAAAGACCAGCTAAAACAAATAAGAGAAATCCTAAGATTCCCAATTCACCCAAGAACTGGATGTACATGTTGTGGAGAGACGTTGCTGACTGAAGAAAAAAATAGTTGTCTGGGAGCTTCATGAATTTATCCATCAAGAGAGTGTTTAAAGCAGCAGAACCAACGATATCCATGGTGCCGCTTCCCTGCCAGCCTACTCCTAGTAGCGGATGTTCAAAAAAGATGCGAAGGCCAGCATATGTGATCACGAGTCGATGAACAAATGAACCTTCAGTGACATCAACAAGGCCACGAAAATCGCCAGGACGTAAAGTCGAGACAGCCAGCCCCGTAACAACGATCATGGCTAATGTAGCAACGGGCAACTTCAACAGCAGGTAGCGTTTCCGAACAGTGTTCCCAAGCTGCCTAGAGGCCCAGTAGATGGCAAGACTTCCACACGTTGCCAATATGGAACTAGCAGACTTCGCCAGAAAAAGACCCAAAACCCCAAAGCAAAACAATAAAGGCCATGCTGCTGTGCGATATCTGTCACGCTTTTTAACGACAGCATATAAGACCAACAAGCCCGACACTAAGCCAAGCGAATTAACCCCGAGCAACCCTTCAAAGCGCGATGAAAATTCCGCCGCTCTTTGGATTTCAATCCCCTGCCATGCTTCCCAACCCGCCACAATTATAGAGAGCATACACAAACCGAGGAAGGCTCGATGAAAAGATATCACAGTTCGACGGTCAACGAGAGCGATGTGAAGCAAAAGGCCAAAAAAGGCTGTCAGAACAAGCCGCAAGTATGAGGCCAGCGAAAACAGAAAATGGTTAGGAAGGTTGAGTGCTACATTCACTAGAGAAAGTCCTATATACAAAAGGAACACCGATAAGGGAACGAATAATTTTGCAAATTCTTGAGAAACTATCATCCGATTCTGTAGGGTAACGCGAAAGAAAACTGATAGGAGCAAAATCCCGAGAAAGACGTCCCCTAAACGAATCGAGAATTCCCCAAACTCCGCCAAGGTAGGAAGCGAGGCCGGGTTCACAAAGGAAAACGCAAGGACTGCTAGCGCGCCCATGACGGGCCGAATCAGAATCAGTGATAGAGCCGCCGCCGCAACAGGAAGCAAGAGTGGAAGGAAATTACCGAAAGTGACTCCAGTGGCTAACAGACCTCTCGTACCCCATGCAACAAAAACCCCCGTCAGCCCCATCAACGCAAGCGCCCCCATTTGATTGCGTATCGTATATTGAAGATCGTTCCGGTGATCTGGAGACACAGTAGTCGGCCCTTAGCTTAACTTCCGAATCCCATCGAGCACCACAACGGCAACGCCCGCGGAAATGTGCTCAAGAGGCGACATGAAAAGGGCTCCATCAACTTCTGAGAGCATTGTCTTCACACGTCATCACTGCCCAATAGTGGTATGCGAAGAGAGAGGCCGCATGGGGTTTCAGCAGCCTCCCAAGCAGTGTTATAAATTTGGGTACAAACCGTTGATATTTATAAAAGCCAAGAGCCTCTTCTGATACAGAAAATCCTTGCTTGGCCCCCCGTTCTCTGACAAACCTTCTTGCGTCATTTAATTTGAACAGCCATCGATGACGATCTGCCGGGACTTCAGGAGGCAGGCCGTATTTTCCTCCTAGCCCCTTACCCAACAAGAACACTAGCCTGAAATGCCACTCGTACATATTCGGAAGTCCGATGATAATATGACATCGGCTCACTCGGCATAGCTCATCAAAGACAAAATGAATACGTTCGCAATGCTCTAAGACATCAAAGGCAACGACCGCATCAAAGCTTTTGTCATGGAATGGAAGCCCCGCCTCAAGATTCACTCGAATATCTGCCGCTCCGCCGACATCTATGCCCACATACCGTCCTTGAATCTTCTCAGACAGGTGTTTGGCATCGCAACCTACGTCCAGAACGTCTCCCTTTAGGTACGAATCAAACAGACGGGCAGCTTCGAAGAGCTTATCCTCTCGGCCGCGAAACACCGCATATCTCAACAATTTCGCGCCTCCTGAAAAACGCCAACCAATTGCTCGGCCAGTCGCTCTAGATTATGCAAGCGCACGACCTGCTGTCGCAGATAAGCGCCCAGCTCTTTTCTTTCCGCTTGATTCAATGAGAGAGCCCAACGAAGTCGTTCAGCCAAGTCTTCGGCGTCCTTATGCCTGAACAGCAGACGGCTTGCCCAGGGGCCCAAGGTCTCTACAAATCCCTGGTTGGCAACTACGCAAGGTGTTTCACACGCCATTGCCTCCCAGGCAACCTTGTCTCCGAAACCGGTGGGCGTAAGATTGACATGAACCGCGCAGCGGCGATACCAGTTAGGCAGATGCACCATTGGAACCGCAGGCTCAAAGCGGACTTTATCCTGAATGTTAAGTTCGGTAAGCTTTTGCTGAAGCAGCCGGGCATAGGCCTGATCTTGAGGAGTCAGAGGACCTCCTATGATCACCACCCGAAAAGGCCGCGCAAAACTCTTTTGAACCAAGGAGACTGCCTCAAGAAGTGTGGAATGATCTTTGACTGCCGAAAGCCGGCCCACACAGAGGATCGTTGGAGGATCCTCTGGTGAAATGTTGCCGCTAGGCGAGAACAGGTCCGTATCGACGCCTTGGCCGATTGCTTGTACTTTGTCTACTTTATAAGGATAAGATGTTGGGAGGCTGGTGACGATGCGAGCCGAAAAGTGGTGTGCCAACTTCAAGAGAGGAGTCACGCTCGGATGCGCGTACCATGTAACAATAGGGATACCCTTACGCCTCAGCAACGGCGCTGCCAATACCGTAAAGATAGGAATCATGTGCGAAAAGCAGATATCAATCCGCTCTTGGCGCACGATACGGAGCAGATGCTTATAAAACTCCACCGCCCGCCGCGGCTCGCTGTAGCCTTTCTCTTTGCCTACGGAATAAATCCTCACATTTCCAGGCACAATCACGCGACCCGTTCGCATGGTGATGACGTGAACAAAGGCTACTCGCCGTGCCAGTGCGTTGACCCAAGAAACGGCGAATTCCAGCAATGGATCATCTAAATCCATAGCCATATTGAATATCAAGAGGCGCATTAACGCTCACCCATTCAAGAGGCCATTAGAGGTAAGATCTTCAAGGGGTGTCCTGCCGCTTCTCTCGACAAAAGTGTCTAGCCAAATCCCAAAGCAGACTGCCTTCCAAGGTAAAACCCAGTGATTGTGCTTACGTGCGAGGTATGCCTGAGTTACTTCTCGAAGGTAGCAGTGATTTACACCTCCCAAATCGGCAAGAAAACTTGCGCGTTGACCCAAGGCGTAGGTTTCCACCAGCTTTCGTAAGTTTGCCTCTTCGCGTAGCCATCGATAAAAAGGTATCGTGAAGCCTTTCTTTGGGCGATAAAGAATATCTCTCGGTAAGAATTTCTCAAAAACCCGCTTCAGCAAGTATTTCCGTCTGGTGCCCCTGATTTTGAGCGCTACCGGCAGACGCAAGGCAAACTCCATGACATCGCGGTAGACCAAAGGAGAGCGACACTCTAGCGAGTTTGCCATACTCATACGGTCCACCTTGGTGAAAAATAATTCAGGCAGCAGGCCCCGAAACTGAAAAAAGAGAATCCGATCTAAAGCATTCTCCCCTTCATAGCCGTTGAGAGATGCCCGACGCAGCTTCAACAAACGCTGCAATGCCTCTCCAGAAATCAAATCTGGCAAACTGGTATCTCCAGTCAATGCCTGAAATGCCGCGATATCGTCCTCTCCGTCCGTGGCTCCGAGAACTCTTTTAAGCCCGCTGAAGTAGTGATAGATTTTTGGGTAGGGTGTCAGGAACTGTAAGGATAGTGTGTCGACAGCCCCCTTTCCTGCTGCCCTGATCCGTCTCGGGAGGCGACGGTAGATCTCCAACATCCGCCAGGCCAGATACGAATCATACCCGCCAAACAGTTCATCTCCTCCGTCGCCAGTGAGCGCTACCTTGACAAATTGACGGGCTCGTTGCGCAACGAAATACGCCGGAATAAAGGATGCATCTGCAAAGGGCTCTTCTAGATGCCATATGAGCTTGGGGATTGCTTTGAAAACGTCGTCAGGACGAATAAGGATCTCATGATGATCTGTACCAAGAACGGCGGCTACTCTTTGTGCCTCCTGCGCCTCCGAGATGTGAGGGTCGTCATATACAGCAGTAAAGGTTTTTACAGGCTGGTCAAAGCATTCTCGCATCATCGCAACGACAGCGCTGGAGTCCGTGCCCCCGCTCAGGAACGCCCCGACGGGCACGTCAGCAATGAGAAACCGCTCGACAGCATCTTCCAGAAGGCGCAATAGCCTCTTCTCTGCTTCCTCAAGTGTTAAGACGGCTTTTTCATTTGAAGCATGCCAATAGTCCGTGATGGATACTTTGCCCGTCTCCAGATCCAATCGCAGGATTTGTGCCGGCAGCAGCTTGCGAATGGCACGGAACACACAAAGCTCGCCGACTGGACGTGAAAATGCAAAGAAAGATTGTATCGCTAAGGGGTCTGTTTCTCGTGAGATAGGCAATTCATGAAGCAATGACTTTAGTTCCGAAGCAAAAGCGAAAAATCGCGCTTGCTGGGTATAAAAAAGCGGTTTTTCGCCTGAGATATCTCGCGCCAGGAAAAGTCTTTTGGCGTGCAAATCCACCAGGGCAAAGCCAAACATGCCTTTCAGCCGGCGAATAAAATCCTCGTTCCACTCCTCGTAAGCATGAACGACCACCTCGGTATCGGTGCGAGTGCGGAACCGATGTCCTTTTTGTTCTAAAGTCCGGCGTAGGTCCAGGAAATTGTAAATCTCCCCATTGAAAGATACCCAGACTGTTTCGTCTTCATTAGCGATTGGTTGTCTTCCTGAGACAAGATCCAAGATCGAAAGCCGAGTAGTGCCCATACCGACATTACCGTCACGCCAAACCCCCGCTTCGTCAGGACCCCGGTGATCCAACCACTTCAACATCTTCCACAGCAACTCCTCCTGAACGGGCTCGCCGTCAAACTGTGCGATGCCGGCAATTCCACACATAGGCTATCTTCACTCTACTTTTGCCGCCACACGCCACCCACCAAAAAGTTTATCGACTTCATACGACCCAACTGACGGGCGCAAGTCCGACGCCCAGCTCAACAACTCTTCGCGGGCAAAAACAGCATTATAAGGATTGGAAAGATTATCCAACCAGAAAAAACGCGCTTTACTGATGGAAAAGTCATATCGCCATTTTAAAAGAGGAGCAGAAAGCCCATATAAGTTACAGAAAGCCCAGAGCAAGTCGGGATGTAACTTACTATGAAATTGTCTTGCAAGATGAACCAAGTTCCACACCCATGGGTGGCTGACTTTAAAGTCGTTACCATAGAGCCAAACTACGGTCTTTCCTCCGTTGGAAGTTAGCTTTAAACATTCCTCGAATGCCTTTTTGGGGTCAGGCGTATGATGGAGCACGCCAAACGAATAGACAACGTCGAATTCACGTTTAAAAGGCGGTGCGAAGATTGATGCCTGTACGGCAAGGCAGCGCGCCAAGTTTTGCTCATTGAAGTGACGCGCGACCCGATAAACATAGTCTACTCCGGATGACAGATCCATCCCAACGATTATGGCTTTCGGCGCTAGATGAGATGAACACGCGACAAATCGCCCCAAACCGCAACCGACGTCCAAGATCAACTCACCATTTCCAAAAGGCACATCCCCGATGAATGCTTGAAATGTTCCCAGGGAAAGCAGACGACCTGAGTTGGACGGCATGCCTCGGTAATTATAAAGATATATTCGCTCCCAAGTCTGCGAATACTGCCTTCGTGTTCGCCTTTGAGTCCCCTCCCGCATTTGAATCTCTTCAATCTCTCGTCTGAAGTGTTGCCGAAATCCGGCAGGCAAATCAGTTCGGTCCAGAAACTCGGCCCGGGCTTCTCCTACCAAAAAGCGCGGCACACCGCCTGTGATAGGGAACACTCCCCCGCATTGGCTATTCAAACATGCAACCATACCTTGACCGGCATCGTTGCTCTCGACCTGGAGACTACCCCTGCATACAGGGCATGCAAGAATGGAACAGATTTCCGCGGATTTCCACCAAGCCATAAAAGTATCCTCAATCGCGCTTCAATAGTTTGTGGTTCGCCGAGATGCTGTCTGCTTCCAGATCTCGATTAATCGTTTTAAGTACACTTCCTCATTGAGCAAATACCGTTGAGCATATAATTTGCCATTCCTCCCCATTTCCGCCGACAACGCCGGAGAACTCAACAAGATTCGCAATTTATTCGCAAGCTCGTGACAGTCGTTAAACGATTGTGTAACAAACCCGGTTTTACCATCTTGCACAAGCTCGGCCGCACTGACAAAAGGAGTGACCACAACCGGTGTACCCACCAGGTACGATTCCATAATCACTTTGCCGAATCCTTCATGCAGGGACGGCAACACAGTGGCTTTCGCAAGAGCGTACCAGCCTCGCAACGCATTCAATGACAAATTACCGAGCCAAACAACAGTTCGGCTCAAATCTAAGCGCCTCGTCAGCCGCTCCAAGTCTGATCGCAACGGTCCATCCCCGGCCATTACCAATGCTGTCTCTGGTATTTGTTGACGGATCACTGCAAATGCCTGGAACAGAGTTGCAAGGTTCTTCTGTGTAACGAACCGCCCCACAAACAATACGAATGGCTTACCAATCAGTCCATATTGTTGCAGCCGTGATTGGGCTTGAGATCGTTCCTCCTCTGTAAGTGGCTCACTGAACAGTTTGAAATTTACAAGTGGATGCAAAGTGAAAATCCGCTCATGGAGCACCGGAAACCTTTTTAGAAGGCGATGCTTCTCTCCCTCACTGACGGTGCGAATCGTATCGGCGCGCTGCGCAACCCATTTACCTAAGAGGTTAAAAATGCGGTAAGCAAATGGACGCTCTTGAATCCAAAAGGGCAGATCCAGAAAACTAGACCGCATTTGGACATTCAACGGGATGCCAAAGGAATGTTTCAGCCATACCCCCAACAGACCGTCATCGAAAGGCGTTTGCGTTGTGACAAGGTCGAAATGCTTACCGGTAACCACTGGCCTTATTGCCCGCATTGCTGTCGTTGCAAACGCCCAGCGCTGGCAGGGGACTGGATGAACCGTAATCCCCTCTCCCAGTTCAACTGCTCGAGAGGACCAGGACCCGGGCACTCTCAAGAGGACCCTGATCTGCCCGCTGGGGTGATACTTGCGCAATGCTTCGGCATATCTGATATGCCGCTCCCGCGTGTCACCCGGTTTTCCCCTCGCTGTAGCCAGGGTCGTTTGGTCAAAACCTATCATCAAAACGTTCATTGATTGCTATTGTTTTCGGCTTTCGAAATTATATAGTCGCCTCCGACTAGCAAATAAGAAATGATTTCTGATAGCCAGCAGAGGTTAGAGAAAGGGTGGCGGTGCCTGTAATACTCAGGAACTCACATTACTGACATTTATTATAGCTACGGGTTGGTTTCGTACCGGGGTGCCCTTACAGTATGATGCGCCTGCCGCCAGATCGCTTTTCTCATTCGGGATTAATTCTCTTTCACACAATAAAGATTGCCTTTTTGCATAGTGGTCGTGCTCGCGACCGGAATCAGTTTCTTACCCAACTCATCAATAAAATAGACCTGAAAGCCATGGCTTTTCAATTCATTGATCATATCTCGCGGGGATAGGCCTGCGTCCCGGAGGGCTGATGGATTGAGCTCCGCGATGACTACTGCTGAGCGGACCTTCTGCAGAAGATTATTCATCCCTTGCAAGGCCACAGGTTCAGCACCTTCGATATCTAGCTTTACAAGCAGGGAATCCAGTGCCACATTGCAAAGCTCATGATCCAGGGTCGCACACCGGACTAACATTTGCCGGCATTCTTCTGCATTTTTGCGATTGACCAGAGAACTAGAGATCGTGCCTCCACTGATGTAGAAAACCGCATCGTCATTTGTGTTAGAAACCGCCTTTCGAATAGGAACGATATTCCGGCTATGATTCTTATTAACGTTAAAGACCAAAGCTCCGAAATTGTAAGGGTCCGGTTCGAAGGCAAAGACCCTGCCATCGATTCCTATTCTTCGCGCTGCCAAAAGGGTATAGAGTCCCACATGCGCTCCCCCATCCACCACGATCATTCCGGGCTTCAGGCTTTTCTCGTACAGCTCTTGGGTAAACTGTTCGTATCCACCGTTCGACATCCCATCCAAAAAACTTCTATGACGCAGGTAACCATGCAGTTTGAGGCCATTCAGCTCAATCGCCAAGGGGGGTCTCCCTATCTTCATAAATATGGCGTCCATAAAGTCACGGCCGCCAGCGAGCAAGCGGCCGAGGCCTACTCCCCGAGACAAACGAGCGACTTTTCCCAAAACTCGAAGAAACATTCGATTCAATAGCTCAGCCTCGGTCTTCTCTATATTTTTACCGAGTTGCCGACAACTTGTTTCTCGACGTTGAATGACTGCGCCTCTACTCGAGACGCCGTTGAGACCATCAAAAGGACGAAAAGTGCTCTGCCAACTGTTATTATCCCAGCCAACCCTGAGAATCCCCAGTTGCGAGCGCCATACCATGCTAAGCCGATGACGAAGAGGGTGTAAAAAGCATAAGCCTTCGTAAAAAAACCGAACTGTCCTGACGCATAATAAAAAGCAGTCAGCCAGAAAAAGACGGCGCTCACAGCAGCTCCAAGCATCATCAACTGAGTTCCGAAAACCATAGGTCGGTACGCGTGACCTAGGAACAGCGGCACAAAAACCGGAAGAAGTGGAATCGTGACCAGTATCAGCAGGCCTAACGGAAACCCCCAGCCAAACGTCCAGCGTCTGATCAAGCTTATCAGGGCGTCCCGCTCACCTTCACCCCAGCGAACAGAGAGAACAGGGTAAACTACTCGCCCAAGCGCAAATTCTAGAAAAGAGCCCGTTGCAACCAGAGTCGTGGCCAAGCGATAGAACCCTGCCTCCTCCGGACCGCGAAGATGGCCTAAAACAATCAAAGGGAGCTGCCCCACAAATCCAGTCAGGGTTATTAAGACGTAGTTCCACCCGAAGAAAGCAGAAAGTTCCTTACGCATCGGTAGCACGCGACTAAGCCCGGATTTCCACCAGGGACCGATCCCTTCAAGGTAAAGCGTGTACGTAGCCCCACCCACCATTGCCAATCCTGTAATTATATTTCCGACAGCAGTGCCCAGAACCACAGCCGATACACCATAACCGAAGGACAAAAGGCCGATGACGGCAATGAGAGTCATTCCCTTATCTAAGACTTGGAAAACCGCCAGCCAGCGGAACTTTTCCCAGGCCGAGAAGATCGCAGTGCTTGTACCAATCAGAGAGTAAAAAGGAAAAGAAGCCGCATAAACGACCATAAGCCAAGTGTTTTCTGGCAGACCCATAATACTGGACGCAACCCACGAGGCGGTCGCACTGACTAGAAGGAACGCAATAACCGAGACGAGAAGGTCCAAGCCATACCCTAACTTGCAGATACTCCTGATTTGTTCACTTTGTCCGGTAGCGCGGAACCCCGCAATGTACCGCGTTGTTACTGAGACAGATTTGACCGCTGCAAATGACCACAGGAGCACGGGATACGCTGTCACCATGGCAGCGATTCCGTATGTAGCGGAGCCTAAGATACGGGCGGCGGCGAGAGTCGTGAAAAAACTCAACCCGGTCGCCACATATTGCGAGCCCGCCAGGTGGCCTGCATCTTTGATCATGCGGTTACGTAGCCCCTGCCGGATGAACTTGGGCAATCCACTGATGACGCCCGCGATCTTATTGGTCTCCGCCATAAGATGTCACAGCGACTGTGGAAACGCTCTTACTGCTATATCCTGTTTTTCTTGCAAGCAACGATCCGATAAGCTGCAGCAAAACTTGCAGGATGCCTCTGCCTCCGGGTAAAAAAACGATCCAGCCAACTGCAGGACCGCTTTATAGGACCTTGGGCAAAGCCAAGACGCAATCGCTTCAGCAATTCTGCGGCAGCTAAACCTACAATGGTAAAAGCCCAAAGTGGACTCTCGAACGTGATGATCTCAAAATCGCCAAGCAGACGCCGGAGCCCCAAAGGACTGTATCGATAAAAATCATCGCCGTGAAAGGGATGCATGAACGGGACCCATATGACGAATTGCCCTCCATCCTTTAGAATACGATGCACTTCGTGCACAACAGTCCAAGGATTTAAAAAATGTTCCAGTGTATCTTTACTGAGCACCAATTCGAAGCTTCTGTCTCTAAATGGAAGGCAATGAGCATCACCAATAAGTGAAGGTTCTCCGTTTTTACATGGACAGATGTCCATGTTAACGTACGAGTATCCCAGATGTCGCAAAGGAGCACGCAGCTCTCCGTTGCGCCCACCTAAGTCAAGGGCTATCCCATGACCGGGTTCAACCACCTCAAGAATGAGTTCCGGGTCTGCGCTCATTAGCCAGTCTCATTGTTCAGATCTTCCGCAATCATGCCGCCCCTGGCTCTATGTGTGAAGTAGACGCAGTTTGATTTTGGAAGATGGCCGACAACCATTCGAAAGGTAGGAGAGTTGCAAAAACAACCTCGAAACTATTTTAATAGTTAAATTTTTGGCCTATGGACACAAATCCGTTTTTAGTCAATGCTGTCCGTCGAGTCGCTTTTTCCGGATACTCCCAATCCTGAATTTTCCGTCCGATATACACACAGCCATCGACGAGCCGATTCGCACCCGGAACACGATTAAACAGTCGAAGAAACCTGGGGTAAAACGGTGATATCTCGATAGTGTTGAAACCTGCACGCTCACAGAAACACCGAAGGGTCGATGGTACAAACGCGTTGACATGGTCGGTCGCTCTATGGCCGGAAACATATCCTCCTACTCGAGGCAGGTATCTTAAGGCAGGGAATAATGGGATCGTAGGTACATAAAGCGCTAGCAACCCGTCTGCGCTTAGCAGAATATGCATCTTGCGCAAAAGGATATGGGGTGAAGCGACATGTTCCAAGACGGCGCAACACCAAACCACATCCACTTTGGGCAAATCGGAAATATCATCAGTGAGTATGTCGCGCTTATGAACGGTTACCCCAAGACTGCGCGCAAATCTAACTTCATAGTCTTCGATTTCAATCCCATAGGAACCTGGAAGAGCACAGTAGATTAAGTTCATGCCATACGCGCAACCAATGTCACATAAAAGCCTCTTGGTAATGCCGTATTTTCTATCCACAGCTCGAAACGAATAACGAGGAGCATTGGCAAACCACTTCTCATAGATTTCCAACTTCTCCTCGCGAGAATAGCAGCCGTGCGTCAGGATATAATCTCGCAATTCTTCTTGAGTTTTTGTGTTCTCGATGCCTCGAATAATCGCCGATTTATAGAGCCTTTGCCACATCTGTCAGGATCCTCTCGGTGTCGAGAACCATATTAGAAATGCTAAACTTTGGTGTGATCGCCTGTGTCCCTTTCATTATCTCTCGATCAATCCGCTGGCAATCCATCACCCGCTTCAGAGCCGTACACAGTGCGTCTGTGTCACCGGGAGTTATCAAAATAGCCGCTTGGCTGGCTTGCGCCGCTTCCGGAGTTCCGCCCACGTTCGTGGCCACCACGGGCAGACCGAGGCTCATTGCTTCCAGCATCACATGGGGGAAACCTTCGTAGTTGGAGTTCAAAACAAAGAGATCACAAGCAGCCATTAAGGCGCTCGTTCCCACCGCGTTTCTTTGACCGGCAAAGTAAACACGGTTCGCGACTTTCAAATCGTTCGCCAGGATTTCAAGACGGTTTCGCTCAGGACCATCCCCAACAATCACCAAGCCGGTCCCCTCAACCTCAGCGATAGCCCTAATAATGCCATCCACTCCTTTCCAGGAAACAAGACGGCCAACCGTCACAAGCTTTACGGAGCTATGCAGGGGCAACTCAGCGGGTCGAAGACCGTTGAGGGGCTCCACTGCGTTGTAAATAACAATGATCTTTTCCTCGGGAATTCCCCACAGAGCTACCCAGCGAGCAAGATAACGGCTGGGCACGAGCACCTTATCAGCCTTACATGTCCACCACGCTCGCATATTCTTCAGAAGTTCCACCCGTCGCCCGTAGTGCTTTTTTTGGAACTCCTCGAAGTTATCTTTGACCCACCCCTTTATCGTGGCGCGCTCCCAAGCCAAATCACCCACCACTTTTTGAACCATTGGCTTTTTCAACAGATAATTCGCAAGAACTGCCTCCATGGCAAGCCCGTTCACATACAACACATCCATGCCTTTACCGAGCCGGATGATGCTCAGGATCGTACGAAGCCATCGCCAAGGCTTGAACGTCTGTCGTGGAAGCCGAATTACGCGAAAGGGATATTGGGAGTCGGCTATCGGGGACTGGGTGTCGGTTGATAGCTCTTTGGATCCTCTCTTCGGCCCGTCAGTTAGAGTCAAAACCGTGACACTGTGGCCTCGTTCGATCAGTCCTTTCGCAATCTGAGGCACATACGTCGCTGGCCCACCGATATCAGGCGGAAAGATGCCGGTGATGATGAGAATCTTCATTGACAATTAGCAATTCGGTGGGACCGTGCAATTGCGGCCTCCGACAGTGGCCCATCGCTGGGACCGGAAACCGGCTCATTTTGCCACAAAGTCACGAAGGCACTTACAGAGGATAAACTTTGCGCTTGGTCTCTTAGTAGCGAGAACCTTACTCTCAGTGCTGGTTATCGGATGCGCGGGCTCTCCGACTTGGCAGCGGTTTCCCCCTCCGCATCCAAAACGATATTACTGCGCCTTTTTTGCCTGCAGTTCTTCCACCTGTTTAATCCAAGGCTCGGCGAGCGGTTTAAGTTCCGGCATGAGCTCCACGGCTTTTTTCAGGTCTTCCAACCCCCCGGCAAAATCCCTTCCCTGGACGCGAACACCGCCGCGATAGAGGTAAGGTATCGCCAAGCGAGGATTCAGCTCGATGGCCTTCGCAAAATCTTCAAGAGCCTCTTTCTCCATGGACATGCGCATAAAGGCTTGGCCTCGAACGCTGTACGCCTCGGCCAGATCGGCGTTGGGAGGTTTGAGCACCGTAACTGTCGTGGTATCTTTAAATACTATTTTCAAGTGCTCGCCCGCCTGGTTCTGCAGGGCCTCTCCATCCGGAGTGTCCGTCTTGCTTTGAGCCTCCTCTAAAGCTCGAGTAGCCTTTGCGAGATGGATAACCGCGCGGTTAATGTAAGCCTGGGGGTAAAGAGGGTTCAGTTTTAGAGCCTCATTGAAATCAGCAAGGGCTCCATCGGCGTCACTTTTCGAGACACGGGCGAGGCCTCTGTTGTTGTAACCGGACGCAGACTTTGGCTGTAGATTAATAGCCTCCGTATAGTCGGCGATGGCCCCGTCCAAATCTTTCTTCGCGCGGCGCACATCACCCCGATTGAGGAAAGCTTCAGCTTGGCGCGGGTTGAGCCCGATGGCCTTAGTCTGATCCGCTAAGGCCCCCTCCAGATCGCCCAGCCTATAACGGACGACTCCCCGATTGATATATGCAAGCGGCTCATTTGGGTCCAATTCAATGCTTTTCGTAAATGCCTGTAGAGCAAAATTCAATTCTCCCTTCCCGTACAGCGCGATGCCCGCAGCAAGGTAATTTTTTGCTTGCGGGGCCGGAGCCGGAAAGGCTTGAGTAGACATATTGATAAGGACCAATCCCGCCAGCAGGAGCCATCGTCGCGCACTCTGTATGCTGATATGAGTTATGATTTCCGCATTCCAGATCTTCATCTCTTCCTCCCGGATTTAGGAGCGCAAAAAGTTAAACGTGAAAAGTGAATTCGACCAGTATGCAGTACTAGGCTCACCACGGGAGATCCTGTTTCCTAGGCTAGGATGCTTTCCCGAAAGTTCATTATCACAATTCCGCCGTCAATTCCGAGGGCCACGCGATAGCCGGAATTCACCAATACAAAGAAAAATCTGGATTCCCGCTTCCGCGGGAATGACGAAACCGATCCACCGATCTGTAAAAGAATTTCTGGGACACCATATACTAGGCTAGATTCCCGCCCTTCGGCTGGGCTCAGGCCATGCTTTCGGGGGAATGACGGAGAAAAGGCGAAACCCGCCGATCTATAACGCCTCTTGGACAAACAATTTTATTTACTCTGTTTTAGCCCCTTTTCCGCCTTTTCGATCAACGAGGCGGCTTGCGGCTTCAGTGCCGGAACAAGACTCACGGCTTGTTGAAGATCCGCCAATCCTTTTGTTAATTCGTTGAGAGCAATGCGAGCGGTTCCACGGCCAAAGAACGCCGTAGCCAGTTTTGGATTGATTTCGAGCGCCTTATCGAACTCCTCGATCGCCACTTTGTTCTTGCCCTCCCGCAAGTAAATCCGCCCCCGCAGATTGTATGCCCCATCGAGTTTGGGATCGATGGCCAGCGCCCGGGTGGCGTCGTTGAGAGCCTCTTCGAATTTCCTTTTTTCAAGATAGATAGAGCCCCGGTTGACGTAGGCTTCCGCGTAAAAAGGATTTAGTTTTAGAGCGTAGTTGAAATCGATCAAGGCGCCGTCGAGGTCCGACTTGCGGATCCGGGCGAAGCCTCGGTTGTTGTAAGCCTGCGCATATTTCCGGTTTAATACGATGGCCTGTGTATGGTCCGCGATTGCGCCGTCGGCGTCTCCTTTAGCGAGCCGCATGACTCCACGGTCGGCGTACGCTTCGGCCAATTTCGGGTCTAGTTTGATCGCCTGGGTCTGGTCAGCAATAGCGCCATCGAAGTCAAACAATCGATATTTGACCTTGCCCCTCAGCACATATGTCACCGGGTTTTTCGGCTCTGCTGCGATCGCTTTATCAAACGAAGCCAGGGCTCGTCGAAAGTCTCCTTTCTTGTAAAGAGCAATGCCCTGCTGCACCGCAGGCTCAGTTTTCGAGCTGTCCGGTTTGGCTTTTTGGGGCGGTGTAGCCGCAGGCGAGAGGCTGGAAACGGCCAGGAAGGCGAGCACCACAAAACAACGAAAAAAACAGTTGTTTCTCATTTACAATGAACCTTTAAAACATTCCTCTCTGAAAAAGGGAAGCTGTGAAAAAATCATGAAGGGACTTCGGAATCGGAAAATCTCCCCTAACCCTTCTTTTCCAAAGAGGGGAACTCGTGTTGAAAGAGAGGAACTCCCAAGTACTTACAGAGCAAAATTCCTCTTTCTTTTTGGATTATCCCCCTTTGAAAAAGTTTGGGAAAAAGGGGGACGAAAGGGGGATTTGAATTTTTTCACAGATTCAGGGGAAATATAGGGAGATTTTTCTTTTCTATCCATTCACCTTCTGCCGGATCTCTTCCAATCGTCGCTCCACGGCATGCAGGGGATGGAGCTTAAGGACTCGCTCGTAGGCTTCTGCGGCTTCGTTCAACGTCCCTAGCTTATCCAGAGCGCGGGCTTTATTATAGTGGGCCTCCCAAAAATTCTCCTTGAGCCGGATCGCATCCTCGGCCGCCTTGAGGGACTCCTCGTAACGGCCCTGCTTTGCCAGAACGAAGCTGAGACCATTCCGTGGCGCCGCATCTTTCAAGTCGAGAGCCAGCGCTTTCATATATGCCTTCTCGGCGTCCTTCCATCGCTCCTTTCTTGTGTAGGCAAGCCCCAGGTTGTAGTAGAGGCCCGCCTGACGAGACCCGAGAGCCTGTCCCCGCTCCAGAGCAGTCATTGCCTCATCCAGCCGTCCTTTAATCAGAAGAAGGGGTCCTTGAGCCTCCGAAAAAGCGACGTGCGAGACATAACCGGGATAAATCCTCAGGGCTTCGTCGAGCCGTCGTAAAGCCGGATCCGGCTCCGTCAGGACGGAGCCGACATTGAATTGCATTTTGGCGCTACCCGGGACGACTCGAACAGCGCTGGAATAGAGCCGTCGGTCGTCTTGCCAATCTTCGTTGCGGACGAAAGTTCTAACAGAAAACGCAAGCAGCACCGCCATAAACGCTACCCACGCGGCACGGCGCATCGGCTCGAACAGGCTGTGTTCGCGGAGTCTCGTCGCAATTGAATCCGAACCTGCCGCAATCACCATGATCAGCCCTGCCGAGGGAAGATAAAAGAGCCTTTCTCCCATGATGGTCCCAATTGGCATCAAAATATTCGATGCCGGGAAAAAAGTGATCAGGGTGAAACCAATGGCAAAAAATGTGACCCGTGAATTCCTGAAGAAAGACCAGACGGCCAGAGCGAAAAGCGCGATCCAGGCTGCGAACCCGCCGGTAACGCCCGGCTCCCAGACAGACGTGGAAAGTGGGATCGCGTTGTAGGAATAGTCCGCCGACAACCGGGCCGGCCATACGAAAAGCCAGAGATATTTCCCCGCAACCTTCATTGCGGTGAGAATCCTGGTGTACGAATCTACATGAGCCAGTGGATTATCCAGGAAGCTGACGCTTCGTGAGTCAAAAATAGTTCCAGTCTGCAAGGCTGCGTCGCGCGCCAGAAGAAAAACTCCGAGAACAAGGAAATACGAAGTATGGCGGGCCAGGAGAATCCAGGTTTTATGAATGCTCTTCTGGCCGGCTTTCCAGACGGAGAGATCGTACAGGATCAGTAAAACCGGCAGCATCATCGCCTGCTCTTTGGAAAAAAGAGCAAGAGCGAACGCCATCCAGGAAGCCAGAATAAGGTGAGGCTTAAGTCCTATTTTGTTCGTGTTCTCTTCACTCTTCAGATCAAAACCAGCGATGTACCATCTCAAGGCCAGCAACATGCCAAGAGCCATCAACAACTCTGCCCGGCCAACAATGCCCGCGACCACTTCGGTATGAAGCGGATGAACTGTAAAGAGAAGCGACGCTGCCAATGCCGTGATGGGACGGATACCCACCTGCTGGGCAAATACAAAGAAGACGACGCTTACGGCGAGTTGGAGAAGGATGTTGACGAGGTGATACCCGAAAGGATTCAATCCGCCAACGGCATAGTTGAGGGCGTAAGTCATAATGGTAAACGGTCTATAGAGATCTCCTCGATGGACTCCCGGGACCAATTCCCTTGACGAAGTCCAATATCCCAAGGAGAAAATGCGGGGAATATTGTGAAGACTTCGAATCAGATCGTTTGTCTGGACAACTGCCTTATCATCAAAAACAAACTTATTGTCAAATGTATTGGAGAAAGCCAGGACACATAAGAAACCGATTAATCCGATGGTTACTCCGTAAGTGGTCCACCGCTCTCCTTCCGCGCATCGGACCTGGAGCTTCTTGGTAAAAGTTAAAACCACTAGATCAATGTCACGGGGGGAGGAAATTAGAGCTCTCCAGATCGAATTCATTGCCCGCCCATAGTGGAAGAACCCGAACCAAACCTCCCGTATTCCCCTTTTTCAAATTTCAAAAGCGCGAATTGCAAGAAAAAAGGAGAACTAACAACAGGTCTTTTAATGCAGCGAACTGGCGTACTTCTTTGCGGAAGGAGCGACGATCCCGGCAACTGACTCGATCGAGGAAAACCGCCCGACCAACACCCAAAGGAGACCGGCGAGCAACCCGCCCGCGATCAAGATCGCTTCCCAGACGAGCCCCACAGCGACCGTCAACACCGCGGGGACGCCAAACTGAGAAAGCAGGCCTGCCAGGGCCAGCTCGCGCACTCCGATGCCGCCTTGGGTTAAAGGCAGCAGCGCGGCAAGCTTAGCCAGCGGCCAGGCAAACAGCCACACGCGCAAGTGAAGATCAATACCACAATTCCAGCCAATCCACGCAGTGAGAAGAATGAGGCCGGCCTGGATCACGATGCCCAACCCAAAACCCACGAGCACCCGGATGGGCCGGCGCAAGACCGACCTTAAAGCCTGGCGGATCCTGACGAATATTCGCTTTAGCTTAAAAGAAAAACGGCCGGCTGGAAAGAGCCAGAAAAGCGCAATGGGCAAAACAAGCCCGAGGCCGGACAGAGCCGCGGTAAGCGAAAAGATCCTGCGGCTATTCGCATCGAGCCAACCATACAGCAGAAGGGCACCGGCGGCCATGACGCTCGCCAGCGCGGTTATGTCGAGGATCCGGTCCACCAGGGTTCCAAGGATCAGGCCCGACTTGTTGCGCGTGAGCTTGAAGGCCATCCCTACGCGAATCAGGTCGCCACCAACGATGGAGGGAAGAAACATATTGCTGAACTGGCCGGCAAAAAAGCACTGCGCAGCCGGCCTGAATTTTAGCCCGGCACCGGCCAGATTGGCCATCATGCGCCATTTGATGATCGCGATCACATGAGTGGCCATATATCCCGCTAAAATCAGGAGCGCGACGGATGGTGGAACCCGCCTTGCCGCCAGCCACAACTCTCGCAGCGGCAAAAAGAAAAAAATTAGCCCCACTATCAGAATAGTCAGCGCAATGCGGATTGCGGCGCTTTTGCGTGAATGCGGTGTTGTTTTATATCCAAGATTCATTTAGTAACTCGAACAGATTCCGTCCCGTTCGGAAAAAGCAAATTCCCTGCATCCCCCTTTTTCAAAGTGGAAAAACACAAATAGCGCACTAGGTTAGAGCGGAAGTTTTAAGCTCTGCGCTTCGAAACACGAGTTCCCCTCTTTGAAAAAGAGGGGTTAAGGGGAGATTTCCCGTCTTGCCTGTCAGTATTATGATTCTCATACTTTCCCTTTTTCAAACAATAAGACGACTTAGGGGAGATTTTTCTCCGATACAGCCCTCGGCATCTCGTAAATATAAAGGGCGTGACCCACAATTGCTTTGGGAGCAACTTCGACCAGCCAGTTCCTCGTTATCTCCGGGTTCTTCGCCAATATCGCTCGCCAGCGCGCGACACAGTGGGCGCTAAGAATCAGCGTTCTCCCTGGAGGGGGAGAAACGGGTAGATTATAACTCCTGACTTCGCTTTGAATTCCATAGTATGCGGGGTTGACCGCGCCCAGGTCGCAAAGCCAAAAGTCTCGCGCCGGATGCTTCTGGAGGTATTCCCTGAGCTGGATCAACCCCTGACCCCAATCCACATTGGAATCGTCCAGCCAGCGGGTACCGCCTCGGTATCCTCCTGCAATTTGATTGAAGTAGGAAAGGTGATCAGGGCTTATCGCTATGAACTCGGCCACATACCATACCGACAAGATGACTACAGCTATCTTGAGGCCACGTTTTTCGGCCGCGAGATTAGAGGCGATCCTGCTCGCAAAGATAAAGAAGAAAGGAAAACAAGGAATAAGATACCTCACGCCCAGATTGTCCGCGCCCAGTGAGTAGCCGGTGAAGAAAGCAATGGCAGGAACCACCAGGAAGGCCTCATCAAGCCAGGAAGCCCGTCGGCCGCGCAAAAAAAACAATACTGACAAACCAAGAAGGATAAGCGACGGGATAGGCGTCTTTACCAACCACGCGATCGTGAAATAACTTCTCCACCCACCGGGTTGAAACTCTCCCATCAAATAGAATTCATAACTGGGAATATGATCGCGATTTACGGCCTGGAATCCCCTGATGTAGAAGAGCGGGTCAGCAGGAAAAAAATAGATTGCCCAAACAGTGATCCCACTGATGAAAATGATCAGGCAGCCTGCTCCTAACGCCGCCGCTATTCGCTTTGGGCGACTCTCAATGCCGGCGAACCCGATTGCTGCCATTTTACTCTTCGATCGATTGGCTGTGCCGGGTGTTTTTCGGGTCTTGTTGGATGCGTCCGAGGCCTGCCCGTGCCACGCGGCCAGAAAGCCCAGGAGAAAGGCTATCGGTATGAGAATCACCGCGGAGAATTTGGCTCCAAGGGCAAGACCTAAAGTAAGCCCTGAAACGAGGAGCCGGCTTCGAGACGGTTCCTCCAGGTAGCTCCTGAAAGCAAATAAGAAAAGTGTCGCAAAGAAAGCCAGCCCTACGTCCGTGGTGACAAACTGAGCATGAGCCGTGATTGTAGGATCGAAGGCATAAAGAACAAGAGCGAGAAGTCCCCCGCTCGCTCCCCAGAGCCTGCTTGCCCAAACCATGACCAGAGTCGCGAGACCGAGAGAGAGCATAACGGCCGGAACTCTTCCCCAGAATAAAAGCCGGTCGGCATCCTGGCTGAACAGGAACTTTTCTCCATATTCCCACTCAAATCCCGGACGGAGCTGAACCTTTTCAAGCGCCTCGGGCTCCAGGGGCGGCTTGGGATCTAAGAACAACAACGGAATGGCGCAAAGCTGCTTGATCAGCGGCGGGTGCTGCGGATTGAGCTTGATCAACCCTGTTGTGATATAAGAATAGCCCGCCGGAAGGTGTGACAGCTCGTCACCGGTGAGAGACTTCCCTTTCATGATGTACACCGGCAACCAAAACACTACCATGAGAAGGAACAAGCGCGCCAAAAATACAGCCCGGCGAAAAGGGGCCGGGGACTGCACCGGTTCAGGGGGCTTGTTTGTCTTTTCAGCTAGAGAAATCCGGCCCATCATCTGAAGATTTTTCGCCCGGGCGTGATTGCCGTTCGGAATTCTTTAGCACCCAATCCTTGCAGCCAGTCCCAGTGGACGGTGATGCCGCTTCTTGCAACCGCTAGCGAAAATAGGATAAGCAAATCCTTCAACAACTCCGGCAAAGTGCAAGGTGCCAGGCCAAAGAAGAAAACGCTTCTGTACCATGCCTTGCCCTGGTTTCTAACTTCCGAAGGAAAACGCGATGAAACTTTCGATTATCATGCCGGTTTACAACGAGATCAGAACGATCGAGGAGATTATCCGCCGTGTCAAAGAGGCGGACACTAGCTGTACGAAAGAGCTGATTCTCGTGGATGATGCTTCTACCGACGGTACACGCGAGTTCTTAAAGCGCTTGGAGAGTCAGCCACAGGACGAGATCAAGGCATTGTTCCACGAGGTGAACAAAGGAAAAGGCGCAGCGATTCGGACCGGCCTCCAGCAAGTCTCGGGGGATCTCGTGCTGATCCAGGATGCCGATACTGAGTATGACCCTTCAGACTATAACAAGCTTCTGGAACCTATTCTCAAAGGTTATGCCGATGCCGTCTTCGGCAACCGCTTCCACGGCGGGCCCCATCGGGTTCTTTATTTCTGGCATTCGCTCGGCAATCGCTGCATTACGACGCTTTCCAACATCCTTACGAATCTCAACCTGAGCGATATGGAAGTCGGATACAAGATCTTTAGAACTGAAGTTCTGAAGAAGCTCAACCTGCGATCAAACCGCTTCGGTTTCGAGCCGGAGGTCACCGTGAAGTTGGCTAAACTGGGATGCAGGATCTACGAAGTCCCCATTTCTTACCATGGCCGAACCTACGAAGAGGGCAAGAAGATTACCTGGCGCGACGGCATTGTGGCGATTTATTGTCTAATCCGATATTACTTTTTCGATTAATTCCCGACGCACAAAGCCCTTTGCGCTATGCGCTATGCGTGTTTTACTAGCTCTTTCTTCTCAACCAGGAAGGTAGAAAATCCCCCAGAGAGAGGATGTCCCTTACGGAATCGAAAACTACCGGCATGTTCAGGCCAAGCGAAAAATCGGGCGCGTCCGCTGTTACACCGACGCTTCCAATGAATTCCAGGCTCACTCGACGGCTGAGGGCAACGCCGAAGCCGGACGAAAACTGGCCCACATTCAGGCTCGAGTCCGCAACCTTTTGACCATCCTGCTTTGTCCTGAAAGTTACACGGTCGGAGAAGCTGAGGTTAATCGAAAACTGGTTGTTCAGGGCAAGCGCAAAGCCAACCCCGAATTGCAGGCTCGATCCGGGAGACATATCCGCTTTAACCGCCACGGGATTAAGCAGCAACCCGCCTTCCGCCTCCTTGCCGATAATCTGGATGGTCGTGACGGTCTGCGGAACATTGTAAGTATATCCGACGTTCCAGAAAACGACCGCCGGATCGAAGGCTTTCGACATGGATACGCTCCCGTTCAAACCCCAGAACCCACCCCCCGTCGGAAGTCCTTCATTGTTCAACCGTTTGACAAAATCTTCTACGTTTTTGAAGGGCCCTTTTTTTGAGATCTTTTCAAGAATGTCAAACTGGCTCCGCCCCGTGGGAAAAGTAAGGCGAAAGCTTGTCACCACGTCGGGAATCCATCCGCGCTCGTAAAGAGGCTGGTATGAAACTCCGGCCGAGATATCACCCCAGCCGAATTGACTCGAATCCTCCTGCGTCAAGGCTACCCTGTCGTTGGCTACCCTAACCCGCCCCTGGGTGCCATAGGAGACCGGGATTTGAAAGCTCAGATTCACGTCCTTCATCAGACCGTAGCGCAACCCGAACGTCGAGCCCCAGGTGGATTGGGTAATTTTTTCCGACTCGAGCGTCCCCAGTACGATCAGCGGTATGACACTAAAACCGGTCAGGATCAGCCGTGTGTTTCGATTATGGGTAAAAGAAAGGCCGGCCTCCGTCACCAACATCCCCGGCCGAAGAAGGCTGCCTCCACGCTCTACCGAGGCTAAAGGGATCCTGGGCGACTCCCGTTCCTCCTCACTGTCACCTCCCGCCGCCGCAGCGGCCGCAGTCGAGGCGGGTTGAGGGGTGGGTGAACCCTTCGCTGGAGATGCGGCCGCACCGCCACCGCCAGGAGGCGACGCAGCCGGAGCTTTAGCCGGAGATTGCGGTGTAGCAGCAAAGCTAGTGGTCGCTTCGGCTTCCCCCGCGCCGGTTATCTGGTCGAGCTCCTCGTCCCGCAAGATCCTCTTAGATGAACCTGAGCCCGCCGCAACGGAACTCTCCGCGGGCGCCTGCGATTGCAGGCGCTTCATCTCTCGCTCGAGGCCATCGACTCGTTCGATCAACTGGCGGATAATCCGGTCCCGCTCCTCCAACTGTTGCTCGACCGTAGCGCTCGCGTCCTCCGACTGCGCGGCGAATACGCTCGCCGAAGCGATCAGCAGCAGGACAGAGACAGAGCAGCAAAAACCTCCTACCCGTCGCGGCCACCCGCCTTCAGTCTGAGAATGGATTCTCGATGTGGTTCTCGGCATGAGCAAACAATACCAAGCGCCCACTAATGGGTTTTTAAAACTGGCGCGCCGCTATGGCGCTGGACTAATTATTGTCCGGTATGTATCCCCTGGCCGGGAGGCGGTGAAAAATCGAGAAAATTCCCGGCTGGATCTCCAAGCTGTATGACGGGATTGAATTTCTGCAGCTCAAAAAGACTAAAAAGGTTGCCACCGAAGCCATCTTTAAATGTCTGAAATACCCGGTGCACGTCGAACACCGTGTTCTCCTGCGCAATGACATTCAGCAAGCGCTGGGAATCAGGGACCGCATCTTCCGGTCTTATGGTCAGAAGACCACGAGAGGAAGGCGCCGCAGGCGAGGGCCTGGCCGGCCCCGGAGTCCCGGCAGCAGTCATATTGTCCAGCTCATTTTCAGACTCCGCCGGCCGTCGCGCGGCTATTCTGACGTTCTTGCGGGTCACTACAAACCCGATGCCGTCCACCCATGACTCAGCGAAGCGCGATATTTTCATGGTCGTGTGGCCGATGGCCGGGTCGGCCAAAAACACTCTGTTGCCTGCAAAACCTTTCACGATGACAAAATGATGATAGCCAAACGGGCTGATCGGCACCAGAACCGGGACGCGGTCATTCAAGAGAGTTTCCTGCAGGTCATCGAGAGTCATCCCCTTATATCCCGTGGCTTTGAAATTTCTGAATTCGGCAAATCGCTTGAGATCCAGGAGGGAAAAACCTTTGCGGCGAAAATATTTTTTCAGTCCCTCCTCAGGAGTTTGCCCGTGAATAAATACAAAGCCGATAACCTCCTGCTCTGAAATCCTGTCGTTAAAGAAATACGTCAGGAGAGTTGCAAGCGCGGCTGCTCCGCAGGAATAGTCGAGCTCCTGCACAATGAGGCCTTCCCGGCGCAGGTCCTTAAAATTTCTGACACTCCGGACCATCCGATCGCCGCCGACCGAGAGCTGCACATCCGAAGCCCGCAATCCCGGCGCCAGCGCGAGGAGAAGAAGGCCGGAGACAGCTATGCGCTTCATGGGCCAAACAGCCTCACGGATGGCACTTGCAGGTTCGGCACTTGCACGGTCGGCACCTGCAGGACGGGAAGTTGAATCACAGGCGCCGGTAGCGAAAGCGCCGGACCGGAGGATGGCAACCCCGTCATTAAGTTTGAAATAACCGGAGTTTGAAAAGTATTCAGGAGGGTTGTCGTCTGAGGAGAGTTAATTGAAGACAGGCCGAGAACCGGACTCCCCCAGCTTATATCCGCGCCATTGTTTTCGCACACGGCGATCGTACAGATCACGATCGGGACATTAACATTAGTCAGAGTATTCGTGGTCACAATCACGTTAGTGCTCACCGGAACCAGCGTGATCGTATTAGTCGGGCTGGATACCGCGATCGGCAAAAAGCTGCTCACCCCTTGCGCCGTGACCTCGTCCAGCTCGTTATCCGATAAAGGCCCCATGGCGACCGCCGATGAGGCCCAAGAAATTATCCCCGCGCTGACGACAGCCGCAATATTCCGGAAAAACATGTTGCCCCCTATGGTTGGACCTTCACGGTGATTGGAATTCCAATGCCCTGCTGGATGATCGTGGTCGCAGAGCAGCTCACGCAAACGTTCATGTTCAACGTGAGGTTATCGAAAAACAAGTTGCTGTTGGTCAGATTTGGATTTCCATTGACCGTTATGTTCGACGGAACGGCCGGGAAAGGGTTCAACCCGAGGGTGCCGGTACCGAGCGTTGAGCCCACGTCAAAGGAAAAATCGAGCACGTTCTGGTCCGGATTGAAATTAAACTTGAATTCAACTCCTCGGGCTGTAACCTGGTCCAGTTCGTCGTCCGTCATCACCTGAGGTCGCGCCAGACTCCATGGCGGATGAATCAGCATACCCGCCAGCATCAGAGACATCAGGAATGCAAATACAAATGGCTTCATGAGACCTCCTCACCCCACAGCGGTTCGGCTGTGACCATCTAGCCGGCGTATTCCGGTATGGGCGGCAATAAATAGCTGGGCTCAGTTCGGGGTGTTGACCTGCGTAAGTCCAAATGCCGTATTCCCTACACCAAGCGGTGTCCCACGGAACTGAACACCTTGGTTTACCTGCTTTATGACACCCGGGCCCGTACTCCCAATTGGATTGGCAAATGGCTGCCCTGCGTCCGGGATTAGATTGAGCGTCGCAGCAGCGATGTTGATATTAAATGCAGTCTGAGCACGGCCTACGATGTTTGCTATAAACAAAGCTGTTAGATTCGTTTGCGCTTCAGGCGCAAGCTTCAAGTTAAAAACAGGCTCTTGATCAACCGTAACCGTGCCACCAGTCGATTGAACAATGACGTCACCGGAGGCACTGGGGATCAATGGGTCGGTTCCAGGGGCAGCGACGCCAGTCACTCCGATACTCGATTTGATGCAGTGATCGGTACAATTGCTCAAATCGATCCCCGGCACTCCCTGGGTCGCCGGTTCCGACTTAAAATTAGGCAAGGTGGAGCCCCAGCTTTGCACGCTAGTGTTCCTCTGGTCGGCCCCCGCGACGCTGTCCTGCGCCGACAGGATATTCAAGTTCACCAAAAGCTGGACTTCGCCGACCACGTTTTGGACGGTAAGAGCTCTGAGCCCTTGCTGAGCGTCAGTTGGGATATCGAGATTAAAGACAGCATCATCCGTCAATGAGGCATCGCCGCTCGAAACGATAACCGTCGGCTCGCCGGCCGCCGTGATCGCGTCCAGATCCTCATCCTTCATTTCGGTTTTTGCCGCAAGGGCCGGGACAACCCACAACAGTGATACGACAACTGCAAACAGCACTCGCATTGCACGCTGTTTCATGTCTGCCAACCTCCTTTTTGTTTGGAAACAATAACTAGACAACCAGCAATGAAACTATTTTTGAAAAGCAAAAACGCCAGAATAGCCCCTGGTCTCTTTGGGCACCCATTGTCGCGGATCTTTCGGTACGCAGAGAGACCAGGGGAGGATCGTCCTCTGGAGGATTTTCCTCCCCTGGTGTTTGTACACTAGGCCGACCTCACCACTCTAATTTCTCGTGGCCTGGATCGTTCCGAATGTCGCTACGCCTGCCGCACTGATACTGCTCCCAGCCCCAGACAGAGGCGCTCCTCTGAACTGGTCCGCGATATTGCTTTGGTTCGCAACTCCGCGTCCACCACCGAGGCTATTGCTGCCTGCAATAGTACCCGTCGCCAGGCTTATATCGCCGCCCAATATGTTAACGCCGTTAGCTACCTGGTTCATGCCGACAACGTTGTTAAGGACAAGAGCCGCCAAGCCTTGTTGGGCCTGGGGCGCAACACCGCCTCCGCTATCCAGACCGAGAAACAGCTCAGAGCTGTTTGTCTCGAGAACGCTCACATCCACTATGCCGCCCGTGGCGTGAATAATCACGTCACCCATGGCCGTAAGACGCCTTGCGTTGCTTCCGTTTCTGCCATTGGCGCCGACAACGCAGGGTCCGAACACGCAGCGGCCGCCGGTGATCGCAATCTCAGCACCACCGCTTCCTCCCGTGCTTCCTGCGATGCCCGAGAAATCCAGCACCGAACCCCAGCTCTGTTGAATCACGTTGGCTTGGGTTATATTAGCGTTCTGGGAGGTTGAGACGATGTTCATAGCGTTTGCAACCTCGTTCTCACCAAGAACGTTGTTCAAGGTTAGAGCACGCAGGTTGTTTTGCGCTCCGTTACCCAGGTTCAAATCGACACTCAAGGCTTCAATAAAACTTACACTATTAGTGCCGACATCCGTGTTCACCTCCGAAATAACGATCTTCGGTTGCCCGGCTGCGGTCACTTCATCCAGCTCAGCTTCGCTAAGCGTCGCCTTCCCCGCGTAGGCAGGCAGTGCCCACACAAGAGCGACGACCATAGCAGCCAAGAAGCACATGTTCAATTTTGTCTTCATAACGATTTTCGCTCCTTTCAACTACTAGCGTAGGTCCCAACCCCTTGGGGCGCCTCTAAATTGTGAGATCCAGTTTCTCTGGGCCGTGTCTATTCCCTGCACGGTAGACCCTGTGATTAGTGGATCAGTAGCCAGACTGATTGTGCCCGACGCGATGTTGAGCGCATTGGCTACGAGATTTCTTCCAACAACGTTATTCACGATCAGGGCTGCCAGATTCTCCTGGGCTCCGGTACCCGCCGCAGCGCCACCGCCCAGGTTTAGCTCGAGCTCGGGAGTTTCAAGAACGTCGACGAATGCGGCTGCGCCCGAAGCATGAATGATCACGTCCGCAAAGGCAGTCCGAATTCTATCCTGTCCGGAGGATCCCCTCGACCCGCTGACAAAGCAGGGCCCGAACACGCACTTGTCGAAGGCGCCAGTGACCGTCTGACCAGCACCGCCTCGACCGCCAGAGACGACTTCGAGATCCTTCATAGAGCCCCAGCTCTGGTTAATGAGGTTGTTCTGAGCTGACTGGCTAATTCCGACCTGATCAGACGCGATGTTCATCATCGTCGCGACCTGGTTTTCGCCCACAATGTTGTTTACTATCAACGCGCTCACGTTGCTCTGGGCCGATTCGCCTAAGGCCAGATGAGCCGAAAGAGCGTCAGTGAAAGAAATCGTAGCGGCCGCGGAAGTCGAAGCGATCGCCTGGATTACTTTCGGTTGGCCTGCAGCCGTCACTGAGTCAAGCTCATCCTCATTCAGCGCCTCTTTGGCGGCAAATGAGGGAGCGACCCAGAACAGGACGGCAGCCAGGACCACAAGCAGTGTCCCTAATTTTTTCATTTTTTCCTCCTAGAAAAAATTGGCTGGTGATTGATTAACCCGTTCTGCAGTTTACTGCCTCCAATTCCAGTTGACTTGATTCTACGGACCCATCGCGCTCACCTCCTTCCTCACTCTCCTTGCCGCTCCCCATCCACACCCCCCCGGCTCTGCAACCCGCGACTCTTAGCAGAGGCCCTTCGGGTTGTCAAGAAAAATTTGTCCCCACTGAGATGCGCCAGATCTCCTCTTGAAAGGTTGCCCAACAATTCAGAGGAAGCGCATCGCGCCCCTAACTATCAAAGGACTAACACCTTGTCAATCATTTCAGGGGCTCTTTTTTTGTGTGACCAATGTCACACGCAGATCGACCGCGTTGCTTCACGCCTTAGCCGGGCAGGGTTGATCACCGCAATGCTTCGGTTGTTCACCCGGACCAGACCGGCCTTCTGGAAAGCGCCGATGACCCGCGTAAAGGTCTCCCGAGAGACTCCCACCAGACCAGCCAGCTCCCTACGGCGAAGAGATAACGGAATCTCGGCCCCCTGTTTCAACGGGAGCTCTTTCTCCTCGAGCGCATCCAGCAACACCGAAGCCACCTTCTCATACGCATCGGCAAGGACAAGGCGGCTGATTTTTCGCTCAGTCCGGCACAGGCGCGCGGCCAGGGCAGATGAAAGCTTCATGAGAACCGTCGGGTTATTTTGAACGAAGCGTCGGAAAGGTTCCCGCGGAATGACAAAGGTCCGGCATGGCTCGAGAGCTGTCGCGGTCCATGACATCGAGGGGCCGTCCAGGAGCGACGCCTCGCCAAAGAATTCTCCCTCTCCTATAATATAAAGGATGATTTCCTTGGAATGTCCATCGCCGACGGCGAGCTTGACCTTTCCCTGTTGGACGACGAAAAGCACGCTCTCCGGCTCCTGGGGCTGATAGATAACCTCATTTTTTCTAAAGGACCGCTCCTTTGCCATCGCTGCGAGTTTCTTGAGCGAGCCCCAGGGCAACCCCGCAAAAAGCGAAACTTTGCTCAGAAAAGTTTTGTACATCGAAGTCCCCTCGGCGAATGCAATTTCTACGCCGCCAAGAGTCGATCAAATTTGCCCGAGAAAGTCTCTGTTGTAAGAGCCCTTGGCGCACCTTACAATGGAATGTCCGCGAACCGAAGATGTCTGAAAATACTACGGATTTTCGTTTTCGGGGAGGTTATCAGAACGTAAGACCGTCTTTACGCCCAGATCGAGGGAGAGACTTTTCGCTCGATCCCTCGCTGTAGAGAGTTGCATACACAACTCAGGTATATTCCTACACCGTAGCTCAGGTATATTCCCCTATCCGCAACCTACTCTGTTCTGATAGCCCTGACCCATTCACGGTTCTCCCGGTACCAGCGCACCGAACGGGCGATCCCCTCTTCAATGGAAATACGAGGTTCCCATCCCAGAATGCTTCTCGCCTTGGTTATATCGGCCCAGGTAGCCGCGACGTCGGCCGGGTGGGCCGGCTCTCGTTGGATTTTCGCCTCACGCTGCACCAGCCGTTCGATCAAGTGAATGGCGTCCATCAGAACCACCGGCCGGTCGGAGCCCAAATTGATGATCTCGAAGCCGACCGGTTTCAAGGCTGCCACGGTGCCTTCAGCAATGTCATCGACGTAGGAGAAGTCCCTTTCCTGGGAACCTTCGCCATACACCACCACAGCTCTTCCCTCGTTGAGCCACTGGACGAAGCGAAAAAGGCTCATGTCCGGCCGGCCCGCGGGACCGTAAACCGTAAAATAGCGCAGCACGGTAATATCGGTTCCGTAAAGATAGTGGTACGTGTACGACAAAGCCTCTGCCGCTTTCTTGGATGCGGCATAGGGCGAAAGCGGGCAATCGGTCGCGGCGTCCTCTCGAAAAGGACGCGGGTTGTTTGCCCCGTAAAGGCTTGAAGTAGAGGAAAGGACAAATTTGTTGACGCCGCTCTCCCGGCACAGCTCAAGGAGATTCAACGTCCCGGTAACATTGGTTTCGAAGTATGCCCAGGGATTAACCACTGATTGCCTCACCCCGGCCCGGGCGGCGAGATTAATCACGGCCGCCAATTTTATTCCCCGCTTTTGCAGCTCCGATTTCAACAGGCTCTGAAGCTCTTCTCGATCCGCAATATTCACGGTATGAAAGCTGAACTGGCGCTCCTGCTGGAGCCGCGCAAGTCGCCACTGCTTCAACCGCACATCGTAGGTGTGATTGAGGTTATCCAGGCCAATGACCACGTATCCGTCCCGAAGCAGGAACTCTGAAACCTTCGCTCCTATGAACCCGGCACAGCCCGTCACTAGAATCGTTTGCCCTTGTGTCATCCTCTACCCGACTGTTGACTATTGAACCATTGACCGTTGACTATTTGCCATTCGCCACTCGCTGTTCGCCATTTGCTAGCTTTCGGGCAGGCTTCCGCCACTGCCGCATCGGCGGCTCATTGAGTCACCTCTGAACACAAGTGGCTCACTATCTTTTTCAGAGACCGCCCCGCCAGGCGAAGCGGTCTCCTGCTGAACGCGAAAATCGCTGATCCGCTCAGGCCTGGCGGATCATTTCACTTCCGAGCACCAGACGCGTTCTGCGGCCCAAGAACTCAAGTAGTACCGCAACGCGCTCGCTTTCCTTCAGTTCCTGCTCAAAGACAGCTTCGAGACCCGATAAAGGTCCTTCTCGTATGAGCACCGGTTCGCCAGGTTTGAAGTTGCGCGACTGAATCCGCGCTATTCCCCCGGGGCAACGCTCCTTCAGCGTCTGAATCACGTCCACTCCCAGATCTGCGATGGCGTTGCCGAATTTGACGAAATCCTTGACTCCGGGTGCATAGCGAACGGATTTACCCGCAGCGAGGATGTCCAGCCGGCAGAAAAGATATCCAGGGAAAAGAGGCGCCAGGACCCATTGGTACCGCGTTCCAACTCTTCGGCGCAATCGGACCCATGGAAGAAAAACCTCCAAGGCAAGATCTCGCAGCCTTTTCTCAACAACTGCCTCCTTTGCCGGTTTGGTCTGGATAGCATACCAGCGAAGGCCACCCTGGATTTCGAGCGAAGGCGAATTCAACGATCTTCTCTCTTTTCTTTATAAGCCCGATTTGATTCCGCCTGCGGTAGCGGCGATCGGCGGGTCGCCGCCACGACCACACGTTTTCGGTTCACGGCGGTTTAACAGAAAATCCCCGTTGATTTTTAATAAACGCTCCACGTTATTAGAAACGTCCCGCTCTTTCAACAACCGTTCGATCTTTTTGATCGCCAGGGCCACCGCCGGGGCCTTGACCCCCAGCATCTCTCCGATCGAGCGAAGCGATAGAGAGGTCTGACTGCGGATAAGATACATCGTGAGATGCCGCGCAAGAGATCTCTGGCCTTTCAAGCGCTCGAAATCGGAGAAGGGCGTCAGAGCAAGACTGATCTCGCGCAGGATCCTTTCCGCTTTGCGAACAGAGAGTCCTTTGCCGTCCCTGTTACTCGCGGGGCCGCCATCAGACGCCATCGCTCGCGCCACGAAATGCTTCGAGCCGATAATCCGCCCCAGGCTCCCTTCCGCGGGATAAACGGCATTGGCTTTTTCCACAAACCGCCGATAACTCTTCCTTTGATCGCTCAGCTTACGACCGAACCGGGCTAAGACCGGTCGGGTCTCCACCAGGTCCGAAAGCTCTTGTCCAAGATAAACTGGATAACTGCTCCACGAATTGGCGCGTTTTTGTCCGCTCCCAACCCCGGCCCGCAGTGGAGATCGATGGATGTAACGGGTGAGTTCGGGAAGATACCGTTCCTTGTCGATCAGACAACTCCGGTATCGACTCTGAAAGAGAGCCCCCTTTCTTCTGTGCCGGCGATTGAAATACAAGCTATAGCTCGTTCCGAGACACTGCATGACTTTGCTGATGTTGCCCCTTGGGGTCTCTAACAGCAGGTGCACGCAGGACGATGTGACGCGATAGGCGTAAAGTTTGTAACCAAAGAGATTCCGATATCGAAGCAGAAGCTTCAGATACCTCTGTTTATCTCTCGAATCGTGAAACAGAGGCTTGCGCCGGGCGACTTGGACGACCACATGATAAAGAGCGCCGTCGAACTGAATGCGTCGCGGACGTGCCATTGGAAGCTAATTCAGACTCGGGTAATTACCTGAAGCGCGTCCCTTATACATCAGCAGTTCTACTCCGTCAACACAATTAAAGGTCTGGCACCGACGGGTTTAAGAATTCCACGATTTTTCGCAAATCCCGGCTTAAGTCAGCAAGCGCGCTCCCACAGGCCGACACACGAATCCGCCGCTGCGTGGACAGCCGGCAGGCCCGGGTATGCGTGTCCGCAGACAGGGCCACTTGCCTGATCTTTACCGGTGGCTCCACTTGCTGGATAAGATGTGAAACAAGCCAGCCACCACTGCCAACGAACGCGCCCCCTCGCCCGTTTGCGAGAGCAACGGTGAGGGTCTAATGCCGCGGCTGACTCTCATCATGCCCTCCTCGCTGATGAGAAAATGGGGTATACGGGGCTGGGTCTGAAGAAAAATATGGTTGTGACGGCAAGACGGCAACTCGTTCGAGGGATCGATTTTTAACCCGCTTTAATGCGCGGAAGCTTGTCGGCTCAACGTTAAAATATGACCGAGCTTGAGCCTGTCGCTCTCCTGATCAACGATCATTGAGCTTCGGCCTGTCGCATCTCCTGATCAACGGACCCGCCAGGAATTCTTGACATTGATTTAAAATAACGCTTCAATATGCACATGGAGGGCAATCTGAAGTTTTCGTTTGTCTTCTACACCGTGATCGTAAGCAAGCCGACTGGAATTTGAGGTGAGGGAGGTCGCGTGCAGGCCCGGAAGAGCTTCTGGACGCTATTCAGTTCCGATCCGATGGATTCCTATTGTTTTCTTCTTCTTTTTTCTTTCCCCACAAAAACCACGCCGAGCCGAGAGTGCGGGGCCGAACATTCTCGTGCAAGAGACAGCGACCTTTTTCCCGATTATCATTGAGCCCATTTTTCAGATTGGACTCGAAATATTTGAGAGTGAGGAGTAACTCCGAAAGGGGGAGCCGCTGGAATGGACCATCAGACTGAATTTGAAACCATTATCCGCAAGGACCGTGATGTGCGTCAAGTCAAAGCCTGGAAAGGAAGCTTTATCGGCTACCTGGAAAAGGTGAAGGAAGACCCCTTCACCGTCAAGCTCGCCCACGCCCGCGTGTATGAAATTGTCACGAAACCGGGCAGCCACGATATCCAGGAGATGGACGATCCCCGGATCAAAAAACTCTACAAAGATGAATCCGTCAAGGTCTATAATTTCTTTGCGGACGAATTTTTCGGCATTGAGAAAACAATCGCCCAGATCGTCCGCTATTTCCACGCCGCCTCGTTGAAAGGAGAGGAGAGCCGTCAGGTGCTGTACCTGATGGGCCCGGTCGGATCCGGGAAAAGTTCGCTGGTCGAAAAGCTCCATCGCGGGCTTGAGGAAAGCGAAGCGTTTTACGCGATCGACGGCTGCCCGATGTATGAGGACCCCCTGCACTTGATCCCGCGCCACCTCCGCAAGGAGTTCGAAAAGATGCTGGGGATACACATCGAGGGAGAGCTCTGCCCGGTCTGCCGGTATCGTCTGAAAGAAGAATTCAACGGCCGGTACGAAGAGTTTCCCGTGCGCACGATGGAGTTCTCGAAAAGGGCCCGCGTGGGCATCGGCGTCGTCCCTCCGGTGGACCCGAATAACCAGGACACTTCCGTTCTCATCGGGAGCGAGGACATTTCCAAGCTCGACATGTATTCCGAGGGAGATCCGCGGGTCCTTGAGTTGAACGGGGCGCTGAATGTCGGCAACCGGGGCATCGTCGAGTTCATCGAAGTCTTTAAGAACGAAACCGAATACCTTCACTGCATGATTACCGCCACGCAGGAGAAGGTGATTCCCGCGCCCGGTCGCCATGGCCTGGTTTATGTGGACACGGTGATCGTGGCCCATTCCAACGAAGCGGAATGGCAGAAATTCAAAGCCGATCACACGAATGAGGCGATTCTGGACCGCATCGTCGTGGTCCGGGTGCCGTACAATCTGCGCCTTTCGGAAGAGGTCAAGATTTACCAAAAGATCATACGCAATTCAGACTTTCACGCTCATGTGGCGCCGCATACGCTGGAGATCGCCTCGATGTTCGCGATCTTGTCTCGTCTCGAGCCCACGAACAAATGCGATCTCATGACGAAGCTCAAGCTCTATAACGGCGAGGAGGTAGTGGAAAAGGGAAGGACCAAGAAGGTGGATCTTCAGGAGCTTCGGGACGCGACGAAACGCGAAGGGATGAGCGGAATTTCCACGCGCTTTATCATGAAGGCCCTGGACAACGCGCTTTCGGATAATACCGAGGGAAACTGCATCAATCCCATCAACGTCCGGGAGGCCTTCATCAACATGGTCAAAGAAGCGGAACTGCCGGATGACACGCGCAAGCAGTACCTGGAATTTTTGCAGGACACCCTGCACAAGGAATACCTGGAGCTCCTGGAGAAAGAGATCACCCGGGCGTTTGTCTATTCTTACCAGGAGCAGGCGGAGGCGCTCTTTCAGAATAACCTGGACCACGCCGAAGCCTACGTGAACAAGAACAAGGTCAAGGATCGAAATACGAAAGAGGAGCTCGCGCCGGACGAAGGCTTCATGAAGTCGATCGAGGAGCAGATCGCAATCATCGGGTCGGCTGCTGATGGTTTTCGTCAAGAGGTGATCGCCTATTTGTGGGCCGCCAATCGAAGGGGCGAAAGGATCGATTATCGGAGCTACGAGCCCCTCAAAGAAGCCATCGAGAAAAAGTTAATGAGCTCAGTGCGTGATCTGAGCCGCATCGTCACGAAAGCCCGGACGCGCGACGAGGAGCAGTCTGAGAAATACAATGCGATGGTCAAAAATCTCCTGGAGCAGGGTTACTGTCCAAGCTGCGTGGACGTGGTGTTGAAGTATGCGGCCAACAACCTCTGGAAAGACTGACAGCTCAGTCAATGGTGAATGGTCATTAGTCAATAGTAAAAGTCTCAGTTGCGAGACGGATTGACGATTGACCATTGACTATTTGCCCTTTACCATTGACCATTAACTG
>JACQUW010000162.1 GCA_016210115.1 Deltaproteobacteria bacterium | reverse complement strand
GGCTGGGAATGGCTCAGATCGGCGAGTTCTCTTTTATCATCGCGAACCTCGGCCGCGCCGCCGGGGTCACCAGCGGAGCCCTCTATCCGATTGCTGTGGCGGTATCCTCTTTGACTACGTTCTTGACTCCGTATCTGCTGCGGTCGGCGCGTTCAGTGACGGCATTGATGGCCCGTTTCAGTCCCCGCCCGCTTGTCACTTTCGCCACTTTTTATATCGCTTGGCTCGCGCGCCTGACTGATCGCACATCCGGCTCCCGAACAATACAAAGCGTATCTTTGCGCCTTATAGTCTACTTAGCCGTTACTGTGGCGCTCTTTGTCGCGACCTGGAGCGGGACGCGGCCTCTGGCAGGCCGGCTGCCGGTCATTGTTCCCAGGCAGACCGAGTTGCTTCAATGGGGGATCGCTGCGCTGGTGGCACTTCCTTTTCTCTTCATTATCGGTCGAACCCTGGAGTCGCTCACGCAAGACATCACAGCCTCCCTTCTTCGGCGGCCGAAAGCCGGAACTCCGCGCGAAGCCGGACTCGTTCGCAACTCTCTGCGCTTTCTCTTTGGTTGGATTGCCGCGGTCTTTGTGCTGGCTGCGGGCACGCCGGTGCTTCCTCCTTTCGTGCCGCTGGTGATCGTCGTCTGCGGCCTCCTGGCAACCACCTTCTTTTTTTGGGAATCGCTGGTGCGATTTCATACCCAGGTTGAAGAGTTGCTCACGATATTGAGCGGCCCTGCCGCTGTAACAGAATCCGCGACAGCCCCTGGGCAATGGCGGGGGCGCGACGAGGTGACACGGCTTCTCAGCGACCGCTACGGTCTCGAAGTCCAGACGGAAGACTTCGTGGTTCCTTTCTATTCCACGGTTCTAAATCAGACGATCGAGGCGCTGCGTCTGCGCACGCACACCGGGGCATCCATCATTGCTATTTGCCGCGATCCCGACCAGATCTTTGTCCCCCAAGCGGACACGATGATTTTTCCAGGTGACGTTCTACTGTTGTTGGGAGAAAGACAGCAACTTGAGGAGGCGCTCTACCATCTCACGGAACTGTTTAAGCAGAAAAAAGCCGCGACTGCCTCGCCGCCTCAGGCGGGAACCGCCGTGATCACCGAAGGCTCTCCTCTTTCAGGTTGCACGCTGAACGAGTCCGGTTTTCGGGAAGAGCTTGGGGTGTTGATTGTAGGGGTTCGGCGCGGAGACGAACAATTGACGAATCCCGGACCCGATTTCCGGATGAAGCCTGGTGATATTCTGTACCTGTGGGGAGCCCCTGAGCAACTGGAGGAAGCTCAGCGGCGGAGCGGCCCACAATAAGATTCAGCGGCCATCTCCCGTTCTTTTCTTTTCCT
This sequence comes from Deltaproteobacteria bacterium, assembly GCA_016210115.1. GTDB lineage: Bacteria > Desulfobacterota > Binatia > UBA9968 > UBA9968 > JACQUW01. The sequence goes on along the minus strand of JACQUW010000162.1, from coordinate 7,371 downwards.
GACCAGCGCGCGCAATTTTGGTGAGCTCGTCAGTCGCCAAACAATCAATGCAGATGCACTGACGAAGATCAGACTCGTTACTTGAGAACTTCCTTTCTTTTCTTCAAGATTTCGAACTCATCGCTCCCATCTCCCTGGAAAGCCCCAGCAGGCCGGCTACGCGCTGATCACCCTCGGCATCCTCATATCTCAGGATATCTGGGCGATCCAAAGGCATCTTTAAGATACCGGCTTGCTCGTGCTATACCCGCAACTGCGACAGCGCAGGGAAACGCTCCCCTGTTTCTTGAGTTGCTCTGGCTTGCCTTTCTTGCCGCATTTTTGACATTTCCACGAACCTTCCCTTTCTTTTTTCTGTTTCTCAAGAAAATATCTCGCCATCGCAAACCAAACGCCCATGGGATCCTCCCTGAATTTGCTCAAACCTTAGAGGGTTAGCCACACAACCTTTACCGGAAAGGTGAGGCGGTCTTAAAGGACCAACATGTGAGAGTGTGAAAAAGGAGGAGCTAGCAGAGTAAGACTGCGCCGATCCCGTTGCGGCGCGCCTGTTCGCTGGCTTTTAGCGTGATCGAAATCGGAAAATTAGACACCAGGAGCGATGTCTTTTCCAAACCATAGTGAAGGTCCGGACCGGATCGATACGACGAGCTGACCGTCAACCTGGACGCACGTCGCAACTGTGAATCCGGAACGCGAAAAGGCGCTTCAGAGCTCGAAGTCTCCGTGAGGGTATGGGAAGACGGAGAAGGCAGAGTAAGAAGACTGAAAAAATCCGGTGGAGTCAAAGGCGAAAGCAAGAAAAGCAGCAAAAGAAGCGCGCTTTGTCGCCTGGCGGCGGACATGATTCCAGAGTTGCGCCGATTTAAAGCACAAGAGATATTCCTTATGGAACGACAGTAGAGGAACACCGAATCGCCACTCAAAGTCACGAGACTGAATTAAGAGCTTTTGCCATCTCCAATGTTCGCCGCGCGCGTTCCACAATCGGGCGGTCGATTAATTGGCCGCCAAACGAGATGGAGCCGTCGCCGCGCGCGTTCGCCTCTTCGAACGCGTTCAAGACCCGGCGCGCGTAGTCGATCTCTTCCGCGGTAGGACTAAAGACCGTGTTAATGGGATCGATCTGCGAGGGATGAATGAGCGACATACCCGAAAATCCCAAGCGGCGCGACTGGCGCGCAAAGCCCAAGAGCCCTTCCGTATCTTTGAGATCGACCCATACCCCATCGATGGCCTGAACATGCGCGGACGCGGCGGCCACGGCGAGCGCCGAGCGAGCATAGATCATGTCGCGCGCCTCCGCTTCCCTTGCCGTGGGGAGTCCCAATTCCCTCCCGAAATCCTCGGCTCCGAACATCAGGCCGACCACACGAGGAGAACAGGCCGCGATCGACGGGGCATTGAGAAGCCCCCGCGGGCTCTCGATCGCGATCAACAATTTTACGCTGTCCCTCGCGATGCTCAGCCTGGGCTCGCGCTCGCTCACGATGCCCGCGACCTTGAGCACCTCCTCCGCCGTTTCGACTTTTGGCAGCACGAGTCCCTGAAGACCCGGCCGCAGAACGGCGTCCAGATCGGCATCCATGCGCTCATGCCCGATCGCGTTGATGCGCACAAAACGGGCCGGAGCATTCGGGACTCGCTCGCGGCCCAGGGATTCCCCGATGAGTTTTCGCGCGTTATCCTTCTCGGCCGGAGCCACGCCATCCTCGATATCGAGCATGATAGCGTCGGCGTTCAATCCCAACGCTTTATCGATCATCTTTTGCCGGTGCCCGGGCACAAACATCCAAGAACGCTTAAGATCCATGGTTATCTCGCTCGTTGTGAAGATTTAAAGAGGCTGTTGAAAAACTCCCCGTTCACCCTTCGAGTCAGGGGCGAACGGAATAAGTCTTCATGACCTAAATGTCCGTTCATGCTGAGCCCTTCGACTTTGCTCGGGACAGGCCTCGTCGAAGCACGCAGCCAGTTTTTCAACAGCCTGTTAAAGAGGAAACTAGGAAAAAAGCCCTCTCGTGTCAAGTAAGTCTTGTCTAACCGCCCAAAAAGAAGCGATGCCGGCGCGTTAATTCAACGAAGACATCCTCCAGAGAAGGGCTGACCGGACGCGATTGCACCCGCTTGATCCCTTCCCTTTTGAGCACTGATTCGAGACGCGAGCCGTCGCTTCCCCGGCGAGCCAGGATATGGAGTGACTCGCCGAAAATCGTCGCGTCGATGACATCGGAGAGCCCGCGCAACAGAGTCAGCGCCTTCGTCGGTTGGTCACAAATAATCTCAAACCATTCCGCGCCTTCGGGCACCACCTCCGGCAGGGCCTTCAGTTCCTGCGGCCTGCCGCGCGCGATCAATCTCGACTGGTAAATATATCCGACCTGAGAGCACCGCTCCGCCTCATCCATGTAATGGGTGGTCACAAATAGAGTGGTTCCCTCGCCGGCCAATTGAAAGAGCAGGTCCCATATCTCTCTTCTCGCCACCGGATCAATTCCCGCCGTGGGCTCATCAAGAAAGAGAATTTTCGGATTATGAAGAAGCGAGCAAGCCAGCGCAAGCCGCTGCTTGAAACCACCGGAAAGAGTCCGCGCAATCTGTCCCTCACGATCTTCCACACCAACCAGTCTCATGAGACTGCGGCACCTCTCCTCCAGACGAACAGGGTCGAGCCCATAGACCGTCCCATAGAAGTCGAGATTTTCCCGAACCGTCAGATCTTCGTAGAGACTAAACCGCTGCGACATGTAACCGATCCGCTTCTTAACTTCTTCCGTGTCTTCAACGACATCCAATCCGTCCAGTTCCGCTCGCCCTGATGTGGGCCGAAAAAGCCCGCACAACATCCGAATCACTGTAGATTTGCCAGATCCATTAGGACCGAGAAACCCAAAAATATCCCCGCGGGAGATTTCAAAGCTCACGTCCTGAACGGCCTTTATATCGCCAAAAAATTTCGTGAGCCCTTCGGCTCTGATGACCGTCTCCATCCCTGCAACCGCAGTTCAAAACGTTCAGGCCGTTTAGCCGTTCAAAACGTCTGAACGGTTTGAACTTTTTGAACGATCGGAACGGTTTGAACTTCAGCCTCGGGCTGTCGGCACCACCACATCGGCGTTCATTCCCGGTCGCAGCTCGCCTGCGGCATCTTCCAGGACGACCTCGGTCTGAAAAACCTGGAGAACCCGTTCCTCCCACGTCTGGACGTTCCGCGGCGTAAATTCCGCCTGCCGATGAACGCGACGAACCACGCCTGAAAATGCTTTTCCGGGAAAGGAATCAACCCGGATCTTCACCTTGAGACCGGGTCGAACATAACCCAGCTTATCCTCGGGCAAATAGGCGCGGACCCAGAGACTTGTCGTGCGCAGAAGCGTCGCCACGGGTTTGCCGGCCCCCACGAGATCGCCGGGCTCCAGATCCAGGACATCCACGACCGCGTCAACCGGCGATTTGATGACGGTCTCATCGAGTTGAGTCTTAAGAAGCTGGACGCGGGCCCGCGCCATCTCCACCCCGGCCCGCGCCTGAGCGATCTCCTCCCGGCGAAAGCCGCTGCGAAGCTGCTTAAGTTTGGCTTCGGCCTCGGCCAGGCGGTGGCGCGCCTGAGCGATCTGCTCCTGGCGCGTGCCGGCGAGAAGCAAGTCATATCTCTCTCTTGCTGCCTTGGTTTTTTGCGCGGCTTCATCGGCCTTCGTGCTCGCGTCATCGTATTCCTGCTGCGCAACCAGTTGACGCTCGGTTAATTCCTTCATCCGCTGCCGGAATTTCTCGGCGTTTTCATATTGCGCCTTCGCGGCCAGCCAATCCGCTCTCGCCTGATCAACCTCCTGCGGTCGCGGTCCCGCGACAAGCTCCCGCAGAACCTCCTGCTGCTGTTTGACGGCCGCCTCCGCCTGTTCGATTTCTTCTCTCCTGTAGCCTGCCGTGAGCTCCGCCAGTTTTGCCTCGGCCTGCCGGAGGCCGCTCTGAGCTTCAAGCAAAGAGGCCTTCAACTCCTCCGGCTCCAGCAGCACCAGGACCTCGCCGGCTCCCACCTTTTGCCCCTCTTTCGCGACGACTTTGAGAACCCGCCCGCCTATTTTGGAGCCGACGTGGATATCATCCGCCTCGATGATGCCGGAAATCAGGAACTCGCCCGGCTCCCACATCGACTTCCAGACCGTGTAGCCGGTGACCGCCAGGAGTGCTGTGATAAGAGCGACTAAGAATAAACCCTTTTTCATTCCGCAACTGGCGCGCCAACTCTAACCGCCGGGGATAAAATCCGTTCTCTTCAGAGAAACGGAGAAGTCGCTCAACTCAACGGGAGTCCCTATTGGAAAGGAAGAGCTTGCTCTCAGCCTGAGACGGCGGAGGAATTTTCAGCTCCCGCAGAGCAGACCAGACCCACGAAAGCGTGCTCGTCACGACCGGCACGCCGCATTCTCGCTCCAGCCAGGCGACCACGGGCCAGGTATGGAGTTGGGCGCACGGGATATAAATGGCCTGAGCCTGCGGGTGCTGCAGGAAGAGCTTCTTGGCCTCGCGAAAAACGGTTTCGGGTCCGATTGTGTGGATATCGGCGATGTGGCTCGAGAAGCCCTCGACCGCCAGAACGTCGAACCCCTGGGCGGAGAGGAAACTGCCAAGCAGCTCGTTGCGCCATGGATGATACGTGGTCAGCGAGACGATCCGCTTCGTTTTCAGGCTCCGAAGCGCGGCAAGCGCCGAGTGCGTGGTTGTCGTTACGGGCACGCTGCTCAGAGGTTGGAGCCTGGCAAGCAACTCTCTTTCAAAGCCGATACCCTGGGCAAGGATCAACGGAGTCCCGCCGACGACGATGTAGTCCACTCCCCGACGGTTTTGCTCCCGGATATGCCTTTCGACCGTTTCTAATGCCTGGCTCATCTGTTCCGGAGTAAGATCATCCAGTCCCATACAGGTAACCAGCAAGCCCACCCCCTCCGGAACCATCTGATAGAACTCATAGGGAACCAATTCAGTCATGAGCGGAGGACTGACGAATCCAATACGCGCGCGCCATCCGAACATCGGCTCAACCTCCTTCTATCGGTTCACAAGCGATCCTTAGTCACAGGCCGAAGATAGATTATGACACACTGCAACCTGAGGGGTGAGCCTTGAAGAGAGAGAGCACAGGAACGTGCAGCTTCGATGACGTCTTTGGTGCTCGGCTATGTGTCTCATCGCGCCACTGTCATTTGCTGCAGATCGCACGTTTGAAGTCCGCCTCAAGGTAGAGGCCTATTGCTCTCGACCGGAAAGGCTTGCCTCTCAGGCGACCTTTGGTCGTGAATGATCCGGGCCAGGCTATCACCGGCAAACATACACATCTCTCGATATATTCACAATCCGCGGGACTTCGTAGTCGTGAAGCGCGAAAAGTAAAACGTGAATAGGAGCCCGGTTGACTTCCGACCGCTGACTTCTGACCTCCGACCTCTGACTTTCACTTTCCCGTCTTCAGCCGGGCGCGACCGATCAGTTGCCCGCCTTCGGTTTCCAGGTCGAGTCGCAGAACCGATCTCGGAGGAACCGTCTCGAGGGTGCACCTGGTCCAGAGCCGGAAGCCCTCCTCTCGCCCGCCAACCATTCTGTAAAAAGACGATGCGTAGACCAGTTTTCCGTTCTGGTACCAGAGGTGTCGCACTTTCTCGCTAAGACCCAGCGGCGCTTTGATTCCAGTGAGGCCGTAGACCTGGAGGGGTGCGCCCGGTTTGAGCTCGGCGATATGAGATTTAACCTGCAAAGACTCTCTTTGAATCTCACGGCCGAATTCGACGCGCGCTAAACGCAAGGGGGCGGGAGGTATGAAGGGTCGGCCGAGCTCGACGATGCTCAAGAGCAATGAACCGACCAGGACGATGAGGACAATTCCGCGCGCCCTCCAGAGCGACAGCGGGTAGTAGAAGGTCAGAAAGCCGATCAGCGCCAGGACAGCGCTCATTCGCATCGCCCAGAGATTGCTGATACTCCACAACACGGGAAGCATGACGTTAATGATCGCGAAAAGATTGAAAGCAAAGAAAATGGCGGTCCAACCGCGTCTCGCAGAAACGTGCCGGTCATACACAATATCAAGACTGGACAGTGTGGCCGACAATGCGAGTAACGCCACAAAGCCGATGTTGCGCGAAGATATCGTGGCGCTGGCGTAATAAATCGGCAGGATGAAAAACAGCAGCTGCTGATAGAGATTTTTATTCAAATAGTTGATGACCAGCCGAATGCCTCCCGCCCAAAAAGGAGACAAACGGGACTGATTCACCAGCCTGTGCAAAAGCAAGCTTGAAAGCCAGATGAAGGCGAGATGGAAGATCGCCAGCCGCAAAAAAGCAAAATTCCGGCTTCCCAGCCACATGATGCCAATGCCTAAAATCAGCGCGTAGAGGCTGTGAAACCACCAGAGTTTGTCCCCGTGGCGACGAACCCAACCGAAGAGTGAATGATTAAAAATGGAGAAACTTCTCCAGGTTGTTGTCTGAGAATCCGACATCTTAATCCAGAGTACCCTGCCGCAAAGCCGGAGAACTCAATGTGATCCGCTGAGGGCTGCTGGGTATCGTGAGGCTTTTAATCACCCTCACCTCAATCCTTGCCATCAACGGCGAGAAGATTTTTTAGTTCCCTCGCCCCTTGCGGGAGAGAGCCTGCCCTGAGACTTGTCGAAGGGGCCAGGGTGAGGGGTATAAAAATTGATTCACCTGTAAAGCCGGTCGATAAAGCCGCTCTTCTCGAGCTCCCGCACAATGCTATCATCCACTGTATCTTCGACGCGCAGACTCGCCCCGGGCCTGCGCGCCAGCGCCTGCTTGACCTGAATCTCCATCCCCTCTCTGGTCACCACCGGCACCCGGTCGAAAAGCTTCAGATGGGCGTTATAGCCGCTTTCAAGGTAGGCCTCGTTATTTTGCCTGCTGTACTTGGCAATGATTTTTTTGCGTCCTCTTTGCGGGTTTTGAAAAACTGCGTCGCCTCGATAAGAGCCATCAGGACTTTCCTGACAGTATCTCTACGAGCCGTCAAGTAACCCCTGGTCGTGGTGGCGCAGATATAGGGGAAGTCAAAGCGTTTCGGAAAATCTGCCGTGCTGATAAGGATCCGATGCGGCATGCCTCCGGCCAGGTGAATTATGCCCGGAGGTGAAGGAAAACCGGCGATTCGGCCGGTCCGAAACGCCGCCGCCCTCTCCGGCGCGCCGCCCACTTGTAAAATGGGAACATCTTTGTTCGGCTCCAGTCCCAAACCTTTGATCAGGATTTGTGCCGCCACGTCCGACGCGCTGCCTACGCGGCTTATGCCGATGCTCTTTCCTCTCAAGTCTTCAGCCGACTTGATCGACTCATGGACCACGAGCTCATAGGGAAG
>JACQUW010000149.1 GCA_016210115.1 Deltaproteobacteria bacterium | reverse complement strand
GTGTCCTGGTCCAGGAAATGGTGAACGGCGGAATCGAGATGATTCTCGGGATACATAACGACCAGCAATTTGGCCCGGTAGTTTTGTGCGGTTTCGGAGGGATACTGGCGGAACTTCTGCATGATGTTTCGATAAGGCTTTGCCCTGTAGGCGAACGCGATGCGAGAGAGATGGTATCGGAGCTCAAGGCGGCCAGCGTACTTAAAGGCTACCGAGGCGAACCTGCCAGAGATCTGGAGGGTGTCATCGGGCTCATCGTCGCTTTATCTCGGCTTGCCTGTGATTTGATGCCTGAGATGGTACAGACGGTCGATATAAATCCCCTTATGGTTTTTGATAAGGGTAAGGGGGTTAAGGCTGTCGACGCTTTGATCGTAACGCCCGCGTCAGACGAGATTAGAGTCTATGTTGTATGAGTCCGAAAATGGGGATTTTACGATCGTTCTTACGGGCGATGCCATGCTCACCCGGCGTCTTTCTCCGTTTCGAGAAGAGCGTTATTTGGAGTTGCTTAAGATTCTACAGAATGCCGATGCGACTTTTACCAATTTAGAGACCACTGTCGGAAATCGAGACGAGGGAACGCCTTCCATTAGCCATGGCACCGTGATGAGCACGGATCCACGGCTGATTCACGACCTCAAGGGAATAGGAATCAATATCGTTTCCTGCGCTAATAACCATGTCTTTAATTACGGTGAGGGCGGGATACTGGCGACGATGAGGCATTTGGATGAGACGGGTTTAACATATGCCGGGATAGGCAGGAATCTTGCCGAGGCCAGGGCTCCTGCTTACTTTGACACCCATCATGGTCGCCTGGCTTTGATTGCTGCAACAACTTTCTTTAAGACCTGGGAAAAAGCAGGGGACCAGCGTCGCGATATGAAAGGCCGGCCCGGCGTCAATGCGCTGGGATTTCAAACGGCCTACGCAGTGGACCAGAGAGCTTTTGCTCAACTCGCTCGTATACGTGATCAACTGGGCTTTAACTTGCTCGAAGAGCGAAATCGCCGCCATTTTTTTAGCGCTCAAGAAATTCCTTTTTCAAACCAGACCGACCTTTCCTTTCTGGGCCATCGCTTCGCGCTCGGTGCGAATTTTTCATTTTCCACTCATGTAAACAGCCGTGATCGAGAGGAGAACCTGAGATCGATTAGGGAGGCGCGCCGCCAGGCGGACTGGGTTCTTTTTAGTCTTCACAACCACGAGCTAGGCGGGGAGAGCCTTCTCAAGGCGCAAAGCCATAGCGGGATTTCGCACACGGCGGATTTCATCGCCGCATTCGCGCGCGAGGCTATCGACGCCGGCGCCGATCTCGTTGTCGGCCATGGTCCTCATTTCCCGCTTGGGATCGAGATCTACAAAGGAAAACCGATCTTCTATAGTTTAGGTAATTTCATCTTTCAAAATGAAACAGTCAAAGTCCTTCCGGCTGAGTCCTATGAGCGATTCGGCCTGGATTCAAGCGCCACGCTGGCGGATTTTCTCGACACCAGGACGGATCAGGATAGGAAAGGGCACCCCGTCGATCCCCTTTACTGGGAAAATTTTGTCGCGGTATGCCACTTCAAAGAAAAAAAGCTGGATGAGATTCTTCTCTACCCCATCGATTTGGGACATGGGAGGCGACGCTCGCAACGGGGGAGGCCCGTGTTGGCGGAAACGCCAGTGGCAGCTCGCATCATCGACCGGGTCCGGCGCCTTTCGCAGCGTTACGGAACGAGAATCGAGGAGATGGGAAACAAGGGAGTTGTATCGAGGGTTTCATAATAGTGTGTACGTCTTTTTGAAAATCCCTCCCGGCCTCCCTTTGTCAAAGGGAGGAGGTCCCCTCCTTGGAAAAGGGGTCAGGGGAGATTTTGCGACTCATGTCAAGTCAATTCTGAGCCTCTTAATAACGGCGGACAACGGCGAACGTTAATCTTTGGAGAAGAACATGGAGCTGAATGGCGCCCAATTGTTAGTCGAAGGCATGAAACTCGAAGGCGCTGAGTATGTGTTTGGCATGTCCGCGACGGCGACACTTCCCGTCCTGGATGTGGTCTACAACACCTCGCAGATTCAATATATCCAAAGCCAGCATGAACAGGGTGCCATTTACATGGCGAACGGCCATGCCAGAGCAAACGGTAAGGTTAGCTTCTGCCTGGTCGGCCCGGGCCCCGGAACCACCAACTGCCAATCCGGCATGGCACAGGCATTTTATACTTCGGTTCCCAGCATTCTGATTGGAATCGAGGATGGTAGCGACTATTACGGACTCGGGTTTGCTTTGCATCACGGGCTTGACGCCGTCGGCGTCATGAAGCCGGTGACCAAGTTGTCGATCAGAGCCGAAAGAACAAGCAGGTTGGCCGACTTGATTAGGATGGCGTGTCGGCTGGCTCTCTCGCCGAGGAACGGGCCGGCGTATCTTTCGGTCCCGAGGAATTTGCTCGATGAAAAAGCCTGCGTCGATCTCGTGCCGCCGGAACATTATAGGGTCGCCACTCTGCCCGCAGGCAATTTTCAGGAAATCGCCAGGGCCGCCGGAATACTCGCGGAAGCGAAAAATCCTGTAGCGCTTGCGGCAGGAGAGGTGGAATGGCACGGCGCGCGCGAAGAACTCATCAAGCTGGCTGAGCTGTTGGGCATGCCCGTGGCAGGGACCGAAGGACACAAGGGAATTTTTCCGGAGGATCATCCGCTGGGCCTGGGCGTCACCGGAATCCATGGACGGCCGTATGCTCACAGGGTCTTTCAGGAAGCCGACGTCATCCTGGCTCTGGGCACGGCCTTTACGGAATTCGGCACAGGATGGTTCGGGCATAAAGTCATTCCAAAAAACGTCAAGATCATTCAGATCGATGTGGAAGCATCCGAAATGGGAAAGATCTATCCCATCGAAATGGGTATCGCCGGCGATATCAAGGCCATTCTTCAATCATTGATCGGAGAGTTGCGCGAAAGAAAAAACAGTTCGCTGGACTGGAGAGAGATTCCGAGGATTCGAGAATTACAGAGCCGGAAGAGCGAATGGGAAATGTCAATAAGGACGGACGAGACTTCATCGAGAACACTCATTCATCCGCTCCGTCTCATGAAAGACCTCAGAGCAGCGCTTCCGGACGATGCGCTGGTCGTGGGACAATCGGGCAGCACGCAGGCTTGGTTCGAGTACGGCTTTACCGCTCTCACTCATAATCTAGGCATAGGAACCTGGCACCCGATGGGCGCTGAATATTCCGAGACGCTCGGCGCGCAGCTTGCGACGCCTGAGCGAACGGTGGTCTGCGTTCTCGGAGACGGTTCGATGATGATGGCGCTGCCTGAACTGGCAACGGCGGTCAAGTACAACATCCCTGTGCTGGCTGTGGTTTTCCACAACGACATTTTTGGGAAAATGCATCGCACACAGGTCGTCCAATACGGGAGCCGCTTCATCGGCACCGAATTGCCGATTCCTCATCTCGCGAACGTAGCGAAGGAATTCGGCGCCTATGGTGAAAAGGTCGTCCATCCGGAGGATATCAAACCGGCCGTGAAGCGAGCGCTAAGCTCAGGGAAGCCGTCGTTGCTGGAGGTGATGGTCGATAATTCCATGGACTGTCTTGCTCCTCCGCACCTGGCGTAGCAGGAAGGATCACTCGCGCTGAGACGCAAAGAACGCCAAGTTCCGGATAGGAGGACCACAATATTGAAGTTAGCTGTTCTTTTACTGCTGCTGTCCTTTTCCGCGGTCGTAAGCCGTGCCGCGGAGTTGAGGGAAATAACCTTGGGGCTGGTCTCTCCCAACTGGAGTACCCAACTGCCGATTGCAGTGGCGCAACAAGGCGGGTTTTTCAAAGAAGAGGGGCTTCAGGTTCACAGCGCCACAATCGCAAGCGGCGGGACCATCATGGTCGCGATATTAACGAGCGGCCACGCCGATCTGGTTGTCTCAGGAGTCGCCGCCATTATGCGAGCGATCTCCAGGGGCGCCCCTGTCGTTATGGTTTCCGGTTTTCAGACCCGGATCGATTACGCCTTGATCGGCGGCAAGGGAATAGCAACCCTGAGCGATCTCAAAGGCAAAAAGGTGGGTGTGACGAGCATCGGCAGCTTCTCGGAGTTTGCCGTTATCGAGTCTCTAAAACGCAGCGGCTTGATGAAGGACAAGGACTACACCGTATTTTCAGCCGGCGGCACGGTGCTGCGCGTTAGTGCATTGAAGACCGGAAAGGTGGATGCCATTCCGCTGAGTTCGAGCGAGCGGGTTCCCATCGAGGAGGAGGGATTCGCCGTGCTTCAGGAAATCGGCAACGTGCTGTCTGAAATCCCTTCTTCGGTTTTGGTCGCGGGGAAGAAATTTGCCGCCAAGGAACCGGATACGGTTGGCCGATTTATTCGCGCGCTCGCCAAGTCCATGCGCTTGATCAAGTCCGACAAGAACAGAGCGATGCAATTTGCGGCAGCCGCGAAATTGAAGGGGAACGCGGAGACTCAAAGAAAAGCTTTGAACTACTATGCGAACGACCTCAACGTCGAGGTCGAACAGGAGAGCATCGCCGCGCTGCTAAAAGCGCTGGGAATCAAGGGCGACCCGGATGAGTTTTTCGATCGGTCTTTTCTGGCGCGAGCTTTGACCGACCGGTAGCCTTTTTACCCTTCCCGCTTGCATTGGGGAGATTAAGAGCGGGTGAATCTCTTCCGAAGGCATTACGAGTAAACCAGCCTTGCTAAGTCGTTTTTTTATGCTAAAAACGACTTATGTATCCACGATTGCTTCAGCCGCCTTCGCGCCAGAGCTTCTTTCTGTTCGGGCCGCGGGGAGTCGGCAAAACCGCCTGGCTGCACCACCAGCTTCCCGGCGCTCTCTTTTTCGACATGCTCGACTACCAGGTGTACACGGAGCTGCTCGCCGCGCCCCAGCGGCTCGGAGATCGGATTCCGCAGAGTCACAAGGACTGGGTGGTTGTGGATGAAGTGCAGCGTGTTCCGGAACTGCTTAATGAAGTGCACCGTCTCATCGAGTCGCGGCGGCTGCGGTTCGTGCTGACGGGCTCGAGCGCGCGCAAGCTGCGTGGGCGAGGCGTCAACCTGCTCGCAGGCCGCGCCCTGACGCGCCACATGCATCCATTTACCGCGCTGGAGCTGGGCAAGGACTTCGATTTGAAGCGTGCGTTGCGATACGGTTGTTTGCCGCTGGCATCGACCAGTGAGGAGCCGCAGGACTATCTAAAGAGTTACGCGGCCACTTATCTCCGCGAGGAGGTGCAACAGGAAGGGCTCGCCCGAAATATCGGGGCGTTCAGTCGATTCCTCGAAGCCGCGAGCTTCTCCCAAAGCGCCGTATTAAACATGGCGGCGGTGGCTCGCGAATGCGCCGTATCAGCCAAAGTCGTCGAAGACTATTTCAGCATTCTCGAAGACCTGCTGATAGCCGTGCGTTTACCGGTTTTCACCAGGCGCGCCAAAAGGCGCCTGATTGCGCACCCGAAATTCTACTATTTCGACGCCGGTGTCTTTCAGGCGATCCGTCCACGCGGTCCATTAGACGCGCCGGAAGAGATTCATGGCGCGGCGTTAGAAACTCTGTTTTTGCAGCAGGTGCGGGCGCTCAACGACTACAAGCACCTGGGATATCGGCTGCATTACTGGCGCACGGCCACCGGCGATGAGGTGGATCTCGTTCTCTACGGCGAACGCGGCCTTCGCGCTTTCGAAGTGAAAATGGCCCATAGTGTTCGTCCCGACGATCTGCGCTCGCTGCGGCGTTTCCGCGCGGATTTTCCCCAGGCCAAGGCCCACCTGCTATACCTCGGTTCGCGCCGCTGGCACGACCGCGACATCGAGATATTGCCCTTTCTGGATTGCGTGACAAAGCTCGATCAATGGTTATAAAGGGCAGCAACTCGCCCTCCCGTATCCACCACAAGTCAAGCTTTGATATGGGCCGTTGCGGCAGCAGCCAAGTTTCGGATCCTCGGAATTGCGAAAATCCGAAAGTGGAGAACAGCGTCGGTTTCGATTTGCTGGGACGGGGCGGCGAGGCGAGTCACTTTCTTGACGGCCGGAGGTGGTGGATATGGCGACCCGGCACTCTGTAACGAGAGTTGATCAAGCAAGACCTGTCGCGGGTCTTGCGGCTGTTGCGTTCATCTATGCAAGGCTGACCCTGGAACTTCTATTACGCTGATTCCTTCGCATGTTTTAAGACTTTTTCACGAACGACACGCAGGGCTTCAATCGTTACTGCACGGCGATCCCAGGCATCCCCCCATCGTGGAGGATAGGAAATCCCCAGCTTGACCAAACTGGTGGGCAGTTCACGTGCTGCTCCGCTATGCTGGAGGGCAACGCGGACATCGTTCACGGTACGGATTGTGCTGACCGCATTTCAACCTCTTCATAATCACTTGGTTCAAGTCGCGTTCGCAAGCAGTCCAAGAGCCGGGTGAGAGTCTGGTCTTTGTTGATCTCCTGACTCTTGCTCAGGAGTACGTCTGGAATGTCCATAGTCTTCAAGATGTCGGCGAGTGCGCTCAACTGTGATTCAAAGTCTGCTCGTGTCGCGCATACCTGAGAGAGCTTGGCAGTAGTGACTGCATCTCTTAGTCGCAGCAGTGCTTGTCGTTTACCGAAAGCAAAGCGCCAGGCAACATCAAGGAAGTCCAAGGCTTCGGGCAACGCGAGAGGAGAAGCTGGAATTGTTGGTTGATCCAGGCGAGGCTCAATGAGCCATTCCCAGCAGCCGTGACCACCAGCACGGCAACGTTCAGGCTGTTGCGCCTCATTCCGACCGATATCGCACATTCCTCGGAAAAGCTGACGAGCGTTATTGGGCATTGCATGAACTTCTGGATGCAAAAAATGAGCGCACAAATAATCGGTATCCGGCAAGGTACACGTGTAGCAAGTTGCCCGCGATGTCGGGGCGATAAATCGCAACCCCTTCGTGCCGCGAACAGCCTTGTCGTCTGCGCTGGCAGCGGAGCAAAGCAGGTCGCAGCCTTCCTGAAGCTGGTAGTTACACGTTTTGTTTTCGAGTAATAGCCGAAGGGCCAAAATATCTGCTTCTTCAAGAGGCAAATTGTCTGTGTTTTGATTTGGTTCTGGAGGGAAGAGTCCGTCTCTGAGTCCGTGTTCAATGCGTTGAATTGCGTAGCGAATTACTGCTCGTTGAATTCGATCGTTGTCTTGAAACCCCTGTGTATCGTGCTTTAAGGCGCGGATATCTGAAGGGCTAATGAGAACATGGATGCACCGCACTCGATGTGTTCCCGACTTCGCAAAGACATCAAAGAACGGACCCTTTACATAACTCAGGTCTGGCCGATGTCCCATTTCACAAATTTGATGCGAAACGCCACCACGACCTGGGTCCTTTCGTATTGTAATCTCTAGCGCACCGAGTCATGCGGTCTCGCCTAACGCTATGGGTGAGAGGCGCGGCCCGCCGCGTCCTTCTCAACCCCATGGTTAGCCGTTCTGTTGACTCCGCGATTTCTTTATCGTCGCCAGGATTTCATCAAGAGTCAGATCTTTGAACAAGCCTTCTCGCTCCTCGGTGTAGTCTCCATAACCGGTCGTGAACTGGTTCAGAAACCGCACCGTATCTACAATCCCCATCTCTTTGGAGAGCAGCTCAATCGCATGTCGTGTGATTTCACTTAAGGGTTTTGCCTGAACATTCATTGCGTTACCTCCGTAATCAGCTCCAGCGGAGAAACGACTTTGGTTTGTCCTGTGTCCGCCGCTTTGGCTCGTTGCAGAAATCTATCATCGCACGTGCAAAAGTAATCAGCCTTTGCCATCACCGCCGATGCCAGATGGAGCGCATCCAGGGGCTTCATCCCTTCGGCTTGAAATTTCCGCGCATATTCCTCAATGTCACTGTCTGTCGGGACGAACACCGAAGCTTTGGCTAACACTTTGAGGGCATACTCTTTGCGCACCGGATGTGGGTTACGTCCCAGCTCGAATACAAGGGTGTCGGAACTCATCAACTCTACCTGCGCACTTTCACAAAGCGTCAGCACGCCTAGAATGGCCTCCGCTTCCACAGCAATCCGGGGCTGCGCCTTGGTGTCGAGCGGACGCTGGATGCTGCACATGTCAAGGTAGATTTTCATGGCACAAGTCTACCCTTTGAAGTCTTTGCCAGCAATGCACGGTGAAACAGGCTAACGATTAGGATGAGCCGACGGGTGCTTTTCCCGGTCGGGCTCAAGCCGGATAGTTAGGCAAGCTCCTCAACTTCGGACTTGACACGACATACCAATACTTGCATATTAAACCGTGTCGGATAAGCCTCTG
>JACQUW010000148.1 GCA_016210115.1 Deltaproteobacteria bacterium | reverse complement strand
CCGCGCACTACATTATGGGTGGCCCCACGGCCAACAACCACAACGCCTTTACCCTCGGAACTCCGACCACGGAAATCTATGTCATGCACGGAGAAACCGCTGCCGTGGCGTCTTTTGCCCGAAGGCTGGTGTAAGAAAAGGATGCAGGCCAGCCGTTACAGCCCATCATCGAGAAGATGAACGCTTTGGCCGCGGACTACAACGCCAAGTCCCGCCCGGGCTACTGCGCGAAGATGGGTTTTGTGGATGAGGTGGTCTCTTTCGCAGCCATGCGGAACTATATGGCAGCTTTCGCCAACTGCGCGTACCAAAACCCGAAGTCTATTTGTCCGCATCATCATATGATGCTCCCGCGCATTATTCGAGGGTAGTCGAGATCCATTGCCAACATAGCGGGAGCGGAAGTTATGAGCACAGTCTCGAGCGAAATATTCATACCGGTGGGCGAAGCGCGCGCGTTTATTGTCGCGAGAGGCGAAAGGTTCCGGTTGCTACAGGTCGAAGGGGAGCAGGTGGCGGACGCCGTTTTCTTCAATGCCAAATGATTATCGGGAAGTTTTTCATGCCGGTCACACGGCGTACATGGCCTGCATCGAAGGCACAGGGAACATAAAGAGAGTCACTAAATTGTACTCGAAACCCCCTCGTGAGAATGTGATGCTGACCGTGACCGATGACCCCGTCGGCGTTCATTTCGCGTTCATCGGCAACCGGTGCAGCCGTTTGATCTATCGCATCCGTGACAAGGTCCAGGCCCCTCCTCATCGGTCATGCCAGGACAACCTGACCGAGGCGATTGCCCCTTATGGACTGACGCCGGATGACGTGCCGGACGTGTTCAACATCTGGATGAATGTAGATATCGACCAGAACAACTGTTTTGTTGTAAAGCCGCCGGTTGTCAAAAGGATGATTACATCGAGCTTCGGGCCGAGATGGACTGTCTCGTAGCTATATCGGCCTGTCCCAGTGACATCGCCCCGGTAAACAACTTTCGCATCAAGCCGCTCAGGGTCGAGCTTCACCGATGACAGGAGGGTGTTGTTCCTGATGCCGTTAGAATCGTGTGACCACGAATTTAGAATCGAGAATGTTGTTTCAGCAGGCCGCTCAAAGCGTCTGGAACGGCTTAAACGCTTTGAACGATTTGAACCGTTCATTCCGGATACGCAACCCGAACAAGCTGGTCAGTCGCGCGCCGGATGTCTTCATGCCACAGGTCCAAGAATTTTCTGGCAATCGGACCAGGTTTCCCGTCCCCTATCGGCTGATGATCCCACTCGACCACCGGCGCTACTTTGATGGAGCTGCCGACGAGCATCATCTCCGCCGCCGCCTTCCCTTCCGCCACGGTAATGTCGCCTATTTCTATTTTGGTTAGTGCTCCCTCTTTGACCAACCCTTCCGCCAGGCGGAGCATCCTTTGCACGGTGACTCCCGAAAGAACAGCGCCGAACTGGGGATGGCGAAAGACCCGATCCCGCGAAACGAAGGCGACGTTCATGTTCGAGCTCTCAGCCACCATGCCCCGATCGTCGATAAAGATACCATTATCGGCGCCGCGCTCTTTGGCTTCGAGCAGCACCAACACGTTGGGCAGGTAGTTCGTCGATTTAACGCGCGCGAAAAAAGGCGGCTTGATCGGCACGGTGCTCGTGATTACTTTGACTCCCCTAGTGTAAAACGATTCCGGATAGCCTTCCTGCCGAAAGACCATAACATAGAAGCTACTACCGACACACTCAGCCGACGAAAGGCCGAAGCCGCCCGGCCCGGCGGAGAGCCAATAACGCACCGATCCGTCACGGCGACCGCTGGCCGCCGCTGTATCGAGGATGATCTGGCGCAATCTCTCCGCTGGAAACGGCAACGAGATGCGCGCCATCTTCGCCGAGCGCAGGAATCGTTCCAAATGCTGATCGAGCTGGTAGAGCATCCCGTTCACCAGAGTTGCCGTATCGAACACGCCGTGACCTCGATGCACCATATGATCATCCAGAGGGAGCACCATCAGCGCAGGATCGGTGATGATGCCTCCAAAGAGGCTTGAGTACATTGCATAGAAATGAGCCGAGCCTGGATGGGTGCTCCGGCGCAGTTGAGCCATGGCCTCTTCGCTGTTGAAGACAGGAGTTTTCATCGCATCCGTCGTCCGTGCTCTACTTCCGGGGAGAACCGGCGTCAGCCTCAGTCAGGCTCATAATAACGTAAAAACAACGCCTTCAGATCCTCCGGACAGGGTATGGCTCTGAACGTCGTTCGATCGATCGTGGCGTTCGTAATGCGGGCGCGAGCTGCGAGAATCTCCCCTTCCTCACGGATGACGTCAAAACCGAAAGTCAGCGAGCTCCGTCCTGCCCGCACCAGGTAGACCTCGAGCTGGATCCGGTCTCCATACTTCAGGACCGTCATGAAGTCCGATTCCGCGTGCACAATGGGAAACCCGATCTTTCGCCGGTCGACGATCTCATGGAACGGCTGCCCGAGCCCGTCTCTAAAGAAATCCTCAAAGGCCATGTGCAGATAGTTAAAGAACCGCGGGTAGTAAACCACTCCCGCGTGATCGATATCACCGAAGCGAACAAGCAACGAGGTTTTGTAGCGCATGGATAATTCTCCCACTCCAACACGGTTTTCTGCTAATGGCTTCAATAAATACACACTTGAACCGGGATTGGCTCTGATATCCAAGATACAACGGTGCATAAGAAGAAGCCAGACGAATCGGGAGGAGCCGCATCATGGATAACGAAGATGACGTCGAAAAATACAGACCGACCGGACGATCCCAGGATCCGTCAAAGTGGTGGACGCGTTGCAAGCAATTCGGAATTTTGGCGTTTGAACGGCCTGTTTATCATTCGAAGCCGTACAGAGCGGCCGGGTTATCAACAAGGATCTTCTGTCTGATCTTTGGGTCGGGAGCGAATTCCCCCAGTAAATCCAGCAAGTCACCGTCGTTCGGAGTTTGGCCCGGGACGAAGTTATTGGAGTGCGGCCAATCGGTGCCCCAGATGACGCGATCGGGAGCAGCCTCGATCACAGCGCGGGCATAGGGAATCACCTCGACGTAAGGAAGCCCGATATAACTGTGAACGCTCCTATGGCAGATTTTATCGGCGCCGCTCACTTTCACCCAAAACCGGTCACTTCGCAAAAGGTCCAAGAGCAATTGAAAGGCCGGTTGGTTCAGGCCTTCGGCGGGATTGATGCGCGCTATATGGTCGAAGACCACAGGCAGGGGCAGCGTCCGGATGCGTTTTTCCTGTTCCAGCAGGTTCTTGGGATCAATGTGCAGATCGACAGACCAGCCGAACTCGACGATCCGCTCTGCAACACGGTCGAAGACGTCGAGCGCGATATTGCCCCTGGGCCTGTCCAGCAGATTGAAGCGGACCCCGCGCATTCCTTTCTCGTGCAACTCTTGAAGTTCGCTCCGGGTCGTCCTGTCATTGACCCGCCCGACACCGCGTAAGCGTCCGTTAGCTTTCGCTATGGCGTCCAATGTCACGGAGTTATCCAGGCCGTGGACGCTCGGCTGAACGACCACCGCCCGCTCGATGCCGATGACTGCCAGCATGTCGAGATAATGCTCCAGCGGCGCCGCGGGTGGCGTGTAATCGCGTGTGGGCGCAAAAGGAAACTTTTCGGGAGGCCCGAAAACATGAAAATGAGTGTCGCAGGACCCTGGTGGGGGAATAAAACCGGGCTTTGTCGGGTTCGGATCCGGAGGCATACAATATCGCATCATAATTTTCTCCTGCCATTTTGAGGGTCACAGACTCGTATTTCATTCGTGAGCGGGCGATCCAGAATAAATTTAGAGTCGGGCTGGCAGGGTAAAGGTCCGCGCCGGCGGGCTTTTCCTGAGCTCCCCCTACTATCGCGTTTTCATTAGGCCCGCAGGAGGGAAAGAGACCGGCTGTCAGGCCGAGACTCAGAAGCGAGAGATTCTGGATTACTCGGCGGCGGTCGCCGGAAAACGCTCCGGGAGCGGTGTCGGTCTCCGGAATTGTCGACCCTCGTAGTCGAGCGAAAAGCATCCCTTACGTAGCCTAGGGGAGCAGACTCAGGTAGTCAATATGCGTGCACCTGTCCCCCATTTTAATTTCAGCGCGTAATGTGCTATTGACCAAACCATTCTTTTCGCAGCGAAATGGAGGCTCCAGCTTGAACCCGATCCTGCAAACGGACCCGTCTTTTTCATTAGTGGTTTTGCGTTTAGGTCTTGCGATCACGTTCTTCGCCCATGGATCGCAGCACCTTCTCGGCTGGTTTGGCGGCCGCGGCCTGAAAGGGATGCTCACCAACTGGAGAGAGAAGCACGGACTACCGGCACCGGTCGGCATAGTCGGGATCTTTACCGAATTCTTCGGCAGTTTCGCCCTTCTCGTCGGGTTTCTCACGCGACCGGTTGCGTTAGGATTGGCCATCTTCACGGCCGTGGCACTGATAAAGGGTCACTGGGAACACGGCTTTTTCTTGGCGCGCCGCGAGGGGGAAGGCAGTGGAATCGAGTACTGCCTGGCGCTTTTCCTGATGGCCTTGTCGCTTCTAATCGGCGGGGGAGGTGCCCTGTCCATCGATGGATTGCTGAGTCGTTAACAGGCCCGGCCCAGTATAGATCTTTCTTTCTGAACAAAAATTCCCGCTCGGACGTTAATCAACCGGGCACGTCTCCACGTGCCAAATTTCCCTCGCATATTCGATGATGGTGCGGTCGGTGGAAAACTTCCCTGAGCTGGCCACGTTCAGGATCGCTTTGCGGCTCCACGCTTCTTGATCGGCGTAAAGCTCGCTCATGCGCTGGTGCGCTTCCGCAAAGCTTCGCAGATCGGCCAAATGCATGTACTCGTCCCGACTATCCAGAAGGACCTCAAGGATCGGCCCAAAGACACCTCGTTCATGCGGACTAAAGTGATCAGTTGCAATCAAGTCCAGCGCCGCGCGCGTTTCCCGTTCATTCTCATAATGCCAGCGCGGGTTGTACCAGGCGCGGCTTCGGGAAACGTCCTCGGCGTTCACCCCAAACAGGAATAGGTTCTCCTCGCCCGCTTCCTCCGCCATTTCGATAGTCGCGCCGTCGCGGGTGCCGATTGTCAGCGCGCCATTCATCATGAATTTCATATTGCTCGTGCCGCTCGCCTCGTACCCGGCGGTCGAAATCTGCTCTGAAACATCGCTGGCCGGGATCAGGTGCTCGGCAATCGAGACGCAGTAATCCGGCACGAAGACGACCTTCAACCGCTCTCGCGCCGCCGGATCCGCATTGATCGTCACCGCAACGTTATTGATGAATTTGATCACAAGTTTGGCAAAGCGATAGGCCGGAGCGGCCTTGCCGGCAAAGAAAAACGTGCGCCGCGGCACTTCGAGTTTGGAGTCCTCACGGAACCGGTTATAGAGGATGACGATGTGCAGCGCGTTCAGCAGTTGGCGCTTGTATCCATGGATACGCTTGATATGGCTATCGAATACGGTCTCCTGGTCAATCCTTTCGCCGGTGGCGCGCTCGAGCCAGGCGCGGAAGCGACGCTTTGCCTCGCGTTTCGCCTGCCGGAAAACGGCGCGAAATGCAGGATCATCGGCCAGCGGTTTGAGTTTCGCGAGCTGTCGGAGATCGGTAATCCAGTCGTCACCGATTGCTTCCGTGATGACTTGCGCCAGCGGCGGATTTGCCAATAGCAACCAGCGGCGCGGAGTCACACCGTTGGTCTTGTTGTTGAAGCGCTCGGGAAAAATCTCGGCGAAGTCGCTCACGACACGAGTCCGAAGCAACTCGGAGTGAATAGCAGCGACGCCATTCGTACTGTGGCAACCCACGATCGCCATGTTGGCCATACGCACTCTCGTCCGCCGGCCTCCTTCCTCGAATAGGCTCATCCGCTGGACGCGGGCTTCATCGCCTGGAAACCGGGCGCGCACCTCGCCGAGAAAACGGCGATTAATTTCATAAATGATTTCGAGCTGGCGCGGCAGAAGCCTTTCGAACCACGCGAGAGGCCACCTCTCCAAAGCTTCCGGCAGCAAAGTATGGTTGGTGTAGGCCAGCGTCTGTTGGGTCAGAGACCAGGCCTCGTCCCAGCCAAGTTTCGCGTCGTCGAGCAAAATGCGCATCAACTCGGGAACCGCCAATGCCGGATGGGTGTCGTTGAGCTGGATCGCAACCTTCCGCGGCAGGGCCGACCAGAGATTACCGGCGGAACGAAAGCGGCGGATGAGATCACCCAGCGAGCAGGCGACGAGAAAATACTCCTGGAGAAACCGGACGCCTTTGCCTGAGGGAGTGCTGTCATCCGGATAGAGCACGCGCGTCAGAGTTTCGGCGGTGAGTGTTTGAGCGAGAGCGCCCACAAAGTCGCCGCTGCTGAACTGCTGGAAATCGAAAAAATCAGGCGTGCTCGCGGCCCAGAGCCGAAGGGTGTTGATGCTCTTTCCTCCATAGCCGATCACCGGCCGATCGAAAGGGAGCCCAATCAGCGTCGAGGGCCGGCCGTCCACGACTCGTAAGGCGCCTCCGTGAACTTCAAACGAACAATTCAGCCTAACCTCGACGGCCTCATTGGGCCGTGCAACCTCCCATGGGTCCGGCCGGGCCAGCCAGTGATCCGGCCGCTCGTGTTGCCAGCCATCTTTGATCGTTTGTTTAAAAATCCCGTACTCGTAACGCAAACCATAGCCCATTCCAGGAATCGCAAGAGTCGCCATGGAATCCATAAAACAAGCCGCCAGCCGGCCCAGGCCACCCGTGCCCAGCCCCGCATCGGGCTCTTGTTCCAGAACTTCGAGCGGATCAAGCTGCTTTTCCTGACAAAGCCGCTGCCAGACCGAGTTGAGCAGCAAATTGGTTACATTATTGGCCAGGGCACGCCCGATCAAAAATTCCATTGAGACGTAATAGACTCGCTTCGCATTTTCTTGCTGATAAATCTGCTCGGTGCGGAGCCAGCGCTGAGAAAGTACGTCGCGCATCGATCTGGCTATGGCCTCATACTTGTCACGCGGCGTGGCCTGCTCCACGGGAATGATCCGATCGAATGTCAGGTGCCGCTCGTAAAGCGCGTTCCTTTCCCCTGAAAATTTGATCGGTCCACAATTGAAACGTTCCAAAGGATTGCTGTTTGACATTACCCGCCCTACTTCTTCGCTGAAGATTGATCGGCCGCCCGAGCGAACCGAGGTCCGACCAGTAGCATTAATAATTAAGATACAATGGAGCAACGGAATAAGACAAACGGATGACCTTGCATTCGGGCCGATGGCCTGTTCCACCGCAGCTTCTTGTCTGGATGGGTCCTGGACCTGTTGATTCCGGGATGACACCATATACGATATCCGGGCGTGCGGTAAATTCAGGTTTCAATCCTCTTCCAGCCAAGACAAAGTGAAGAATTGAGAAAGGACGAGCTTGATGTCTCTGCGAAACCAGCCAGTTCTGCCAAGTGTTATCGCGTTTATAGGAATCAGCCTGGTTTCCGATGCGAGCTGGGCTGATCTGGAGAAGTATGTCCGTAGACCCGAGTCCAAATTTGCTTGGACAGTAAAGGGCAAGAATACGCGGTCCGACGATCGGATCTATGATCTCCATTTGGTCTCACAGACCTGGCAAGGCATTACATGGCAGCATCAGTTGCAAGTCTACCAACCGCGAACTGTCTCTCCGAGTTCGACCATGCTCCTATGGGTCACCGGGGGTTCGGCGAGACCAGCGCATGCGTTTTTGGGTTTGGAGTTGGCCCGGAAAATCGGGGCTCCGGTGGCGTTCTTGTTTCAGATCCCGAACCAGCCACTTCTCGAAGATAGCCTCCGCGAAGATGATCTGATTGCGGAGACTTTCGTCCGCTATCTCGAAAGCAAGGACGAAACCTGGCCGCTTCTTTTGCCCATGGTGAAAAGCGTGGCCAAAGCCATGGATGTCTTGCAGGCCTTCGGCAAACAAGAATGGGGCCAGCCGATCCACGGTTTTGTTGTGTCCGGGGCGTCGAAGCGCGGCTGGACGACATGGCTCACCGCGGCCGTTGACCAGCGGGTTCGAGCCATTGCGCCGATGGTTATCGACACACTTAACATGCGTGCGCAGATGTCCAGACAACTCGAAGCGTTCGGCGCGTACAGCGTCAGGCTGGGGCCATACATCAGGCGAGGGTTGCTGCCGATACCCGAAACACCGGAAGGCCAGAAGCTTTTAAGCATGGTCGATCCCTGGGCATACCGCGAAAAGCTGACCTTGCCCAAATTAATCATCAACGGGAGCAACGATTTCTACTGGGCTACAGATGCGCTGAATCTCTATTGGAACGACCTTCGCGGGGAAAAATCGGTGCTTTACGTACCGAATGCCGGGCATGATCTCTTAAGGCAAGACAGCGCCAAGTCAGATCACCTCGCCCATCTAATTAACAGCCTTGCGGCTTTTGCCCGCCACCAGATCAGCGGCAGACGCATGCCGGACTTAACATGGAAGCACGAGACGTTAAGCGGGATGCTGCGCCTGGTGTTTGAGTCGAACCCGGCTCCGACAGGCGCAAGGCTCTGGGTCGCGCGCGCGCCGACCCAGGATTTTCGTACGGCTAAATGGGAAGAGCAGGCCGTAAGTTTTTCCAACGGTATCATCAACGGCGAAGTGACTCCCCCAGCGGAGGGGTACGTCGCGTTTTACGGCGAGCTGGATTACGAGATCGACGGTCTGAAATACCACCTTTCCACGCAGGTCCGAGTAACAGGAAACGCTAAGGCCAAACCGGAATAGGGCTCCGTCGAAACCGCCGCAAGACTGCAGCCGCAAAGGGCGCGGGTCGGGAACCGAACCACCCGCTGCTCCCGAGGTTTGGCGGGAGAGTGCAACGTTACGCGTGAAAAACATCGGAAGCACAGACATGGCAGCGCTGCTTGAATCCAAAACGATTAGCGTTTCGATCGAAAGAACTCCAAAAGACGTGTATGAGTTTGTTTCGAATCCCGCCAATCTGCCCAAGTGGGCATCTGGTTTGGGCACGTCTATCGAGAACGTAAACGGCGAGTGGATCGCCCGTGCTCCTCGGGGGCCTGTGAAATGCAGATTCGTCGAGCGGAATGATTTCGGCGTGCTTGATCATTACGTGAGCCCGACGCCCGGCGTAGAGGTATACATACCAATGCGCGTCATTTCCAATGGGGCGGGAAGCGAGCTCATATTCACGCTGTTGCGCCAACCGGATATGAGCGACGCAAAGTTTCAGGAAGACGCAGAATGGGTTCAACGTGATCTGAACGCGTTGAAGAAACTTCTCGAGGCAGAGGCGAGTGAGTCTAATCAAAACGCTTGACATCTCGCTCCAACGGACGGGCTTCGGCTCGGTTGAGCGTCGGCGTTGGAGTTGCAGCCATTGAATGCCGGCATTAAAACTTTGACCTTGTACGGAGGATAAATTTGGGATCCAGCTATGCCTGGAATATTTCTCTTATCTCTCGAGGGGGCTTTGGTCCCTTAGGGACGACTTTTTCTAACTGCGTCGTCGTCAGACCGAACTGCGATTCTAATAAGGCCGAGATTACCTCCCGAAAATCCGTGGTTATCGCCAAATCTCGTCCTTCGTAGAGCTCATTCCCTGATAGCCCCGGCCACTGACCGTATACTTTGCCGCCTTGCACATGACCTCCCGCAATCCACATTACATTTCCGTGTCCATGGTCAGTACCGGCATTGCCGTTCTCTTGTGCGGTGCGGCCGAATTCAGACATGACTAGAATGACTGTATCTGAATACGAAGAGCCTAACGCCTGAACAAATGTAGCAAGGGTGTCACCCAACGCCTTGAGCCGGTTCGCGAGTTGTCCGGTACTTGACCCCTGGTTCACGTGGGTGTCCCACCCACCGAGCGCGATGAAAGCGACTTTGATTGTGGCATCCCGGGCGATAAGCCGGCCAAGTTTCTGTGCTTCAGCGGCAAAACCAATAGGCGAAGGAGCGCCGCCGTCAGCCATTTTCATATCCTCGGCAAGTTCGGCCATTAGCTTTTTGCGGGCGCTCTGCCCCTCACGGTAGGCAATACTTAAAGGATCGTTGCCGTTGTATAGCCGGTCAAAGGCGGCTTCGATCTCAGCTCGATCCGTAGCCATTGGCCTAATACCCGCAGGCTTAAGAGGTAGATTCGTGGTTGAGATTCGCCCTGAAAGAATACGCGGCAAAGTTGGGCCGACGCTGATCGCGTCGGTGGCGTTTCGTCTGCCCGGCAAGACTTCGAGCAGGCGGTTTAACCATCCGTCAGGAGTGGTCTTGGCACCTGGTGTGGCGGTCTCCATGTAGTCCTGGGCATCGAAATGAGATCGAGTCGAATCGGGAGAACCGGAGGCATGCACAAATGCCAACGTCCCTTTTTCCCAAAGCGGCATGATAGGCGAAAGCGCAGGATGTAAGCCAAAATGCCCGTCTAAACCGAGTGCTCCACCGTTTTCACCCGGCCGGGGAATAGCGATCGTAGGGCGGGAGCTGTAATAAGAGCTTTCGCTGTAGGGCACGAGAACGTTTAACCCATCGACCGCGCCGCGCAAGAAAGCAACGACCAGACGCTTGCGGCTTTGGCCCTCGCCAATGGCTCGGGCCGCCCATGCGTTGCCGCGAAAAAGCAATAACCCCGACGCAGAAACAAGCAATCCTTGTCTTAAGAACTCTCTTCGATTCATGTTCTTCTCCACAGTCTATGATCTTTATCGATGCATGAAATCAGGACTTCCCAAAATGAGCGCGGCGCGAAGCGCAGGCGGGGAGTCTTCCACGGTAGCTCGGGTCTGCTCGGAAATCTTATTGCCGACCGTCTTGAGCAGAATCCTAGAGTCGACCGGTTTTGCAGAACCCATCTGATTGTCCGCCCGTTTCTCCGCTGTTGCGGTCATCTGATCCATCGCGTTGGCCGGCTGTTCAGTTACTCTCAATCGACCAGCACCGAGCGCCGTGGCAAAATTGAGCCGCTGGGTCATGGCATTTGGATTTAACCAGGCATCCCGCACATTTTTGTGTCCATTGGGGGTCTGGCAACCATAGAGCGGCATCCCAAGCTGAGCCATCGCCGCCCGAAGGGGTCTGGTGTTTACGACCGGGTCCCCGATGGCGCGAACTGCGGAGATGACATATTCATAAGGGGTCTTAAACTTCTTGCCGACATACTGTTCATCCCAAAACTCGGGGCTATGAAAAAGGGTATCCAGCACGGCTCGGATATCGCCCCGCGTATCTGAGAATCTTCCGGCTAATCGCTCGACCAAGGATTTGGGTGGATCGTCGGTCACGAAGTACTGAGCGATCTTGTAGCTGATATGACGCGCAGTGGACGGATGCTGAGACAGAATATCGAGCGCTTCTTCACCTTCGCCCAAACCACTGGCTCTAATCGTGCGACCCAGAAATACCTTGGTGCTGAAATCATGCCGGTTGGCATCGAAGTAAAAGCCGTTCGAAGAGATGGCATTAACGGCGAACACTGTCGCGATTCTTCCAGGAACCGTACCTTGTTGAAGCGCTTGCCCCGGCCGCCGAAAGCCCCACCCGGTCAGTATACGGGCCAGGGTAATCACGTCGGTTTGCGTGTAACCGCCATCGACTCCGAGGGTGTGAAGCTCCATCAGCTCACGGGCATAGTTTTCGTTTAGACCTTTGAATCTTCCCCGAGCGCCGGGGCTATTGGGTGCGGTATTCTGCCAGTTATCCAAATAGAAAAGCATGGCAGGATGTTTGGCGGTCGCACCGAGAAGATCACGGAAGCGGCCAAGTACATGGGGTCTGATCGCTTCTTCTTCATATGATCCTATCCAGAGATGATCCAAGCCTTTTTGTGAAAAGACATTGAAATGATTGAACCAGAAGTTGACCATGACTTCTTCAAATTGGCGGGGACTTTCCACGGCCCTCAAAAGCCGCGCTTCGACCCCCTGATCCAGGATCACACGCGCCCTCTGGCGCCCACGTTTCGCCGCCTCCTTGTCCCCTTGCTTCCCTCCATAGGACGGCGGGCCATATTCAATGAAAAGTTCCGGCGAGCTTCGGCGTAAGGTTTCAAGGCTTTCGACCCTGGTTGTGAGGTTTTGCGGTAGGGGAATAGATTTCGGGGAGAGCTGTTCCTCAAGATATCTATCGACGCCTATGGATCTGATTCGCTCGATGTTCCCGGGACGCGGCCCGAAACCCAGACGGTCAAGAAGATGGATTTCGCGTAAATCTGACGGGATACTACCCGCCGTCACAGTCGTGGTGAGAAAGCCAAGAACCAAGAGGAGGGACCAGAACGCAACGCGCCGCGTTGGCATGCAAGTATTTGGTAGCTTCTCAGAAATCATAAGAACGCCTTCCGGAAGCCGGGCCACAGGTTCTCACCCTCCCCTTAATCCCCTCCCGTCAAGGGAGGGGAGACTTCTTGAGTTCCCTCTCCCCCCGTGAAGTAACGTCACGACCGAGCTGGATGGCTTCGATCGGGCAGGTACTCCACGGGGCGGGAGAGGGCAAGGGTGAGGGGTATGTAAACTTATTTATAACCGGCAGTTTAGCTCCGCGTATTAGACGAATAAACCCGGAAAAGAGTTTATCTGAACTCCCAGGGGAACAAAACGGGCGTAATGTTCCCCTAAGGCCAAAAACGAGCCGCTGGAGCTTATCCGTCAGGTCGAGAAAGAATATAGTACTATTGCCGTCACAAAGAACGGGTGCCGGCGGTAGTGATTCTCAGCATGGAGAAGTTCGAAAGGCTTTTAGAGACCCTGGATATTTCCCTGCGCGACGCCCTCGACCCCAAGCTCACGGTGTCTTAGCGTCTCGGAGGAGAACGAGTTGCAAAAGAAGTTGGGGCGGTTGCAAGTGGGGATTTGTTCACTCGCCTTTTAAATTGGACCGAATTTCCGAAAGGTACAATCCCCCTTTTCCCCGGGTCGTTTCCTTAAGTCACTTAAGCTGTCCAATCGTCGGCCGTTAGGCCATCAATCCGTTGAAAGTCACTGTCGCGAGTGATGAGGACCGAGTTCAACGCCATAGCAGTAGCAGCAAGCCAAAGGTCATTTTCATCCAGTGTCAATCCTTTTTGTTGGCGTGTCGTCTTAATTCTTGCGTAATGGTCCCCGGCGCGTTCTGGAATCGGCTCGCAAGGGATAATGGCAAACAACGGCGCTGCCTGGCGCTCCAAATTTTGCCGCCGTCTGCTTTGCGGGAGTTGCTCAATGCCGTAGAGAATTTCACCCCGCACAACCGGGCAGATCACGACTCTGTCAGCCCCTGGAAGCGAAGCCATGCGACCCTCTAACCTGGAATGCTTCCGCATCAAGTCGCTGAACGCGTTAGTGTCCAGAAGAAATATCATAGCGGTTCTTCCGGTCCGTCGTAGCCAAAAACGCCCTTAGTGCGAACAGGCAACTTTCCCCGTTCAATCGCCTGCTCCAATGCATCCACATCTTCGGGATCGAGGCGCGGCAAGTCCCGGATGACCTTCACGATTGCTACTGGCAAGCCGGCTTGGTCTTCCGGGCGCAAAGGCTCGACTGAGACGCTGACCAGTTGACCCTCACAATAGGGAAGGGGCTCTTCCAACTCGATGGTTTTCCCCTTGGCGACGCCTCTATAAGTCATGGGGCACCTCCTTTTGGCGAACATATCCGATGGTTCTCCAGGTGACGACACTGCAACCAGACTGGAGATGAGATTATACTAGATGATGCCGAACTAGTCACCTTGACGGGTACACGAGCGGCAACCGCAATGACGCGCGATAAGGGGTCTTTTACGACGGGAACCAACCTACCTTGATCGATGTGCCCGTATCCGGTCGTGTGACGGTGCGCGTGTAGCCGTTGGCTGTGCGTGAGCGTCAACCAGCGAAGACACTCGGTTATCTCACCATCGTGCTTTGGCCAGAGCACCATGTGATTGGGCATCAAGCAGTATGCCAATCAACACTCCCACAAGACCGCGGCCGATTAATCCTCCCGAGCCACCGGCCAATCTGATAACGACGGGACGCGACTTCTTCATGTCTGAACCCTGTCGGTCTGCCGACGCGCTTTTTAGGCGACCAGTCTGAAGCGTTGATTTAGGGGTGATTCGCTCAGCGACAACTGAGTTCGACCTCGTCAATAGCTACAAGTTTGTCCTTCAGAGGCTGAGGGCTGGCCCAGAGTTCCGAAAGCCGTTCCCGGAGAAAGTCCAAACGATCGTGAAATCGAATATGATTCGCGAGGCTGGTACGTACCCATCTCATGCGACCGAGTTAGTGGCACGCGATCTCTCCCCCGGTAGGCGCCACACAGCGTAGAGGGTTAAAGTGCATTTTTTGCGCCTTATTTATCGGAGCCGGATTTAGGTGGCTCGCACAAAAACCTTAGCTTCTTGACATTTGTTAATTAAAACGTAGGAAAGTAAGTAAATAGACATTGGGTACCTAATTTTCTTAATCATGCTCGATCAAACAGACATAAAAATACTTTCGATCCTCCAGCAGCAAGGCCGGCGGCATTTAGCTGATATCGCGAAGGAAGTTGATCTCTCGACCCCGGCTGTCATGGAGCGGGTAAAAAAGCTCGAATCACGGGGAATTATCAAAGCCTTCCGTGCCATCTTGGATGCCAATAAGCTGGGAAAAAATATCACCGCTTTTATTGGGGTTTCGGTTAGCCATCAACCTTATATCGATAACATTGGCGGGCTCATGGCCGCCGCGAAAGACGTGCTCGAGTGTCACCACGTAACGGGCGAAGAGAGTTTTTTCTTAAAGGTTAAGACCGCCGATACCGGTTCACTTGAAAAGCTGATAGCAGAGATTCGCTCCCTGGAGGGAGTAACCCGGACAGTGACGAATGTGGTGCTTTCCACTTCAAAAGAAAGCCAAATACTTTCTCTGGAGAGAGCTCTGGAAAAATCATCGTTAAACACGCAAACCCAACACGACCAAGAGAACAGGAAATTTAGCGGAACGTTGGGAAAAAAATAAATTTCTATGCAGGCCCAAATGTCCATTCCGCAAAATTCCCTCTACAGTCCCGAATTTGAGCACGACGCGTGTGGGGTGGGTTTCGTTGCTGACATTGGAGGCAACAAGACCCACAAAATCCTCGAGCAGGCGATCCGTTCCGCCATTAATTTAACGCATCGCGGCGCTGTGGGCGCCGACGCCAAGACCGGTGATGGCGCAGGAGTGCTGACGCAAATTCCAGGAAAGTTATTTGCGAGAGAGATGCAGCGCCTCGGGTTGCGCCTCGACCACGCCGAGGATCTGGGCGTGGGAATGATATTTCTTCCCGCCGGAGATGCCGCGGCGCAGCAAGCCTCCAAGGCGATCATCGAAGCCGCGATCGCCGATCATGCACTGGTTCTGTTGGGTTGGCGCAAGGTTCCCGTTAAGTCCGACGAGCTGGGCGATAAAGCGCGCGAGACTCAACCGGAGATCCAGCAGGTTCTGATTGGGAAACCGGCCGGGGTTGAAGCTGATGCTTTCGAACGGTCGTTGTATCTCACGCGCAAGGTGACCGAGAAAGAAGCTAACCGGCGCGGCCTCGCGGACTTGTACATCCCTTCGTTCTCTCACCGGACGATTGTTTACAAGGCGCTGGTCGTGGCGCCCCAGCTGGAGCGCTTTTATCTCGATCTCAAGGATCCTGACTACGAAACCGCGCTGTCGGTTTTTCATCAACGCTACAGCACCAATACCTTTCCGACCTGGCCGTTGGCACAGCCCATGCGCATGCTGGGTCACAACGGCGAGATCAATACGCTTAAGGGGAACCGCAACTGGATGTTTGCTCGCGAAGCGGAAATGCGCTCGGAAATCTGGGGGAGGGAGATCGAAAAGCTCAAGCCTGTCATCACTAAAGGGGGAAGCGACTCCACGAGTTTGGATAACGCTCTTGAGCTGCTGACCCTCTCAGGACGGACTATTTTGCATTCCATGATGATGCTGGTTCCCGAGGCCTACCAGCGCATGCCCGCCATGGACCCAGACCTGCGCAGCTTTTATGAGTACCTATCATGCATTAGCGAGCCCTGGGATGGCCCTGCGGGGATTGCCTTTTCGGACGGAGTGATTGTGGGGGCGGCACTGGACCGCAACGGTCTTAGGCCGGCGCGTTACAAGATCGCGAAGGACGGCACTATTATCATGGCCTCCGAAGTGGGAGTTTTGGAAATTTCCGATTCCGAGATCGTTGAGAAGGGACGGCTCGGTCCCGGACAGATGATCGCGGTGAACACCGCCCGCGGTACGCTGCTCAGAAACGAAGAGATCAAGAAAGAGGTGAGCCGGCTCAAGCCCTACAGCCGATGGCTGAAAGAGAACCTGTATCGCGTCGATGGCGCGAGCCTCAAGCAGCCAGTGCCGCCTCCAACGATGGAAGAGGTCGATCTGGTGCGCCGTCAGAGAGGGTTCGGCTACGCTGAGGAGGAATTGGAAGTGATCATCTCGCCGATGATCACCGAGGGCAAAGAGCCGGTCGGCTCGATGGGGGATGATACACCGCTCTCTGTGTTGTCCAAGAGGCCGCGTCTACTTTACACCTACTTTAAGCAGCTCTTTGCTCAGGTCACAAACCCACCGATCGATTCTCTGCGCGAGGAGTTGGTCATGTCCCTGAACAGCGCTCTGGGCTACCGGCGGAGCTTGCTTGAGGAAACGCCGGACCATGCACGGTTGATCAAGTTTTCGAGCCCGATCCTGAACCAGCAGGAGATGGAGTGGCTGAAAAATCTACCTGCGAGCATGGGTGACGGAGGGAACGGGAAGCCACCGTTTAGGTCGACTGTTTTGCGCGCTATTTTTCCTACCTCGGAAGGTGCCAAAGGTTTGGAGAGGGCCCTGGACGAGTTGAGCCAAGCGGCCGTGGAGGCCGTGGATGAGGGAAGCTCGATCCTGATCCTGAGTGACCGCGACGTTTCGTCAACGCACGCACCCATTCCTATGCTGCTCGCCGTGGGTGCCGTGCATCACGATTTAATAAGGCAGGGGCGGCGAATGCGGGCGAGCATTGTCGTCGAAGCAGGAGACGCGCGCGAAGAACACCACTTTGCCTGTCTGCTGGGTCATGGTGCGAGCATGATCTACCCCTACATCACTTATGAAACCATCCTTCATTTGTTGGCGAACAACACTGAAAACGACAATGGCTGGAATGGGCTGGATGCCACCAAGGCACTACAGAACTACAAGAAGGCGATCGAACACGGAATTCTCAAGATCATGTCCAAGATGGGGATCTCCACATTGTCCAGTTACCGCGGTGCGCAAATCTTTGAGGCGATCGGACTCGACAGAGCCATCATCGACAAGTACTTCACTGGAACGCCATCACGCATTGGAGGGGCCGGGCTCGAGGAGATTACCGCCGAGGTGCTCAGGTTCCATCGGGCGGCCTTCGGCGTTCCACAACCCAGGCTGGAGCAGGAGGGATTCTACCGCTATCGCAAGAGCGGTGAATACCATGCCTTCAATCCCGACGTGTTCAAGGCGATTCACCGAATGGTCAAGAGCGGCGCGCCGAAGGATTACGAAACTTACGCCAAGGCTGTCGATGAGCGACCGCCGGCCACCATTCGTGACCTGCTGAGGTTCAAGCTGAGCAACGCGATTCCACTGGAAGAGGTCGAGCCCATCGAGAAAATACTGAAGCGCTTCACAACCGGTTCCATCTCCCATGGCGCGCTGGGGCGCGAGGCTCATGAGACTCTCGCTATCGCTATGAACCGGCTCGGCGCGAAGAGCGGCAGCGGCGAAGGAGGGGAAGATCCGTCGCGGTACCATCGCCGGCAGAACGGGGACTGGGCGAACAGCGCGATCAAGCAGGTGGCTTCCGCGCGCTTCGGGGTTACACCCGAATATCTGGCATCCGCCATCGAGCTGGAGATCAAGATGGCGCAGGGG